>CAUJHL010000079.1 GCA_963204705.1 Pseudomonadota bacterium | reverse complement strand
CAAGCTTCTGACCAACTGTCACTATTTAGAAGATGACCGTGCTCATCGAGTGGCTGATCTGACACTGGCAAGTTTATTCCAGTTAGATCGGAGCTTTGGTCTAAGTGGTGGGTTGTAGGTCTGTTCTTTGTCATGTTAATTGACTGTCTATGTAATGACGATTGAATGGCATTGGGGAATTCAGTTGAGTAATTCACCTTAGCCATTGAGCTTACCAATGAATGACTTTGGTGGCATTCACCACAGCTTCCGCCCAGTCACTGTAAGACCAGTGCTCAATCGTTATGCCCTCAATACTGGGCAACTGACCATAGACCTGCGCATCTGCCTCAAGAATTGACACTGAGCCAGTCAATTCCTCAGCAGAGCATAACTGGGGTAATCCCATATAGGCCTCGGCCACTAGCAGGAGGCGATCGCCGTGTTGCCAACAGGCGAGCAGTGCAGGTAGCACCGTGGGCCAGCGAGCGGGAGGGCTCGACAAAAGATGCAAAGTCACCAGTGAATTACCTGATCAAACGTAGCCAATAAATCCGCATCCAGCGTTTTGCTTTGAATCTCAAGCGCGGGGTCAATAACGGGAAACGCAATGGATTTCTTATTGTCGCTGTGAGCTTCCACCCAGATAGGGCTGAGATCATACCACTCAAAACTCTCAATCATGGCGCGCCAGTCCGGTAGCCCCGCAGTCCAGGCTGTTTTAGCTGCCAATAAGGCCAGTGCTTCGCTGCGAAACAGCACGCTGACCTCACTGCCAAAGGTCGCCAAAACCATCGTTGCCTGAAGGGCTTCTTTCAGCGTTATTGGGTTTGCCACTGGTCCGGAAAAAATGACCAACAGGCGTTTGCGCCGCTCACTCATAGGGTGAGTGCCAGGTTCAGCCTTAGGTTCCATATTCGCTTCAGCGCCAGGTTCTGTATGAGGTTCAGTATTGGTCATAAACGAATCAGCCGATCCGCTGTAAGGGTTAATTCAGCCAGTTCGCCCAGTCCGGTCAGCCGAAAGCCATTCGCCAGATTATGCGTAGGCAACTGATGCTGCTGCTGATTGTCCGCATCCGTTACCCCACGAGCGAGTGCGGCACTCACACAGACCGGTTTATCCAGCGGCAATTGCTGCCATTGCCGGAGCAAACAGGGTTGATCGCTGGGTTGCCATTGTAGGCTATTGGCTACCCGAACCGCGTCCATATAAAAAAACGGCAACACTTGATGGCCCATCTGGCTCAGGCTTTCCGCCAAATGTACGGCATGCCACGCCATCGGATGTTCTGGAGCTGCGGTGAGGATCATCACGATGCGCATGCACTCTGCACGGTTGGATGCGAGTTCTGGTGTGAGTGAGGATTCAGGCATCGTCAACCTCGTTTAACCGAAAAAGCGTTGTGGAATGATGCGCAGGACGCTTGCCATTAAACCTGATGACCGAATTAACCGGTCACTACTTTGGCAAGGCGTTCCGTTTCCATGAGAACGTCCTGTGCTGAACGAAGTAACGATTGTGTCATCACACAGAGAAACCCCAAAAAGCGTCATGACACAGACTTATGGGATGCGTATGATAGCGCAGGCATCGTTCAGGCCAAAGGGTCGATGATGCCACCATTTTAGTGCCACGCGTGCGTGTGCGGTGTTTGTGATGTGTTTGAATTAGGCAGGACAAAGGAATGATACTCATCACGGGTGGACTTGGATTTCTCGGGTCACACATGGCGGCAATGCTTTTGTCACAGGGCCACGAAGTCATACTGGTCGATAATCTTTCGCATTCACGGATGGAAGTCCTCGAACGGCTGGAATACATGGCGGGCCGTTACGTCACTTTTTTTCGGCTGGATATTCGCAATACGCCTGCGCTGCAAAAGATTTTTGATCAATACGCCGTTAGTGGTGTCATCCATTGTGCCGGGATGAAATCCACGCTGGACTCGGTCATGCAACCTCTGGATTATTATAACGATAATGTCGGTGGCACCATGAGCCTGCTTCGGGTGATGCAGCGGAGTGGCGTTAAAACGCTGGTCTACAGTTCCAGTTTGGCGGTGTATGGCAGTCAGACCGACGATAGCGCCCTGACCGAAAAAAGCCTGATCAACCCTGAAACCCCCTATGCCAACAGCACCGTGATGTGTGAAGAAATCCTGCACGATTTGTTTACGGCAGAGCCAGACTGGCGGATCGCCATTTTACGCCATGGCAATATTGCTGGCGCCCATCCCAGCGGCATCATTGGCGAATGGCCCACGGGTGTCCCAGGCAATCTGATGCCAAGCCTGGCGCAAGTAGCCAAGGACGAACGCGGGGCGCTGGAGATTCCGGTTCGTGAAGAGGGAAAGGTAGACAGCAGTGGCATCCGCGACTACGTGCATGTGATGGATGTTGCCGAAGCACACATGTATGTACTGGGATGGCTGTTTAACCAGCCGCAGGCGCTGGAAGTGTTCAATATTGCCCGTGGCGAAGGCGTAACGGTGCCAGAGGTAGTAAAAAGCTTTGAAGCAGCGACCAGTAAAGAGATCGCAAACGAAACGGTCGCTGAACGGGAAGGCGAGGCAGCGACGATCGTCGCTGACATTCGACACATTCAGGAACTGTTGAAATGGACACCGTCCAGAACGCTGGATGACATGGCGACTGACATGTGGCGTTTTTATCAGTCCCTGTGAGCGCACGGTTATCTTTATTCCGCAACGTGCCTAAGAACGAACTTCAAAACCCGCCATGGATACCGTGGCGGGCTTTTTTCTGAATTTTTTAGGCTACGGTTTTTTGGTCAAAGCCATGTTGGTCAAAGCCATGTTGGTCAAAGCTATGTTAGCTAAGACCATCTTAGATAAGGGTTTTATCTTTAGGTTTTAGCCACTGATATAGGTTTGCAACTGGTCAATCAGCTTCTGTTGTTCCCGAATCAGCGCTTTGACCAGATCGCCCAGTGAGAGCATGCCCACCACTTTTTTTCCTTCTACGATGGGCAAATGGCGAATCCGCGAGTCGGTCATCAGGCTCAGACATTCGGTGAGCTGGCTGGCTGGACTGGCGACAATCAATTTACTGGTCATGATCGCGCGGACTGGCGTCGTGCGGGAGGAACGTTCCATGAGTGCAATTTTTCGGGTGTAATCGCGTTCGCTAAAAATGCCGGCCAATTCGCCCTCTTCTATCACAAGTAAGGCACCAATGCCCTTATCGGCCATGATTTTGATCGCTTCGAACACCGTCGTATCGGGTGTCACGTGAAAAATATCTTGCGACGGTTTTGCCTGAAATACGTCCATCATTGACGGCATAACACACTCCTTAAGGGTGTCAATCACTTCATAATTGAAAGGGGCATTTCTTTGACCCGTGTTTTGGCGGAGCTCTATTTACTGTTCGTTTAAGCTTCGCTGAATGTGTTATAGCCGAGATTCCATGTCAAGGGAATGACCGCCAGAGTGAACAATCCCACCCCGCCAAGGGTAGCAAGCGACACCACAAGGGGCTAGAATCGTCAGCAAGAGACAGTCGTAGCCTACTGAGTGCTGGCTGCCCTACAGGATTCAGGGCATTTGCCCTCCGGCCTAGGCCGTTAGCAAGCTCTGTTATCAACTGTGTTAAAACTGTTAATTTTTTCAGGCAGGAGCGTTTCATGGGCATTCGGATTACCGGAACAGGTCTCTATACGCCGCCTTATTCCATTTCCAACGTGGAGTTGGTGCAAAGCCTGAATGCGCATGTCGAACAGTACAATCTGCAGCATGCAGCCGAAATCGAAGCAGGAACGCTCGAAGCCAAGCGGGGGTCTTCGCCTGAATTTATTGAAAAAGCCAGTGGCATCAAATCGCGCTACGTCATGAATAAAGAAGGCGTGCTTGATCCCGCACGGATGGCGCCTATTATTCCCGAACGTCCGAACGAAGCACTCTCGATTCAGGCTGAAATCGCCGTTGCCGCAGCCAAAGATGCCCTAAAAATGGCCGGACTCGAGCCAGAAGATCTGGATGCGGTCATTATGGCCTGTTCCAATTTTCAGCGGGCCTATCCGGCAGTGGCTATCGAAGTTCAGGCGGCATTGGGTATGACGCGCGGCTATGCCTTTGACATGAATGTGGCCTGCAGCGCGGCGACCTTTGGATTACAACAGGCAGTCGATGCGATTCGCAGCGGTTCGGCGAAACGGGTGTTAATGGTCAATCCGGAAATCACCTCGGGGCATTTGAACTGGACCGAGCGCGACAGCCATTTTATTTTCGGTGACGTGTGTACCGCAGTGATTATCGAAGAGACCGACAGCAAGCACGGTTTTGAAATCCTGGGCACCCGGCTATTGACGCAATTTTCCAATAATATCCGTAATAACTTTGGTTTCCTGAATCGTGGTGATGAAAGCGGTATTGGCAAACCCGATAAACTGTTTAAACAAAATGGCCAGAAAGTCTACCGCGAAGTATCGCCACTGGTCGCTAAAACCATTACTGACCATGTACAAGATCTGGGGTTTCAGCTAACGGATGTCCGGCGCTTTTGGCTGCATCAGGCCAACGCGAATATGAACGCGCTGATTTTAAAAATGATGCTGGGTGAAGCAGGTTCTGACTCTACACGTGCACCGATTATTCTGGATGAATACGCCAATACCAGTTCGGCAGGTTCGATTATTGCCTTTCACAAAACTTCAGCAGATCTGAACGCTGGCGATCTGGGCGTTATTTGCTCCTTTGGCGCCGGATATTCGATTGGTTCCGTCGTTGTGCGTAAAGTGTAAGAGCGGATTCCGTTCGCATAGAACGTTTAAAATTTTCTAATAATCAGGATATATAGCCATGCCCGTTGGTGATCTCAGCCTCCCTGTCATGCACACGGTTAACGGTGTGCGCATTGGTATTGCCGAAAGCCATATTCGTTATCCCAACCGCAAAGATCTAGTGGTGTTTGAGCTGGCGGAAGGCACGACAGTGGCTGCTGTTTTTACCAAAAATGCCTTCTGTGCGGCGCCCGTGCAACTTTGCCGCCAGCATTTGCAAGCCGTGACGCCTCGCTTTCTGCTGATCAATACCGGTAATGCCAACGCAGGAACCGGCGAGCAGGGGATGGCGAACGCACGCCGCAGTTGTGATGCACTGGCTCAGCTCGGCAAGGTACGCCCCGAGCACGTATTGCCTTTTTCAACGGGTGTGATCGGTGAGCAATTGCCGATCGAACGCCTGGAAGCAGGCTTGCCCAAAGCCCTCGCCGCACTGGATGCAGATCAGTGGGCGATGGCCGCTCGTGGGATCATGACAACGGATACCCTCCCCAAAGGTGCCAGCGAGAAGTTGACGCTGGACGGCATCGTTTACACTATCACCGGTATCAGCAAAGGCGCTGGCATGATCCGCCCGAACATGGCGACCATGCTCGGCTACGTGGCCACGGATTTGCCGATTGCCCAACCTCTGCTGCAACAAATGCTGGATACCGTGGTCAATCAGTCCTTTAACCGCGTCACCATCGACGGCGATACCTCTACCAACGACAGTTGTGTCTTGATGGCCACAGGCAACGCAGGCG
>CAUJHL010000078.1 GCA_963204705.1 Pseudomonadota bacterium | reverse complement strand
TGCAGCAGCCCGTCTTTTCCCCAGAAGATGAGCACTAGTTGTGCCAGCGCACTTTGTTCGAAACGGTCAACAGTCAGTTGAAAGAGGATTTGGGGCTGGAGCATTCAAGGCATCGCTCATGGCGAGGGTATATTGCTCATATTTACGCCTTTCTTATCGCGTATCAATGTGCGACGATCGAGGTGCGGGTCAAGCCTTTTCCTGGGGCTTAAACGGTATTGGGGTTAAAATAATTTAATGTAAATAATTTGTTACTTTAAATTCAAATAGTGTTAATATCTGCGCCGCCAAATTTAGCATATTTAATTATCGCTAACAAACCCATTAATTTGATCAAAAAATATCGAATCTTCCGTTTTAGCACTATTCCAATTTTTTTAACCAACGAGTATCAACATGAAAAAATCACTTTTATCGATTGCCTTTATTGTTGCAACACTGGCCATTCTGCCCGGCTGTGGCGGTGGTGGATCTTCTGGCGTTAACACATCGGCGACTAACACAGGTACAAACACAGGTACAAACACAGGTACAAACACAGGTACAAACACAGGAACAAACACAGGTACAAACACAGGTACAAACACAGGTACAGGTACAGGTACAGCCGCACAAGTAACTGCCGAAGACGTGCTCCAATGGCCTACTTACGATACAATGTGGGAAAATGCTTCTTCAACAGACTCACAGTTTTTTGTGGTGAAACAAGCTCTGCAAGTTCACACCAATAGCGTAACAGAAGCGAATAGTTATGTTTATGCAACACCAGGAATGATTAAGCCTCCACTGATTTATTCCGATGTTTATCGTCTGAGCGCCAACGGGCTGTATCGCTACACTGGCAACACAACCTATAAAAAGACCATGGATGCCAGTGGAAAGGTCACTTTGGCGCAATATGACGTTGCAGGAAATACCCCAATTGAAATTACCACTGGCTTTGCAGCATTAAATATTTCGGGCAAACCCATAAAAATGTATGTGCTCGCAAATTATGACGTAGGCCAACCGTTGACAGCGGGGGCCGATGCTAAACTGAAGTCGCTGATCACTTCTTCGGCTACATTTCCTGCTGGTTCCATCTGTAGTCATGGCATTAGTGTAAAGCCCAATCAGTCGTATATTGAATTTACACCAGACGCTACTTCTGATTTGGGATACGCCTCGGTGGCTGAGTGGGCGACGGACCAACAAAGTAGTATCGATACAGCAATGTTTGAGGTTAAAACCGCAACCTGGGGTGGGTATAAGGTGGCTTATCTTCAGTCGATTGATCCAGCATTAGGTGATTGGGATGATGCGGCTATTGAATACAATGGCAGAGTGTACACTGCCGAGTTAAATCGGGTAGAAGGTTTTAATGCAGCCGCGACGATCACTAAACTGAATGCTATAATAAATGACCCTAAAACAACGGCTTTTATGAAGGCGCAGCTACAGCACTATTTATCCGTATATGAGCAAAGTTGCTTTGGGTTCAATAGCACAGCTGCCACAGCGATAGAGTCTTTGCTGAAGTAATTTAATTAGGCTAAAGTTTTGACCCATTCACTCAAAAGAGAGTGGGTGGGTTTTTTTATTACTATGGTTCTCATAGACTGTAACTTGTGCACTCTCGCTCTGCCTAGTCAACAGTAGCTCTGACCACTCTAGCGAACATGCGTTTTTCACCGTAGCGGCAGGGGAATAACCAGCCTGCACCGAGATCAGTAGGCATTACGCCCATACTCACGTATAGTCACGTACACTCTATCCAGCCCGATGAGCAATTAACTCACACCCAAGCTCAACCCCAAATCAGATCAAGGACGCGACCGTGCAACTGCTTCGACAAGGCCAGCTCCCCTACAGTTTTGCCAAACGCCATGGCGTCCTGCTGCACTTTGACGGCGAACAGCCCATCGTCCTCCTGCGTGACGACACCCCCATGCCCGCGCTGGCGGAAGTACGCCGTTTACTTGCCGAGCCTGCCCGCTATCAGACCGTCTCGGATGATGAATTTGGCAAATTACTGGCCGGTGCCTTTGCCGGCGATACCGGCGAATCCCAGCAAATCGCAGCGGGTCTGGAAGACCATCCCGATCTATTGAGTCTGGCCGATCAGGTACCGGAAACCGAAGACCTGATGGATCAGGAGGACGATGCGCCCATTATTCGCCTGATCAATGCCCTGTTGTCCGAAGCCATCCGGCTGGGTGCTTCGGATATACACATTGAATCCTTTGAAAAAAAGCTCGCCGTACGCCTGCGGGTGGATGGTCAATTGCGGGAAATCGTCCAGCCACGGCGCGAACTGGCACCATTGCTGATTTCCCGGATCAAGGTCATGGCACGGCTGGATATTGCTGAAAAACGCATTCCGCAAGATGGCCGTATTTCGCTGCGTCTGGCGGGTAGGGAAGTAGACGTGCGGGTATCCACCTTGCCGTCCAGTCATGGCGAACGGGTAGTGATGCGCCTGCTCGACAAACAGGCAGGCCGGCTGAATATGAGCCACCTGGGTCTGATGCCCAAAGACTATGAGCGGCTGAACGGGCTGATTCATCGCCCGCATGGCATTATTCTAGTGACTGGGCCGACCGGTTCCGGTAAAACCACCACGCTGTATGCGGCGCTCACCGATCTGAACGACCACACCCGCAATATCCTCACCGTCGAAGACCCGATCGAATACCAGCTCGAAGGTATAGGCCAGACTCAGGTGAATACCAAGGTCGATATGACCTTTGCGCGATCCTTGCGGGCGATTTTGCGGCAAGACCCCGATGTGGTGATGATTGGGGAAATTCGTGATCTGGAAACGGCTGAAATCGCCGTGCAGGCTTCACTGACCGGCCATTTGGTGCTGTCTACCCTACACACGAACACCGCCGTTGGGGCTGTGACCCGCCTGAAAGACATGGGCATCGAACCGTTTTTGATGTCGTCCTCGCTGATTGGTGTCCTGGCGCAGCGGCTGGTGCGTACCCTGTGTTCCCAGTGCACCCAATGGCGGCTGGCGGATGAGTCGGAAGCCGCCCTGTTTGCTGGAGTACCGTTTACCTCACCACTGCGTTTGCCGGTGCCACAGGGCTGTGAGCGGTGTAATCAATCTGGCTTTAGTGGCCGTACCGCGATCTACGAAGTAGTGCCGGTAGACGATGACATGCGGCGACTGATTCACAGTAATGTTGCCGAGCAGCAACTCGAAGACCATGCCCGGCAATTGTCTCCGTCAATCCGTCAGGATGGCCTGAGCAAGGTATTGCAGGGAAAAACCACGCTGGAAGAAGTGCTCCGTGCCACGCGAGCCGAGTAGGGTTGGAAAAAGTACCTGTAACAGTTGGTAGGGGAAAAAAATTTAGGAGAGTGAAGTGATTATTCTAATTTTTTCCACATGAGTTCTGCATGAGTTATAGGCGAGGGAGAGTGTCATGCGTGGTCTGGGGCGGCGGATTTAACTGAACCAGACCTTGCATCCTTAGCATGGCCGCTTCAAAGATACCCAAACACCTGCATCCGTGCCTGAATGACCGGAGAATTTAGAATCTGGATCAGCTGGCGTGCCGTGTCAGGCTTGGTGGATGAGGCAGGAACCGATGTGATAAGGTCAAACCTCTGATTGGGAATAACCTGAAAACGGTCAGAGTGACTCATCAGCCCGCGCATGGTAAACGCACAATCGACCTGACCATTTCGGGCCATCCGCCAGGAAGCCAGTGAATGCCCCGTGCGAACGAGCTGTATCGAGGCTGGTAGCGGAAATAGTGAGCGCTCTACCAGCTGACTGACCGGGCTGCCGTAGGCTGACAAGGCCACACGTTGCACACCTGGCGACTGCAAGGTTCCGAGGATGGATACCCGTGGCTGAATGCGGTTGCTTGGGCACCACAGCACGACCTGACTTTTGGCAATCACAGTCGTGGTGTCGGGCAGGATTTTGCGTTGCTGTGCCAGTTGATTCAGTTGCTCGGTACGGCCATTGATGATCAGGTCATACGCAGCCGGAGTCGAAGCAACGGTGGAATATAGCTCCTTAACCGATCCGCTGATAATGACGATGCGCATGCCTAAGAGTTGTTGCAAACGGTAGCTCAGGTTGGTCATCGCTGGGACAAAACCACCCGACACGCCCACGCGTAATACATCCGGAGACAGGCTGGCCACATGGGCGGGAACGGTATTGGCCAAGACACGTTCGTCAGTCGCCGCATGACTAAAAACGGAAGGGATCAGCAGTAGCGCAAACAGTACAGCGCCACCAGAAGTAGCGGGAACGGCCATCGCTGGCAGGGAGGACATGGCTCTGGCAGAACGGCTAAAACCAGCGAAAAGCTGTTTGATTGCAGGAGATACGTCAGCGTGAGTGGTATCCAGACCATCGTACGACATAGTAGCTTTCATGAACAATCCAGCGTAAAAGTAGGCGGAAAATCTGTTCCGCAACATTGGGGAGATCATGTAAGGCGGCCTGTAGCTACCGCCGTTTTTTTGGAAGGATAATGCCGGTTTTCCTTAGGCCAGCATCATGAGATGCTCCCCAAATGTGTCCTGTAAGGGCCAGAGTCACTGGTGAGCCAGAATGATTGCTGTTAGACGCAAATAGTACGCTTCAAGCGCAGGTGCAGCAATAACAATTTTGTCGAAACGGGAACTACTTAACACTTGATACTGTCAGAAAATGGGTTAAGCGATAACAAGATAGCTTCGGAATAAGTTCAGCGGATGGGGTCGGGAACTGAGCCTGACTCACAGCCAGCCCTTGTAGCGGAAATACACCACCGGCAAGAGGAACGCCACCAGGATCACCACCGACACAATGACAAAGCCATAGAGGGTATTGGCGAGCGGCAGTCCGTGCACGTTCATGCCATAGACACTGGCGATCAGCATGGGCGGAGCCAGCATGGAGGAGATCACTGAGAAGCGTTTGATGATGTCGCTTTGTTCGGTATTAATAAACCCTGAGGTGGTGTCCAGCAAAAAGCGCACTTTTTGGAACAAAAAGGCATTGTGTTCAACCAGCGAGCGCACATCTTCGTTCAGTTCGCGCACGTCAGTATCGTAAATATGGCTGCCAAGGGCGCGGGGACGGCTCAGGAAATTGAGCACCCGCCGCAAATCGATCAGGCAGAGCTGGGCTTTACCGAGTACGTCGTCCTGTTGCGCCAGCCGCGTGACCATGTCGTCCAGATCCAGATGATATTCGCGGTGGTGGTTGTTCAGGACTTCGGTAGTGCAGCCTTCCAGGTGTTTGTGCACATCTTCAAGAATATCCGCCAGCTCATCGAGTTTGGCTTCCATCAAGCCCAGCAGCGTCCACACCGGATCGGAATAATCCAGATCGTAATCATTGCGATGGGCGCGGGCGCGGAAGGCACGAAATGACACCAGCTTGTGCCCGCGCAGGGTAAAAATCCGGTCTTTGTGCAAAATAAATGCAACGGTATGCGCCGACGCCAGAATCTGGCCGCTGTTGTCATCCAGTTCGTCGGCCTGGGCATTTTTATTCTTGGTTAAAAAGTAGGTGCTGATGTGCAGTACGCCGTCATCATCGCGGTAATAGCGTGCTGAGGAGGAAATGTCTTCCAGCGATTTTAGGGTAGGGAGATTCTGGCCGTAGGCTTCCAGTACCCATTGCTGCTCCTCGGCAGAGGGTGAAATCAGATCGACCCAGACCAGATCCGGTGCCAGGTCAAAACTGCCGCGAACGGTGACTTCATGCAGATTGCCCCGTTCCGTCGGCTGAAACGCTTCAAGCATAGGCGTTGCTCCAGAACAGGCTCAATTGAATCGTTTGCAGAATACCCTGCGTCCTTCCGTAGTGTAGGCGCTCTTGACTGGAAAAGGCAGGGGAGCGCGCCCAAATACTGTGCAGCAACCAGTCATTTTTAATTAAAAAAATTAGGTTCGGACGGATTGGTGGCCCGATGCACACGATCATGACACCGCGATGACAGCAGCCGTTGAGAAGCCAGCGCCCTGCATAAAGCGCTGAGGTCGGTGGGTGGACTGCCTGTTGTGTTCAGTGAGTATTTAAATGATAATAGTTATCATAATTGTTACGATGCCTTTGCTGTGACAGTGCGTTTTGACACTGCGATGTTGACGGTGCCACCGGTTTTACTACTTTTGGTTTTGGTCAGTGGTGCTTGTCACCGGCTTGTCTGTCAGTAAGAGGTATTACCCAAGTTGTTTGGTTTTCGAGTCTGAGTCGTCACGATGAAATTTACGCCACGTATTGCCCGTTTGAATTCCCTGTCTTTTTCCTTTGCTGCGCTGGGTATGGCCTGTCTGATTCAGCCCTTTGCCGTTGTCCATGCCGATGAAAATCTGTTTGGTTACGTCAAAGGCGCTGAAACCCTGCCCAAGGGCGCGCGAGAGATGTACCAGTGGGCGACCATTCGTTCGGATAAAGGCCAGGGCAAATACCGCGCCATCGACTGGAAAACCGAATTTGAACAAGGCGTGACCGATCGTTTTACCGCGTCAGCAGCACTGGGTTTCATGACGCTGAATACCTCTGGCCTGATGATTGATGCCTATTTGCCGGGCGATAAAAAGATCAGTCTGAAACCTGCCAATATTGAGCTGGGGGCAAAATACAATTTTCTCAGTCCGGCAGCGGATGATTTTGGGTTGTCGAGTCAGGTCGAGCTGCATTATGGCTGGCTGGATAATCACTCCGGTCAGGATAAAAAGACCGTGGCACTTGAAGGCAATCTGATCGGCCAGAAATACCTGATGGATGCGCAGATGGTTTGGGTTGGCAATATCGGTTTTGAGGGCACTTATGCTCGCCGTGCCGAAATCGCCAATCTGCCAGCGGGGTTTGACTGGCCGACGACGCCCGAAATGGAGCTGGAAGTCACGCTGGGTACTGGTCTGACCTATCGGGTGGCACCTAACTGGTACGTGGGCGGCGAGCTGCAATATCAGACAGAGTTTGAAACCGAAGTCGGGCAGGAGCGCTGGAGTGTGTTTGGTGGCCCTACCGTTCACTATGGTGCCAAAGACTGGTGGCTGACCGCGACCTGGTTTCCGCAGTGGCAGGGTGGGGGCTTTGAAACGATCCCCGGCCAGACCGATGACAATCTGCACCTGATTGAAAAAACCAAGCAGGAGTTTCGCCTGAAGCTGGGCTATAACTTCTAAAGATTCAACCTTCTAAAGATTTAATGCTCGTTGAGCGGAGATCGAACCGATGAAATGGACACCGAGCGCCATCACCGTGATGGCAGGTGCGGCGCTGGCGCTCACACCAGTCGTGAGTCATGCCACCGTATTCCTGACGCTAGCACAGGCTCATCAGGTGCTTTTTCCCGGTCAAGCAATGCAGCCGGTCAAGGTTAGCCTGAGCGATGCCGACCAGAAAGCATTGAAAAAGGCGAGTACGATCTATCATGCGATGGATTCGGCGCAGGTGTTTCGTAGCGCCGATCACGGCTGGATGGTGGTCGATCAGGTGCTGGGCAAACACGAAATGATCACCTTTGCCGTCGCGCTGACTCCGGCCGGAGCGGTGCGTCAGGTTGAAATTCTGGAATACCGTGAAACCTATGGAGGGCAAGTTCGCTCGGCGGACTGGCGTAATCAGTTTGTAGGCAAAACGGCTGCCAGCCCGATCAAGCTGGGTCAGGATATCCGTAACATCAGTGGCGCGACGCTGTCCTGCCGTCATATCAGCGATGGGGTAAAGCGCATCGTGACGCTGTTTGAGCTGAAACTGAAATCGCTGGCATAACTGGCTTTAACGGTTTTTGCACTCGCAGGAAAGGGCGACGCGTTCGCCCTTTTTTATTGCGCACTCTGGAGACGTGTGCTGACAGGGTGCATTTCTTGCCAGCGGATTAACGGGACTTCACCAAGGCGTCAGAAAAGGATAGATTGCACCGCGAAGGCGTTCGGAGCCAGTTTGCTGTGCTAAACTTTAGGCATTCGGGTGTTCCGGTTCATGGCAGATGGCCGCACCCCCATTCATGCAAATGCAGTCACACGCCGCAACAGGATGGCCGCGTCACTGACCCTGTGCCGTGGAGTTGTTGTATATGTCCGGTGAACTGGGTTATTTAGCCCTGCTAATGGCGCTGGTAGTGGCTGCCCTGCAGGCGGTATTGCCTGTGGTAGGCATCTGGCGCCGTCAGGAATCGTGGCAACAGCTGGCGCCCTCGCTGGCTATTGCGCAGGCCCTGGCACTGATCGTGTCCATGGGCGGGCTGATGTCGGCCTTTTTGCACAATGAATTTAGCTACAGCTATATCGCCGGTCATTCCAATTCCCTGATGCCTTGGTATTACCAGATTTCGGCGGTCTGGGGAGGGCATGAAGGCTCGATGCTGCTGTGGGTGACCATCCTTGGAATCTGGTCGGCACTGGTCGCATGGAAAGGCCGCAGCCTGCCCTTGTCGATGCAGGCGCGCGTCTTGTCTCTGCTGGGCATGATCCAGCTGGCCATGATCAGCTTTGTGGTCTTGACTTCCTCGCCGTTTGCGCTGGGTCTGCCCGCCTTGCCAGTCGATGGCGCTGACCTGAACCCTTTGCTGCAAGACCCCGGCCTCATCTTTCACCCCCCGATGCTTTATATGGGCTATGTCGGTCTGGCGGTGCCTTTTGCCTTTGCCATGGCAGCCTTGTGGCAAGGCCGCCTGGATTCAGCATGGGCACGCTGGTCGCGGCCCTGGACGCTCACCGCCTGGTGCTTTCTCACCCTAGGTATTGCGCTGGGCAGCTGGTGGGCCTATTACGAACTCGGCTGGGGCGGCTGGTGGTTCTGGGATCCGGTCGAAAACGCTTCATTTATGCCCTGGTTAGCGGCAACGGCGCTCCTGCATTCACTGGCAGTCAGTGAAAAGCGCGGGGTCTTTAAGGCCTGGTCGATCCTATTGGCGATTCTGGCATTTGCGCTGAGTCTGCTGGGGACTTTTCTGGTGCGCTCGGGCGTACTCACCTCGGTGCATGCTTTTGCGGCCGATCCAACGCGCGGTCTGTATGTGCTGGCTATCCTGATGTTGGTGACTGGCGGTGGACTGGCGCTGTTTGCGGCGCGAGGCTGGAAGCTGACCGGCGAAAGCCGTTATCAGCTCTGGTCACGGGAAACCTTGCTGATCGTCAATAATGTCATTTTGCTGGTCGCGACGTTTGTGGTGCTGATCGGCACGCTCTATCCCTTGCTGGCGGATGCCTTTCAACTGGGCCGTGTTTCGGTGGGGCCACCCTACTTCAATGCGCTGTTTACACCGCTGTGCTGGGTATTACTTCTGTTTATGGGACTGGGGCCATTGCTGCGCTATAAGCAGGATCATCAGCCCTTGAAGGGCCCCTTGCTGGCAATTGCCCTGTCGGCTGGCGTGCTGGGCATTGGCCTGACGCTAGTAGCCATGGAAAAACCGGTGGCCATGGTGGTGTTGACGATCGCGCTGGCCTGCTGGGTGCTGGGTTGTCAGCTTTGGGACATTCAGGTTAAAACCCGTCATGCATCCACCCGATGGGCAGGCCTGAAGCGCCTCAAGCCCAGTTATTGGGGAATGCAACTGGCTCATGCCGGACTGATTGTGACCGTCCTCGGCATTAGCCTGACCTCGCATCTCAGTGTGGAGCGGGACGTGCCCCTCAAGTCTGGCCAGTCGCTGGAAGTAGCGGGCTATCGGTTTATTTTTGAAGGGGTTGACAGCCACACCGGCCCGAATTACACCGCCTACCGTGGCACGGTCACGGTGGTGGATGATCATGAGCTGATCACTACCCTGCATCCTGAAAAACGAACCTACGTGGTGCAAGGCAGGCCTATGACCGAGGCCGCGATTGACGGTAATCTGTTCCGTGATTTGTACGTCGCGCTTGGTGAACCACTGCAGAGTGGCGATACGACGGCAGGCTGGGCAGTCAGAGTCTACGTCAAACCCTTCGTGCGCTGGCTCTGGCTGGGCGCACTGATGATGGCGGCGGGTGGCGCGCTGTCATTGAGTGACCGGCGTTATCGGTTTGCCCGTTCCGTGAATCCTGCCTCTGCCAGCGTGCAGACCGTAGACGCGATGCCTGTTACTGTTTCACCTGCGGCGACAGTCGCCCCCGATATTTCTCCAAAGGGGAGCCCATCATGACGGACTTTTCTGAATCCCACCAGCCGCCGGGGCTGGGTCGCCGCCTGATCTGGCTGGTTCCGCTGATACTGGTACTGGGTCTGGGAGGATTGTTTTATCGTCAGCTGGGCCACGATCCCGCCATCGTTCCGCAGGCGACCACGGGTAAACCTTTGCCTGCCTTTACCTTGCCCTCTTTAAGTGACAATGCGGTGCGTACTCAGGCGGATTTGCCGAAAGAGCCATATTTGCTGAATGTCTGGGGATCGTGGTGTCCGACCTGTGCGCTGGAGCACCCTCAGCTGGTGAAACTGGCGCAAAATGGCGTCACGCTGGTAGGGGTCAACTACAAGGACGATCCCGAAGAAGCCCTGAGCTATCTGGCGAAAAAGGGGAATCCCTTTGTGCTGAACCTACAGGACAGCGAAGGGAATTTTGGCCTCGATCTCGGGCTGACTGGTGCGCCTGAAACCTTTGTCATTGACCGCCAGCAGCACATTCGGCTGCATCTGGTAGGAGAGGTCAATCAGGATGTGTGGCAAACCCGTTTGCAACCCTGCCTGAATGACCTGAAAGCGGCCAAGGAGCCAGCGCGATGCCGCTAGTCACTGTGTATCCTGTTGACACATATGCCGTTCAGGGCGGATTGCATCTGGGTAGAACCCGGGGTATCGGGAGTGCCGTACTTTTGTGGTTAGGTGTGTTTGGACTGATGGCCACACTGTCTGCGCATGCCGCCATTGAAACTCGCCAATTTGAGAGTCCTCAGCAGCAAGCACAGTATCAGGCTCTGATTGAAGAATTGCGCTGCCCCAAATGTCAGAATCAGAATCTGGCCGGGTCGGATGCGCCGATTGCGCAGGACATGAAACAAAAAACCTATGAGATGGTGCGTGCTGGCCAGACCGATCAGCAGATCCGCAGCTACATGGTGGATCGCTATGGGGATTTTATCAGCTATCGTCCGCCGATTCGGCCTTCCACCTGGGTACTGTGGTTTTTACCGCCAATCGTACTGGTGGTTGTGCTGGCGAGCTGGTTTTACTGGGTACGCCGCCAGCAGTTGCGCCGGCCCATGGCTGCTGCTGCCCTGACGCCTGAAGAACAGCAGCGTCTTGAGGCGCTATTGACGGGTACGTCGACCACTGCCCTCGAAAAAGCCACAGATCAAGCCATAGATCAGGTCAGGAAAAACGCCTCCTGATTTCCCCGCAATGATGCGAGGCCCGCTCGCTACCGGAGTGGGCTTCCCCGAGAGCCTTAAAGAGAAAGTTGCCTCATGCAGTTGTTCAATTTTATGGCGGCCGGTCTGGTGCTGGCAGTACTCCTCAGCCTGATCATCGTGATGCCCTGGCTGCGACCCCAGCGCCGGCCAGTCAGCCTGCTCAGCCTGAACGTGGCAGTATTCAAAGACCGTCTGCAGGAGCTGGAGCAAGACCAGCAGGCGGGCAGGCTCGATGCCACCGAGTACGCAGAGCAAAAGCTGGAGCTGGAAAAACAGTTGCTCTCGGTGTCGGGTAGCGATGCCAGTAACTTCCGGCGGACACCACGGCGGGTGGTGATCATGCTAATGTTCTGGCTGCCCTTGCTCACCCTGGCGGCGTACATGGGCATCAGTTCGCGCCAGCCCGTCTGGCAGTATTGGCATGCCCAGCAGCAATTTGCCGACGCGGCGGATCGCTTTCTTACCGGCCGTAGTGATCAGCCCCCCGAATCGGCAAATCGAAATGTGATCGGCTTTTTGCAAACCCTGCAAAGCAATCTTTACCAGCACCCGCGGGATGCGCAGCGCCTCTACCGTATGTCCCAGGCGTACATGATGGTAGAAGCACCCGGCCCGGCACTTGAGGCCATGCGCCATGCCTATCTTCTGCATCCTGAAAACGACGGCATTGCCATGACCTATGCCAATTTGCGGTTTTTCAGCAGTGATGGTCAGGGCGGAGAAACTGGCGGAATGGCGGGAAATTCGACGACATTTGATCCGGAAGCCAGACAAATCGCCGAAAATTTACTGGCAAAAAATCCACAGCATGAAAAAGCCCTTATGCTGATGGCCATGGGCAGTTTTAAGGAAGGTAGTTACTCGCAGGCGATTCAGTACTTGCAGCAGTTGCGCGGCATACTGGTTGCCAAGGGCCAGGTTGATAATCAGAGCGGGAATGCCGAAACGGTCTCTGCGACCAGTCTTGAGCAGCTGGACAGTGCCATCGCACGGGCACAGCAGGCGATGACGGCCGCCGCCAGTTCACAGTACCACCTTCGCGTCACACTAGCCAAAGCGCTACGAGCGAAAGTCACACCGGAGCAGACCCTGTTTGTCTACGCGCGTGCGCTGCAAGGGCCACCCATGCCTTATGCTGCCATGAAACTCAGTGCCAGCCAGTTGTTGGCACAACCGGAGGGCCAGCCGCTGGTGGTGACGCTTTCGGATCAGCAGGCCATGATGCCTTCCCGTAGTATCAGCAGCGCACGACAGGGCAATGTGGCACTGGTTGCCGGTGCGCGTTTGACGGCGAGTGGCCAGCCGATTCCGCAGCTTGGTGATCTCGAATCCTTGCCGGTTCCCATGGATATGACTGGCCGCTCGACGGATGTGAGCGTGGTGATCGATCAGCAACGCTAAACGCGATTCGGATTTCAGACGAATCAGTGTCGGCTGTCGCTAAGACACTCAGAAAAGTACAGCCGCAATTTATTCAGCTTGGGCGGAATGACGGCATTGCAGTAGCCCTGAAACGGATTTCGGGCATAAAACTGCTGGTGATAGGCTTCCGCAGGATAAAAAACTGGCGCGGGTTTCAGTTGGGTCACTGGGGTTACACCACTACTGCGCAGTTCAGCCATGATCTGTTCGGCGCAGGCTTGCTGCTCTGGTGTAGTGTAAAAAATCACGGAACGGTACTGAGTACCAATATCATTGCCCTGACGATTCAGTGTGGTCGGGTCATGAGTCGCAAAAAATATCTTGAGCAGTGTGGCTGTGCTGATCTGCTGCTCGTCGTAGCGTACCTGAATGACCTCGGCATGGCCGGTGTCACTCGAACAAATATCATCATAAGTAGGGTTGAGCGTGTGCCCGCCTGCATAGCCACTGACCACCGATTCCACGCCTTTTAACCCGGAAAAAACCGCTTCAGTACACCAAAAACAACCCCCGCCAAGGTAGATGGTGCCGAGCGCTTTGCCAGCGGGTAATTCTGTTGTGAGCGACTCCGTTGCGGTTGAATCCATGTCGTCCATAGGCGCTGCTCCTGTTTGGTCACTGCATATTAATCAAGATGTTAATTAAAGCCGCTTTTCTTAGGAAGTCGAGGTGATGGCTCGTAATTGCATAATGGTTTTGCCTTCCACATTATGCAGGCTCAACACTTCCGGCGCAGGGCGCGTCACCGATCGGACTTCACCGAGCACTTGATTTATGCGGTTTTCCCAGTCCGAATCCCCATCGTTCTGACAGGCCATCATGGTGGAGCTCAGCTGGCTTAGCTGGAGTTTCGCCCCTGACAATTGATAGGTACCGCCCAGCTGGTTGCAGCCATTTTTACCCGATAGCATGCCTTTAGGGGAAAATTCCAACCATGCCTGGGCGTTTGCTGGGACTGCCTGATCATTCACACTCTCGATTCCCCAACGCTGGCTAGAGAGCTGATCTTTGGACAGGGCAAAGGCAGTGGGCAAATGGGGCGGCTGTTGCTGGCATCCGATGAGGGGGAAAGCGCCACAGGCGAGCAGTAGGCTGAGGGCAAGCCTGTGCGTTCTCCGCGAGCTGTTCATGGTGGGTCTCTTAAGTTTTGTCGATGATTAAGCTGAGTATGCCGTTGGGTTGGTGAAGTTGTGTTAGTGGCGCGTAGGGTTTTCTGTAGGTCAAAAGTTAATCGTGTAGAGGGAAGGGCATTGGTTTCGTAGATGTATTCGAATTTTGCTTGCCTTTTCGCTTAGCCAGCGGGTTTAACTCCCTGAGCTTTTTCGAAGGGCACACTAATAGCTCCCTGAGCCTGTCGGAGGGTGCGGTGTTATTAGCTCCCTGAGCTTTTTCGAAGAGGGCGGTGCTAGTCAGGTACATTTCGACAGGCTCAATGAACCTGCTCGCTCCCTGAGCTTTGTCGAAGGGGGTGGTGCCAGTCAGGTACATTTCGACAGGCTCAATGAACCTGCTTACCCCCTAAGAAACTGCTTAAACGTATAAGCGATCCCACTCGCAGGGTCTTGCTGGGGCGCATGCTGAGTGAGTCGAAATTCTTTTGGGATTTCAGGGTAATAGGCTTCGCCATCCACCTGAATATCCACTTCGGTGACTTCGAGCCGATCCGCCAGGGGCAGGGTTTGCTGAAAAATCTCACCACCCCCAATGATAAACAGACTCTGTTGCCCTTGGGCCCGAACTTCAGTCAGGGCGTCTTCCAGCAAACTGTCGAGCGTATGCCGCACGTCAACACCAGAAAATGCCCAGTCGGTTTGTCGCGTCAATACCCAGTTGCTTCGGTTTGGCAGGGCACGGCCCATGGATTCCAGCGTTTTACGGCCCATGACGATGACGCCGCCCTGAGTGATGGCTTTAAAATGCTGCAAGTCACCGGGTAAATGCCAAGGGAGCTGGTTGTTTTTGCCAATGCAGCGGTTCTGGCTATACGCCACCACGTGCACCAGCTCAATGTCAGCATGCTGTAGAGCACCCGGGTTCATACGGCCACCTCGGCCTTGATGGCAGGATGCGGGTCGTAGCCTTCGATGGCGATATCCTCATAGCAAAAATCAAAGAGATTCGTCACTTTGGGGTTCAGGGTCAGGGTCGGCAGGGGTCTGGGCTCACGGCTTAATTGCAGCTCGGCCTGTTCGATATGATTGCTGTAGAGATGGCAGTCGCCGCCCGTCCAGACAAAATCACCGACCTGTAACCCGCACACCTGCGCGACCATGTGCGTCAGCAAGGCATACGAGGCGATGTTAAACGGCACCCCCAGAAAAATATCCGCACTGCGCTGGTAGAGCTGACAGGACAATTTCCCCTCCAGCACAAAAAACTGAAACAGCGTATGGCAGGGCGGCAGGGCGACTTCATTGGCTTCTTGCGGATTCCAGCCGGACACGATCAGCCGCCGTGAGTCGGGATTACGTTTGATTTCGTCAACCACCCACTGAATCTGGTCAAACCCGTCGTCGCGATAGCTGCCGTCCTCATTGCGGGTTGCGCCAAAATTGCGCCACTGATGGCCATACACCGGCCCGAGTTCGCCGGCGGGTCGGCCAAAGCGAGCGCATTGTGCTTCGGTAGACCATTCGTCCCAGATAGTGACTTTGTGATCCTGCAAATACTGTACGTGTGTATCGCCCTTCAAAAACCACAATAATTCAATGGCAATCGAACGAAAGTGCACTTTTTTGGTGGTGAGCAAGGGAAAGCCCTCACTTAGATCAAAGCGCATCTGGTGGCCAAAAATGGATCGCGTGCCCGTGCCGGTACGGTCGGTTTTCTTACCGCCCTGTTGCAGCACCTGTGAGAGCAAATTCAGATAGGCTTGCATACGATTCCCTTGGCAAGTAACGCGTGACAGATAACCCGATGACCGCTTAAAGCGTGGTAAGACAGCTTAACGTGGGGTGAGGCGGGGGCCCCAGTCGTAGATGCCCCGGCGGTAGGCATACCACATCATCCAGAGGCCGATCACAATCATCGGTAAAGTCAGTATCTGGCCCTTGGTCATCCAGCCAAGCAGGATAAAGCCCTGATCCGCATCCGGCTGACGGAAAAATTCGACGGTAAAACGTGCCAGTCCATAGCCCAGCAAGAACAGCGCAGAGACGGCCATGCGTGGTCGGGGCGAACTGGAAAACCACCATAGCACCCCGAACAACACCAGACCTTCCAATAGCGCTTCATACAATTGGGAAGGATGACGCGGCAACAGGGTCAGCCCGCCCACCTGATGCGCCAGCGGCACCAGATCGGGCTGGGTCAGGAGCAATTGCTGATCTTCATCCACGGCGCGGGGAAAACCCATCAGCCATGGAACCTGACTATGAGAAACCCGTCCCCACAGTTCACCGCCGATAAAATTGCCGATACGGCCAAACAACAGGCCCTGCGGCACGCAGGGCGCAATGAAGTCCAGCGTCTGAAAAGCCGTTTTCTGGTATTTGCGGGCAAATAACACCATGCCCAGCATCACTCCAATAAAACCGCCATGAAAGCTCATCCCGCCTTCCCAGACTTTGAACAGCCAGAGCGGATTAGCAAGGAAATTATCCCACTGATAAAACAGGACATAGCCGACACGGCCACCAAGAATCACGCCCATGGCGCCATAAAACAGCACATCTGACACCATTTCGGCGTTCCAGTCAGGCCGTTGTTTGGCGCGGTAATTGGCTAGCATAAAAGCTGAGGCAAAGGCCAGCAGATACATCAATCCATACCAGTGGATCGAGAGAGGACCGACTGACAGCGCAACCGGATCTATGGCGGGATACTGCATCATAAGGTGAGGCCTCAGGCAATTGTCGTCGGTGCAGGCTTGCGGCATTCTACACGTTCAACCCATTTACGTTCACCCTTTTGCGTTCATCTCATGGGAATCAAGGAATGTGCATATTGGTACTGGCCTGGCAATTGATTGAGGATCGACCGCTGGTGCTGCTGAACAACCGTGATGAGTTTCTGCAGCGCCCGACGCAGCATTTGCATTGGTGGCCGGATCTGTCGATTCTGGCGGGTCGCGATGGCGTGTCCGGCGGGAGCTGGTTCGGGATGACCGCAGCCGGACGCTGGGCGGTGGTGACCAATTTTCGGCAAGTACCAGCGCCGGAAGGCAAGCACACGCGAGGCGCGCTGGTCACGGCATTTTTGGAGAGCACACTATCGCCCATGGACTTTGCCCGGCAGATCGACGGGCAGGCGTATTCAGGATTTAACCTGATTGTGGGGGATCGTCAGCAAGCAGTTGCCTGCAGTAATCGGGGACTTGCGCCGACCGCATTGCCTGCGGGAGTGTATGTACTCAGCAATGCCTTGCTGGACACGCCATGGCCAAAAGTGGAAAGGCTACGGCGGCGGTTTAGTCAGGAAGTATTGCCATTATTAATGGCCCCTGAGCGGCAGAAAACAGGCCAGGCTGATGCATGGCAGCGCGTAGGGCTTGATCTGTTACAGGATGAGCGTCAGGCGGAGGCCGCAGACTTGCCAGATACGGGCATTGGGCCGGTGTGGGAACAGGTGTTGTCGTCCATTTTCATTCGCGCGCCGGGCTATGGCACGCGCAGTTCTACGCTGTTGACCTTTGGTCAGCACGACTTTGTGATGGAAGAACGGACGTATGATGACTCAGGGTCCGGCCATTTTAGTCGTGTGCGGGAAACAGGCTCATTTCGACGGGCTCAATGAACCTGCTCGCTCACTGAGCTTGTCGAAGGGGCGGAGTTAGGCAGGCTCATTTCGACGAGGTCAATGAGCCTTCTTTTTCCCAGAGATTTGTCGAAGTGGGTAATTATGTGGAACGTTGCTCGCCTTCAGCGTGACTGACTTTTGAGAGACCAAAAGTCAGC
>CAUJHL010000077.1 GCA_963204705.1 Pseudomonadota bacterium | reverse complement strand
CATCCCAGTCTGATGCGGATTGGGCTGGAAGTGGATGCCAAGGGGAAACCCAGCAAGCAGCTTAAAATCGACCAGATTCGGGAGCTCATGCCCTTTGTGCAAAAAACCGGCGAGGGCTGGCGGGTGGTCATTCTGGATCCCGCAGAAACGCTGAACGTGGCGGCCAGTAATGCCCTGCTTAAAACGCTAGAGGAGCCGGGCAGCCAGACGCTCTTTCTCCTGATCACCGATCAGCCCATGCAATTATTGCCGACGATCCGTAGCCGGCTGCAAACGCTCCGCTTACCGACACCCCCCTTGGAGCTGGCACAACGGTATCTTGCCAGTCACGCGCCAGTCACCCCGGTTGTCGCTACAGCAAATATACGTCCGAATGAGGAGGCTGACGCTCAGCGCATTGCATTGACTATGGCCAGTGGTGCGCCGCTCAAAGCCGAAACCCTGCTGGCTTCGACGTGGTTTGGACTGCGCCAGGACTGGCTACAAAGCTGGCGGCAATTGGTCGCGCGGCGGATTAGCCCGATCAGTGTGTCCCAGCAATGGCAGTCGCAGTTGCCTTTGGCCGAAGGGTTGACGCTGTTGCACTGGCTGCTGCAGGACATGCTGGCCTGTCATCTGGGTTTGCCCATGATTCAGACCGATCTTCCCGCATTGCCACGCTTTTCACAGGCGTATCGCGTGGAGGCGCTGACGGGTTTGCAACAAACCCTGCTGAAAATGCAGCAAGCACAAGCGCAAAACGTGCAAGGTGGCCTGGTCTATGATAGTTTGGTGCACACTTTGGCCAGTCAGTCTGTCATGGCCTAATCCATGAGTCTTTAGCCGTTGACGCTTGACCCAGGGGTAGCCTAGGGTTGCCCCGGGGACTGTCTAAAGACATGTATACATTCAGGGAAAGAGGAGTTGGCCGCCTATGATGCCTCCACGTGCTGGCGGGATTATCAATAATCCGATTCGGGACGTTCATACCCTGTATCAAAGCTATTTGCCATTTGTCGCCGGTGGCGGACTGTTTATTCAGAGTTCGCGGACGTTTCCGATTGGCGAAGAAGTCTTTGTGGTGGTCACGCTGCCGGACACCCGCGAGCGTGTTCCGGTGAATGGCAAAGTCATCTGGGTCACTCACCGCAATCAAGGCAGTCGGCCGGCGGGATTCGCCATTCAGCTGAGTGGTGACGAAGGCAAACGCCTGAAAAATGAAATCGAAAAACTGCTGGCGGGACAGATCAACTCGGATCGCCAGACCTTTACGCTCTAAGCTGGCTGGAAACTTACCCGATGTGGACTGATTCACACTGTCATCTCAACCGGCTGGATCTGACGCCCTACCAGGGCGATCTGGATCAGGCGCTGGCAGCAGCGCGCGCCACGGGAGTGGATCGCTTTCTGTGTGTGGCGGTGGATCTGGACGATCATCCGGTACTCTCCGATCTGGCCAGGCGTCATGCAGATGTCGGCATTAGTGTGGGGGTCCATCCCTGTGAAGACCTCGCGATGTTGTCCCGCGCGACCGTTGACACCCTTGTTCAGCTGGGGCAAGGCGATGCGGTGTGGGCCATTGGTGAGACTGGTCTGGATTATTATTACAGTCAAGAACTGCGGGAAGCCCAGCAGCAGTCCTTTGCCCGCCATATTGAGGCTGGCAAACAGCTCGGCAAACCCGTCATCGTGCACACCCGTGCGGCGTCTGCCGATACCATCGCAGTGCTGCGTGCCGAACAGGCAGAGCATGGCGTGTTGCACTGTTTTACCGAAGACTGGGAAACGGCGCGCGCGGGTCTGGATCTCGGCTATTATGTTTCTTTTTCCGGAATCATCAGTTTTAAAAGTGCCGATAGCCTGCGCGAGGTCGCCCGAAAAGTCCCGATGGATCGCTTGCTGATCGAAACGGACTGCCCGTATCTGGCGCCGGTGCCGTATCGTGGCAAATCCAATGAACCGCGCTTCTTGCCGCAGGTCGGCGTGGTGCTGGCTGAGCTCAAACAGTGCAGTGTCGAAGCGCTGGCGGAAATCACATCGAGCAATTTTCAGCGCATGCGACAGGATGCCGCCCAATCCCGCCGAGGAGTCTAAGAGTGGATCGTCAGGCCCAGTTTCGTGCCCGTGAAGCACTGATTTTTGAGATGGCAGAACAGCTCTTGCTGGAAAATGGCGAAACCGGCATGACGCTGGATGCGCTGGCGCTGCAGCTCGATCTGGCCAAAGGCACGCTCTACAAGCATTTTCAGAGTAAAGACGAACTGTACATGCACCTCATCATCCGCAATGAGCAGACGCTGCTGGAGATGATGCTGGACGACGAAGCCAGTTTTCCGGCGCGTTTGCTGCGGTTTATGCGGCATCATTTGCATCATGCTCAGCGTACCGTGCTGCTACACCAGATTGAGGAGCGCCTGTCGGCGGGATCGACCGGTCTGGGGCCACTGTTTTCCCAGCTCTATAAAATCCGCAAACAGCGGTTGCGCCGTATCATCAACATTACGGGTGATTACCTGAAATCTCAGGACAGCACCCTGCCGGTACGCGATTATCTCGCGGCCATCTGGTCAGCCACCCATGGGGCGGCGGCGATCTTAAATTCCACGTTCTATCAGCGCTATCTGGGAGATCGTGAAACGCTGCGTACCGCCATGATCGAACACATGTTGTCGCTGCCCTTTCACCGCTTGCCGTCCCTGGATGACATTCGCTCCAGCCATCCACTGCCATGAACAGAACCGGGGTGGCGCAGGGCTTTACCCTGATTGAGCTGATGCTGGTGATTGTGATCATCAGTATTTTTGCTGCCATGGTAAGCCTGAGTGTGGGCGGCAGTGAATACCGCCAGCGCCTGCAGGCCCGTGAACGCCTGGAGGACAATCTGTCGCTGATCCAGCTGGAATCGGAAGACCGGGCACAGGTGCTGGGCGTGCGGCCCACTGAGGCAACTCAGGATCGGCCAGCCGGTTACGAAGTAGTCAGTTTTAAGGAAAAAGCTGGCGATCAACCGGCAGGATGGCAAGCAGATTCAGCCTTTGCGGCTCAAACTTTGCCGGAAGGGGTGACCTTGTCCATTTCACCACTCAATCAGACTTCCCCCCGTCAAACGCTGAAAGACTCCGGCAGCAATTACCTCACCGATGCTAAAGCCCCGCGGCTGCTCTGGTATGGCAATGGCGAAGCAACTCCGGTGCGCCTGCAATTGAACTATGACAATAAACCCCTCGGTGAACCCCTATTTGTGACGTTAATGGGACAGGTGTCAGACAACGAACAGGGCCGGAGTACGGCATCATGAGCTGGAAACTAAGTGCCGTTTGTTCTGTTAATCGGGTTCGGTTGGTTAATTGTGTTCGGTTGGTTAATTGTGTTCAGTCTATTAACCCTGTTCAGGCTGAGAAAATTACTGTGCACAGCCAGCGTGCACAGGGCTTTACTTTACTCGAAGTGATGGTGGCGCTGGCCATTTTTGCTGTGGCGGCGATTGCCCTGACCAAGGCGGGCATGTCATATACCCAGTCCGTAATGAGTTTACGCGAACGAACCCTGGCGCATTTTGTGCTAATGAATGAAGCTGCTCAGCTTTCCATACAGCAAGCTTGGCCGGAAGGAACAGGTCAGCGTCAGCTCAGTGCTTTTGGCAGTGAATGGCAAATAAGCCAACAGGTCAGTGCCACACCCAGTGCCGATACCCGACGGGTCGAACTGACCGCTACCGTGCTTGGTGATCAGCAGACGAACAGTAGCCCTGCTGCACCCTCAACCAATGGTGGCACTGCCACTGAACCGATCAGTTCGCGTCTGGTGATTTTTGTGCAAAAACCCGTCGCGTCTGGCAGTAATTGATCGATCAGCCGCTGTTAAGACCACTAGGGATGCCCTGTCAATGATGCCATTGCATGTGCCACAGCATACGCCACGCCAATCTACTCTTTTAGGCTTTACCCTGATTGAACTGTTAGTGGCGATGGTGATTTTTTCGATGCTGGCGGTCGCGGGCTGGAAAGTGTTTGATGGCCTGATGCGCACGCGCGATCGGGCAGCGGTGCAGGCGCAGGCGCTGATGCGGCTGCAAACGGCATATCTGATGCTGCAACGGGATCTGGTTCAGGCCAGTCCACGCCCCGCACCCAAAGGCGAGGATACCTTGCCGGCATTGGTATTAAGCAGCAGCCAGCTCGAATTCAGCCGCTCCGGCATCGCCGATCCGCTGCATCCTGGTCAGTCACGCATGGCGCGCATCCGTTATCGGCTGGACAATGGCGCACTGATACGGGAGGATTTGGGCAATCCCGATCAGTTGGATCAGGTTCAGCCACTGACGACCGTCGTGCTGGAAGGCGTCACGGAATTGAATTTCACTGCGCTGAATCCCGAAACCTTAACGACATGGCCTTCGGACAGTGCCAGTATCGGTGATGGCCCACCGCCTACCGAACAGGGCAGCAGTGCGTCCGGTGGCACTGCAAAAGTCTTTCCGCAAGGCATTACCAAACTGCCCAGAGGCATTCAATGCACACTAACCCTGGCAGGGCAGCCCATGCAGTGGACCTTTGCGCTGGTTAAACCTTTGCCCGCACCGACCAAAACAGGCAGTTAACATGCGTTCGATTGGTATTCCTCGTATCGCACCTAGTACGCAGTTTGCTTCCGGACAACGTGGCGTTGCCTTGTTGACCATACTGTTGATGGTGGTGATGGCGACGATACTGGCCAGTAGTCTGCTCGCGCGCCAGCAACGTATGCTGAAGCAGTCAGAGTTGCTGTTACGTCAGGATCAGGCTTTGCAGTACGCATTGGCCGGAGAGGGCTTTTTGGGCGATGTGCTGGTAGCAGACCAGAAGATCAACAACAAGTCCGATTCCCTGTCCGAAAGCTGGGCACAGCCGATGCCGGTGTATCCCGTAGAGGACGGTGCGGTGACAGGCAAATTGCTGGATCAGTCCGGCAAATTTAATCTCAATGATCTGTATCACGATGGGCAGCCTGACCCGGTGGCGCTGGAATACTTCAAACGCCTGCTGGATCAGGCAGGGCTGTCGGCAGAGCTGGCCAATGCCGTGCTCGACTGGCAAGACCCCGATAAAGAAACTACCGGCAATACCGGTGCTGAAGATTCGGTGTATCAGGGCAAACGCCCACCGTATCGCGCGGCCAATCGACCCTTTACTCAGGTGGAT
Organism: Pseudomonadota bacterium; assembly: GCA_963204705.1. Lineage (GTDB taxonomy): Bacteria > Pseudomonadota > Gammaproteobacteria > Pseudomonadales > Moraxellaceae > CAUJHL01. Next base: position 10,241 of record CAUJHL010000077.1, on the reverse strand, counting down.
GAGCTGCGGCTGGTGCAGGGCTTCGATGACAATGCCTTTAATGCGCTCTCGCCATTTGTGGTCGCGCTACCGCAATACAGTCCGATCAATGTAAATACCGCTCCAGCTCAGGTACTGGCGGCACTGGCTCCCAGTTTGACATCGGCGGCGGTGACGGCCTGGGTCAAGGCACGGGACGCCAAAAGTCAGCCGATTGAAGCCGTCAGTGAGCTGTGGTCACAGGCTCCGTTTGATCAGGTTGCGGCAAACGACAGCGCACGCATCAAGCCTATGCTCGACGTCAAAAGCCAGTTTTTTGAAGCCCAGATTCAGGTGATGCTGAGTGGCCGCCAGCGCCATCTGCGCAGCAGCCTGTATCGAAGTGATACCGGGGTGGTCTGTTATCAGCGTACCCTGCTGCCAGTCCGATCGGGCGCGACCTCCTGAGCGGGATGGCGTATACTGATGGGCTGAGCAGATGTAGCCCGACCGTGTACAGGATGCCTTATGCTGATCCGCAAGCTGTTCCGTTTTGAAAATGCCCACATCGTGCGTAATTGCACGTCCGACCGCTGTAGCCGCTCCATTCACGGACACAGTTATCAGGTCGAGCTGTTACTGGAAGCGCACCGGCTGGATCATGGCCAGATGGTGTATGACTTTGGCCTGCTCAAGGGGCATATCCGCGATCTGATTGATAGTTTTGATCACAGTATTTGCTTCTGGATTCGCGATGATGCCGAGTATATCGAAGCCGCTAAAAAATTCAGTGCCCGCTGGATCAGCCTGCCAGTGTCGCCTTCTGCCGAGCAATTATCCCGGGTGATTTTCTTTCTGGCCGATCAAATGTTGCGGCAAACCATTACCCGTAATGGGGAAGGGGATGTGCAGGTGTATTCGGTCATTGTGCATGAAACTGTCACGGGTTATGCGCAGTGTTTTCGTGCCGATGTCGATAATGCCCAGATGGGTGAGCTGACGCTAGAAGACTTTGAGTTTTCAGAACAAATTCAGCAGGAATGGGCCGATCCTACGCTATTTGAAGCCTTGCGCGAGGGCAAACACTTTCAAAATCCCGAGGCCAGAAAACAGGTGGAATAAGCTTAAATGGGGCAACCCCCAAATCGAAGCTACTCAATTAAGCCATAAAAAAGCCATTAGCCATTCAGTTCGCATTCGCCCTGAATGGCTTTAATGATGACCTTAATGAGAGATTGCTTAGTCCTCTCATTCAGCGCCAAATGTGTTCACTAATCAGCCCTTATCAGACTCCTGCTCTGACTTGTCCGTTGACTTATCCGTTGATTTGTCAGTACTTTTGGCTTTGGCCTTTTTAGTGGGCTTTCGCGACTTTTTCGCTTTGGGTTCTTCGTCTTCTTCACTGTCCTGCCAGCGCTGCAACTGCGCCAGCACCGCATGGTAAATCGTTCCCTTGGGGTAGCGCCCCTTGGCATCCATCACACCCGCAGGATGGCCCATCAGGACTTCCAGTGCTTCATCAATGCTGCGTATGGCATGAATCTGAAACTTGCCCTGTGCCACGGCCTGAATCACATCGTCGCGCAGCATCAGGTGCTGGACATTTTGCACCGGCAAAATCACCCCTTGTTCACCCGTAAGACCCTGCAGGCAACACGCGTCGAAGAAGCCCTCGATTTTGGCATTGATGCCGCCGATCGGCTGTACCTGACCCAGCTGGTTCATTGAGCCGGTAATCGCCCAGGACTGATTCAGCGGCAGCTGGCAAATCGCCGAAATCAGTGCGCACAGTTCAGCGACTGTCGCGCTGTCACCATCGATTTCCCCATAGCTTTGCTCAAAGGCCAAAGCCGCCGAAAAATGCAGCGCCCGTAAGCGGCCAAAATGCGCCCGCAGAAAGCTGGACATGATCAGCATGCCTTTGGCATGGAGTGAGCCGCCCAGTTCGACACTGCGTTCAATGTCGAGAATATCGCCATTGCCCTGGGAGACTGTGGCGGTGAGGCGTGCCGGCAAACCAAATTCACTGTCCGCATAATGAATCACCGTCAGCGCATTCACCTGACCCACACGCGCTCCCCGCGTTTCAATCAGCTGGGTGCCGCGCTGCAGATCATGCCAATACAGATCCCGCAGATGCCCCAGCCGGTAGCGGCGAGCCGCCAGCGTTTCGGCAATCTGGGTAGCCGTTACGGTTTTCAGACCCTGTGACTGAGCGGTCTGACTGGCTTCAGTCAGCACATCACCCAGCGTTGCCGCATGCAGTGATAACGCCGCCTGATCTTCCGCTTGCCGACTGGAATCCGCCAGCAAAGCCGCCAACGCCGTACGATCAAAGGGCAGCAGTTTTTCTTTATTGACATAATCTGCAATCAGATGCACATAAGCCTGTTCGTTGGCAGGGGAGCGTGGCAGGGTATCGGTAAAATCCGCCCTAATTTTGAAAATCGAATGCAGCTCTGGTTCAAATTCCAGTAATTCATAATAAATCGACGGCTCGCCCAGCAGTACCACTTTGACGGACAGCGGAATCGTATCCGGCTCCAGTGAAATACTACCCGTCAGTGTGAGCATTTGTTCCAGTGAGGACAATTTGAGCTGGCCAGAGCGCAAGGCACGCTTTAACCCTTGCCAGGCATAGGGTTGCTCCAGCAGCTGCTCTGCTTCCAGCAGCAAAAATCCGCCATTGGCCCGGTGCAGGGCGCCCGGCCGGATCAGGGTAAAATCGGTGGTAATCGTGCCCATCTGGGTCATTTGTTCGACGTGACCCAGCAGATTGTAGTGCGTCGGAAAGTCCTCAAACACCACGGGCGCGCCTGCGCCAGGTTTGTGGCTCACCATGGAATTGACCTGATAGCGCGGCGGTACACGGTCAAACAGACCGGGCAAAAAGTCCTCGTCTTCTTCGCCCAGAATTAGCTCGACGTGCATGATCACATCGGCTGCATAGGACTTGAGATAGGCCTCAAAGCCTTTAATGTGCTGAAACCGCTGGATCAGCTGGGCAACCCGCGGAACGACGACTTCTTCGGCGATTTCGGCATTCAGCTGTGAGACCTGCTCGCGGGTCTGTTCTTCCAGTCGGCCGAATTTGCTGCCCAGTCGCTCCAGTTTTTTGTCCATGGTACGCATGTTGTGACGGATGCGCTGGCGTTCGTCAGGGGCGAGGGCATTGATCGCAGTATCGTCCAGCTCTAGCCATTCCAGATCAGTGGAAGTGGCGGAGGGTGACGTGGCAGAAGCAGAATCGGTTGTGGCTTTCGGTGCGCTGGTTGTTGTCGTGGACTGGCGAACGGGGACAAAATGATGTTCTTCGTTACGGGAGACCAGCCGCAGCGCCAGCGCTTCGCCTTCCTGCGTCAGATCCTGCAGCGCCTGTTGCTGGGCCTTACCCGCTTCCTGCCGGAATTTTTCAATCTGGGTGTGATAGCTCTCAGCCGCAAAAGATTTTTTCAGCGCATTGACCAGTTGTTCCCAAAGGCCATGAACGGCTTTTTTGAGTTTGGGCGCTTCACCCGATGGTAGTCGCAACGCGATGGCCCGGCGGTTATCCTCAAAATTATTGACGTAAACCCAATCATCGGGCGTTGGCAATTGCGTGGCATGGGTAGCCAGCAGTCGACGCAGCATGGTGCGTTTGCCAAGCCCGTTAGTACCAACCGCAAAAATGTTATAGCCGTGAAAAGGCAGACTCAGTGCGGTTTCCACGGCTGCACGCGCGCGGTGCTGACCCAGAAATTCATGGGACAATTTCAGTTTTCGGGTGCTGGCTGGCAGGCTGTCGAGCGCAGTCTGATGGCTGAGCTGATCGGGGCGCAGTCGGCCGGAGTCTGGCAGCGGAAACAGGGGAGCCAGTGCCGCGTGCGGCTCCTGCACGCGATCCGACTGTAACTGGATCACAGGGAAGCCAGCAGTGGCCGAAGTCGTCGTGGAAACCAAATCAGGGCGGGGGCGACGGTCGGTCATGGTCAGAACAATACTCGTTAAAACAGGGAAAAATAACTGAAATGCGGGGCAGGTCAGTCGCAGTACCGGGAGGGTGTACAGCCAGGTGCGCGCTGGAAACAGTAGCGCATGCCGTCATTCTTTCTCAAGATTACCCGCATGCAGGCCGCACTCCTTGTGGGTGGCTTCTTCCCACCACCAGCGGCCTTCGCGTTCGTGCTGATTGGGCAACACGGGCCGGGTACAAGGCTCACAGCCGATGGAAATAAAGCCGCGTTCATGCAACGGATTATAGGGAATCTCCATCATCCGGATATAGCTCCAGACTTCGGCACTCGTCCAGTTGGCTAGTGGGTTGTATTTGATCAGTGACTTGCCGGGCCCAGAAAATCCCGGGTCTGCCTGAATCACCGGAATGGCATCGCGGGTACCCGGGCTTTGGTCGCGACGCTGGCCGGTAATCCAGCCGTCCAGTGTTGCCAGTTTCGCCCGTAGTGGCTGCACTTTGCGAATACCGCAGCACTCTTTATGATCGTCCTGATAAAAACTGAATAATCCCTTGGCATTCACCATTGCCTCTACAGCTTCAGGCTTAGGAAAGCAGATTTCGATCGTGATGCCATACTGCTGGCGTACTTTTTCCAGAAACTGATAGGTTTCCGGATGCAGACGGCCGGTATCCAGACTGAACACGCGAAAGGGCTTTTTTAGCCGTGCTGCCATGTCGATCAGCACCACGTCCTCGGCACCACTAAAGGAAATGGCAATGTCACCAGGCTGGCTGAGTGCGTGCGCCAGAATTTCCCGCGGAGAGCGCTGGGCGTATTCTGCGTTTAATGCCTCTACAGGATCGTGGGCAGGGATGCGCTGTGGGTCTTGCATGAGAGGACTGACCAAAAACAAAGAGAATGTCTCCATGCTACCAAATCGGCCATGAAAACGCTGCTGATTCCGCTGGCGTCCTTGTTCATTGGCCAACTAGCGATGACCTATTCTACAACCCTTCCTACAATCGCTCCTGAAACCGTTCCTAAAACCATTTGAGTCAATCATCCAGTGCCTGTTTCTATGACTACTCTGCTAGACATTCCAAAAATCCAGCAAAAAATCCGACTCACGGCGGTTTTTACTCGACCTTTGACGCGCGGCAAGGTACATTTTGCGCACATTTTGCCTGCGCGGCAGTGTGACGGTTTTTTGTCCTGATTTGCCCTTGCTGTGTGGGGGTAGGATAAGGCTGTCGCGACTGGCCGAGCAAATCCACTAGCCTAATGGGAGTGTCAGTGATGGAATTGGTTTGTCTGGATCTGGAAGGCGTATTGGTGCCTGAAATATGGATCAATTTTGCCAAAAAAACCGGCATTCAGGCCCTTGAAGCCACGACCCGTGATATTCCTGACTACGATGTGCTGATGACCCAGCGCCTGCGGATTTTGCGCGAACACAATCTGGGCCTCCCGGATATTCAGGCCGTGATCGCCGACATGGGGCCGCTGCCGGGTGCCAAGGAATTTGTTGAGTGGGTACGCACCCATTTTCAACTGATTATCCTGTCCGATACCTTTTATGAATTTGCCCATCCGCTCATGCGTCAGTTGGGCTGGCCTACCATTTTTTGTCACAAGCTGGAAACTGATGCTGCCGGCATGATCACCGATTACACCCTGCGTCAACCCGACCAGAAACGTGCTGCGGTCAATGCCCTGAAATCGCTCAATTTCCGTGTGATTGCGGCGGGGGATTCATATAACGATACGACCATGCTAGGCGCGGCGGATCATGGATTTTTGTTTGATGCGCCAGAGAATGTAATTCGGGAATTTCCCCAATTTCCAGCGCTGCATGGTTATGAAGCCCTGAAAGCGAAAATCCGCGAGGTGTCGGTGCGCGATATACCGGCCTGAATCGCCTGGCATAAATTGGCATTTGGCGTGGCCTGATGCCAGTGAAATAGCGCTGACAATACCCTGTTTTTCCAGACTTAACCTGTATTTCCCTTTTTCGGCTGGTACTGCCAGCCTCAACCGGAGAAGAATCCATGGCCCTGATTTCCCTGCGCCAGCTACTGGACCATGCCGCTGAGCACAGCTATGGCGTGCCTGCCTTTAACGTCAATAATCTGGAGCAGATGCGGGCCATCATGCTGGCTGCGGATCAGACCGACTCTCCGGTGATCGTTCAGGCCAGTGCGGGCGCACGCAAATACGCGGGCGCGCCTTTCCTGCGTCATCTCATTCTTGCCGCGATTGAAGAATGGCCGCATATTCCCGTGGTCATGCATCAGGATCATGGTACTAGCCCTGCCATTTGCCAGCGGTCGATTCAGCTGGGTTTCAGCTCGGTCATGATGGATGGGTCACTGGGTACCGATGGCAAAACGCCAATGGATTATGACTACAACATGCGCGTCACCCGCGAAGTGGTGCAAATGGCCCATGCCTGCGGCGTGTCGGTGGAAGGGGAAATAGGCTGTCTGGGCAGTCTGGAAACCGGTATGGCAGGTGAGGAGGACGGTGTGGGCGCAGAAGGCGTGCTGGATCACTCGCAATTGCTGACCAGTCCGGACGAAGCCGCGCAATTTGTCGCCGATACCGGTGTGGATGCCTTGGCCATTGCCATCGGTACCAGCCATGGGGCCTATAAATTCACTCGTCCTCCGACTGGGGACATTCTGGCGATTGATCAGGTCAAAGCCATCCATGCCCGCATTCCCAATACGCATTTGGTCATGCACGGCTCCAGCTCGGTGCCGCAGGACTGGCTGGCGATCATCAATCAGCACGGTGGCGAGATCAAGGAAACCTATGGCGTCCCGGTCGAGCAGATCGTAGAAGCCATTCGCCATGGCGTTCGCAAGGTGAATATCGACACCGATCTACGTCTGGCGTCTACAGGTGCCATCCGCCGTGCCATGGCCGAAGATCCAGCTGAATTTGACCCGCGTAAGTATCTGGCCAAAACCATTGTCGCCATGAAAGACATTTGCATACAGCGTTATGAAGCCTTTGGCACCGCCGGTCAGGCCAGCAAAATCCGTCCGATTTCACTGGAAGGCATGGCTGGCCGTTACGGGCTATAACGGGCTATAACGGGCTATTAATAGGTCGTCCAGGTCCTACCCGGGGTTGTTTGTGCGCTTGTTGGCGATGTTTGCAGAGGTTTGCAAGTGTCTGCAAAGTCAGGCTGCACGCGATCTGGTAGGAGTTTGGGCTGCCCAGTGCGTCAAAAGCATGGTAGACTATGCGCCGTCGGGAATAGCCCGACTTTTTTACGTGTCACGCACCGGTTAACCCCTCTTTGCCGTCTGCTTTCCCGCCGTTCCGCGTGCGTGAATTGGACGCTCTCCGATACAGGCCAAGACTCATGCCCGTTGCAGAAACCTGGTTATTGCCCGATGGCGTGGCAGATATCCTGCCCGAACAGGCAGCCCGTCTGGAGCACTTGCGCCGGAATTTGCTGGATGCTCTTCAGTCGGCGGGGTATCAGCTGGTGTTTACCCCACTCATTGAATATACCGAGTCACTGTTAACCGCGGGCAATGCCGATCTCGAACTGGTGACTTTTAAACTGATGGACCAGCTCAGTGGCCGTCTGATGGGAATCCGCGCTGATCTGACCACCCAGGTTGCCCGCATTGATGCACACGTCCTGCCAGTGCAGGGAATTAGTCGTTACTGCTACGCCGGTACCGTACTGCACACAGCGCCGCAAGGACTATCTACCTCCCGCAGCCCTCTCCAGCTCGGGGCTGAACTGTATGGCTATGAGGGCCTGGCGGCGGATCTGGAAATGATCGGGCTGATGATCCAGACACTGGTACTGGCTCGCAGTACCGGCAAGGGCTTACACCTCAATCTGGGGCATGTGGGATTGTTTCGCTCACTCAGCCGACTCGCCGCACTGTCAGCGGAGCAGGAAGCACAACTGACCGATGTATTTTTGCGTAAATCCCTGCCCGAACTAAAAACGCTGTGTCAGGATCTTCCGCTAGGGCAGGATTTCTGGTGGCTGGCCTATGGCGGGCAGGATATTGCTGTGCTGAAACAGGGCTTTTCCGCAACGGTTTTGGCGGATGAAGGCATTCAACAGGCCTTCAGTGACTTGCTAAAAGCGTCTGAGTGTGTCAAAGCCCGCTATCCAGAGGTGGATTGCAGTATCGATCCTGCCGAATTGCGCGGCTATCACTACCATACCGGTATTACCTTTGCGGCCTATGCGGCAGGCTATGCCATGCCACTGGCACAGGGTGGGCGCTACGATGGCATTGGCGCTGCCTATGGGCGCCCAAGACCTGCCACGGGCTTCAGTTGTGATGTGCAACTGCTGGCTGCTGACAGCGTCTGGCAGGTAGCTTTGTCACCGGTTCGAATCTGGGCACCCTGTGATCCCTCGCCTGAACTGGCGGCGCTGATTCAGGCGGAGCGTCAGGCGGGGCGGGTGGTGGTGCAGGCACTGGATGCCGGACAGGAACCGGATCGACTGTATTCGCATCACCTGACAAATGTAGATGGATGCTGGCAAATCGTAGCGACGCAATAATCGGAAATACTTCATGGGGCGATTGCACTTAGGCAACGTAACAGATACCTCATTGCGTTAACCAGCGGGTGTTTTTTGGTACCGGTTATCAGTTCAGGTTTTCGGAATTATTTTAGGTTTTCGGGCTTAGGGTGTGATTTTTTTTGTGGTGCAAGGCTGTTTAGGCCTCTGTTTTTCATTAAAAATTTTACCCTCGGGTGTCAGGCTAATTGAGAGGCTATCATGGCAAAAAATGTCGTCGTACTGGGCACGCAATGGGGGGATGAAGGCAAGGGCAAAATTGTTGACTTGCTCACCGATCGCGCGGCGGCCGTGGTGCGCTATCAGGGTGGCCACAATGCCGGCCATACGCTGGTGGTGGGTGGTGAAAAAACCGTCCTGCACCTGATCCCCTCAGGCATCCTGCGGGACAATGTGCTGTGCCTGATTGGCAATGGCGTGGTGCTGTCACCCGAAGCACTACTGAAGGAAATGAACACCCTTGAAGCCAAGGGCGTCCCTGTGCGCGAACGCCTGCGTATTTCACCGAATTGCCCGCTGATTTTGCCGTATCACATTGCCCTGGATCAGGCCCGCGAAGCGAAACGTGGCAATGCCAAAATTGGTACTACTGGTCGTGGTATTGGCCCTGCCTATGAGGACAAAGTTGCCCGTCGTGGCTTGCGTCTGGCCGAGCTGATTCGCTGGGAAGGATTTGAGGAACGCCTGCGCGAAGTCGCCGAGTACCACAACTTCCGCCTGACCCAGTATTACGGTGTGGCTGCTATTGATGTAGAAGCGGTTCTGGAGCAAGCGCGCGGCTGGGCAGAAGTCCTACGCCCGCTAGTCTGTGATGTCACCCGTGTCCTGCACGACTACCGCAAGGCAGGCAAGGCCCTGATGTTCGAAGGTGCCCAGGGTTCCCTGCTGGACATTGATCACGGTACCTTTCCCTTCGTCACCAGTAGCAACACGACTGCAGGCGGCGTCAGTACCGGTTCAGGTGTTGGCCCGCTGTATCTGGATTATGTGCTGGGCATTACTAAAGCCTACACCACCCGCGTGGGCAGTGGCCCATTCCCGACCGAGCTGGTCTATGATGCGGCTGCCGATGAAGGCAGTGATATTGGCAAACATCTGGGCACGGTAGGCCATGAATTTGGCGCCACGACGGGTCGCCAGCGTCGCTGTGGCTGGTTTGATGCCGTTGCCCTTCGTCGTGCTGTCGAAATCAATTCCGTGAGCGGATTGTGCCTGACCAAACTGGATGTGCTGGATGGTCTGGAAGAGATCAAAATCTGCATCGCCTATCAATACAATCAGCAGGATTCCTGTCAGGGTTCCAGCGATGCCGCAGCGTTTGATTGTGTCACGCCTGTCTATGAAACGCTGGCAGGCTGGTCACAATCCACTATTGGGGCTACCAGTATTCAGGCGTTGCCAGCCAATGCGCAGGCCTACATTGCCCGTATTGAAGCGCTGGTCGGCTGTCCCGTGGATATTATTTCAACCGGACCGGATCGTGCACAAACCATCGTGCTGCGTCATCCCTTTGAGGCCTAAGGTTCATCGGATAACCCCGTGTTGTGACTTCCGCGCTGGGTTGGCCTGACCCCAGCCTCAGCATGACCCTGACCCTGACCCTGACCCTCAAAGAACGCTGGCATTACCGCTAGCGTTTTTTTAACTTTGCTCACTGCATTGAAGTTCTGCAAAGTCGCCCTAATCAACAGTGCATACAAGATCGTCTTGCCTTTTTCACAAAGAATGCCTTGCCAGCAAATTTAGCCTGTTATTCACCCTGCTATTTAGCTTAGTAA
>CAUJHL010000076.1 GCA_963204705.1 Pseudomonadota bacterium | reverse complement strand
TCTACATCATTGACTTTCAAGGTTTTGGTGGTGAGGCCAGCCCAGGTACGTTCTTCCTTGAGTACACCCTGAATATCGAGGGTTGCTGCCGCCTGTACTGGCTGAAGTGCCAGCAACCCCATGCCGATCGCGACGGTCAGCGTCAGCGGGCGAATGAGGTGTGAAAGGGCGGTTTTGACTGTGGCTGAAGCATACAGGGTTGCGGTCATGTGACTTTCCTTGGTTATTTTCAGGGCAAAAAGGGTGCAAGCGTTTGGGATGATACGGTGATTCGGAACGTAGAGTTGGGCTTGAGAGATGGAGAAGCTTACTGCCGCGTCCTGTCTCGTGTTTGCCAAGACTGCCATGTTCATGGAGACGTGGCATTGACCAAGCTGACAGAAAATCGTGGAAAATGCCTATGCGATCGGGACGAATGGATTCTACGGGCTGTATTGGTTCGGCTGCACTGACTTTTCTGAGCTGAATTCTGAACTCACTGGGATTCACTGAATCGGCTGCACCGGCTTGGGTGTTCTGGATTGAAAACGCGGGGAGTGACAGCGGTGGGCCCGACTTTTACAGAAGGCATTATCAGAACCCAGGCTCAAAACACAAGCTCAGAGCACAACTTCAGAACACAGTCGAATATATCAGGCAAAAAATAGGCATTAAAAAACCCGGCTGGCTTCGTCCTGAAGGGCCGGGCTATTACGACTTCCTGTGATGACCTTTCCGTTCATCAGTCCTGCGACCTTGATCGTCCGTGTGGCTCTTCCGTGCCGATGATTCCATCGTCGCAAGTGCAGTATGGCGAAATCATGAAGGACGCCATAGAGGCGGAATCGGCAATTCGTGTGCGCATTTGCTTACATGCTGTCACGAAGGCATTACAGGAGGGCACTAAACCAACGATTTGGTCAGACAAGAATTCCGTTCGTGTTAGACGATCCCCTGTGACGACCTCAGTCGTTACAACTTTTCTGCGATGACTTTTCTGTGACCGCATTGGTGTGACGGCTTTTCGGTAAGGACTTTTCTGTAAAGACTTTTCTGTAAACATCACATCGTATTCGGGTTATCGGGCAGGCCTTTGTGCTGTGCCAGATAATGCCGTGTGCCCTGAATGATCAGTGGCAGCAATGACACGAAGATAATCAACAAAATAATCGCAGTGAGGTTTTTTTGCACAAAGGGTAATTGCCCCAGAAAATATCCCGCAGGCACCAGTGTTCCTACCCAGACCGCCGTTCCACTCAGGCTAAACATCAAAAAGCGCTCGTAGGGCATGGCACCCATTCCTGCAACAAACGGGGTGAAGGTACGAATAATCGGCATAAAACGGCCGAGAAAAACCGACTTCCCGCCATGACGATTAAAAAAGGCTTCGGTAGCTTGCAAATGTTTGATAGAGGGAAAGGCACGATCCGGATGAAAGAGCTTTTTGCCGTATTTTCGGCCAATCCAGTAATTGGTGCTATCGCCCAGCGTAGCGGCCAACGCCAGTACACCGCCCACGGCCCATGGGTTGAGCGAGCCGATCGCGGCCAGTGTGCCCGCTGCAAACAGCAAATTATCGCCTGGCAAAAAGGGCATAAACACCAGACCCGTTTCGCAAAATACGATCAAAAACAGCATGCCATAGACCCAGCCACCGTAGGACTGCACAAACTCTCGCAAGTGCTGGTCGATATGGAGGATAAAATCGATCAGGAACATGGCCCAGACTCACCGCAAAAAATGGCGCTTAGCCTAACAAACCTCGCGCCTGAGTGCGAGCGGTGTTCTGTGAGCCGCAGCATGCCCTGTGTTGATTGCTCAGCGGCCAGGTTAGGCTTGGCAGGCAGACGAAGCAGAATTCAGCTATACTTTCCCCTGAATACATCCGGTTTTTAGGGTAATTTTCGCCGCTTTTTCCAGACACTTTTTCCAGGCAATTGTACCAGGCATTTTTTCCGGTCACTTTTTGCACCGCTATTACTGAGTCACGCTCTGCATGCAGGAACCTTTTACTCTTACTTCCGCTCTGACACTCGCCCCTGAAGGCAGGGAACAGTCGACACTGACTGTGCGCCAGCTGGACGTGGAGCGGGCAGGAATGCGCCTATGCGAGCGGGTGAGTGCCGATCTTCATTCGGGTACGATCTGGCAGGTGACCGGCCCCAATGGTACGGGGAAAACCTCGCTGCTGATGCGACTTGCCGGGCTGATTCCTACCGAACGTGAGTACGCAGAATGGAATGGTGCAGGCTGTAACCACTGGCCCAAACGCTATCTGGGACATCATGCCGGGCTGAATGCACGACTCACCGTTGACGAAAACCTGAATTTTTTGGCCCGCATCCCGCAGTGGGGCAGGGTGACTCGGGCAGAGTGCCGGGACGCGCTGCATCAAGTAGGGCTGGCGGGGTATGAGGACGAAGCGGCCAGCCGGCTGTCCTCTGGTCAAAAACGGCGGGTGTTGCTGGCCTTGCTGTGGTTGCCTGTGCAACCGCCCCTATGGTTGCTGGATGAGCCTTTTACTGCGCTGGATGTCAGTATGGTGGCACTGCTGGAGGATCGCCTGCGGGAGTATGCCGCTACAGGCGGCCGGGTGGTGCTGACCAGTCATCAACCGCTCAGTGTGGTCACTCATGAACTTAACCTGCAACGCTATCAGGTTCAGGCAGATTGGCTGGACGATCAGAATGAAGGCCGCGAACGGGATGGAACGAATGGTTCCGAACCAGCGCATCAGGCAGTGAAGCCGCGTGCCGCCTCTGTAGCCAGCTCAGGAAACCCGCTATGATGGCATACCTGTGGCAGCGCGAATTTGGACTGAAATGGCGTAGTCCTTCTGGCTCGCTGTATGCGCTGGTTTTTTTTGTCATGGTGCTGGTGCTGTTTCCGTTTGCCGTGGGTGCGGAGCCTAAATTACTGGCCCGGCTGGGCAGTGCCGCCGTCTGGATTGCCGCCTTGCTGGCGGTGTTGCTGGGTGCCGACAGCCTGTTTCAGCGTGACCTTGAGGACGGCACGGTGGAGCAGCTGGTGGTCGGGCAGGGATCACTGGCGCTTTGGGCCTTGATCAAGGTGTGCGTCCACTGGCTCGGCTCAGGTTTGCTGGTCAGTCTGGTGTCGCTGCTGGTGGTGCCGCTGTTTGGGCTGGACTGGCCGTCTGCGGGGATTTTGATGCTGACTCTGGTCATTGGAACGCCGATACTTACGCTGTTGACGGCGATTGCTGCCGCCCTGACCGTGACCTTGCGGGGCAATGGCGTACTGGTCCCGCTCCTGGCCATTCCATTGCAATTGCCGGTGCTGATTTTTGGTTCCGGGACTGTGAATTTATGGCTGGTGCACTCGCCGGTGATGCCCGTTTTTGCCTTATTACTGGGGTTGCTGTTGTTGTCGATCGTCACGATACCCTGGGTCTTGGCGGCTGCTTTGCGACTGGCTGTGTCGCAGTAATGGGAAACCGATTGGCCGTGAACACTCCATTCTGTCCACACTTGCCGCTGGTAAACCGCGATAGCACTTCTAGACTACACCCTGCCACTGAACCTTGCCCGATTCGGGGGATGACACCATGAGCACTGCTCCGATCCAGACTTCACCTCCGACACCGGGGTTGGCCAAGCGATGCTGGAACTGGTTTTTACAAACCGTTGGCCCACGGCATTTTTTCTATAGTTTTGGGCCCTGGGTGCGCTGGCTGTCGTGGTTTGCGGCGCTCTTACTCGGTGTCGGCAGTGTCTGGGGGCTACTGTTTGCGCCGCCGGATTATTTACAGGGCAATAGTTATCGCATCATCTTTATTCATGTGCCTGCGGCCAGTCTGGCGATGAGTCTGTATCTGGCCATGGCCATTTTATCCGTTATTGCCATGGTCTGGAAAATCAAGACGGCCGAGCTGATGGCGCGTGCGATGGCACCGGTTGGCCTGTTGTTGTGTATTGTGTCGCTGGTGACGGGCTCGATCTGGGGTAAGCCGACCTGGGGCACTTACTGGGTCTGGGACGGACGCCTGACCAGTATGCTGCTGCTGGCTTTTTTGTATGCTGGAGTGATTGCGCTCTATCAGGCCTTTGAAGACGTTACGATGCAGGCAAAATCGGCAGGTCTTCTGTCCATCGTTGGTGTGGTAAATCTGGTGGTCATCAAGTATTCCGTAGAATGGTGGAATACACTGCATCAAGGCTCTACCTTTAGCCTGACCGCAGCGCCGAAAATGCCAGCGTCGATGTGGATGCCGCTACTGATCATGTTACTGGGTGGCTATTGTCTGGCGGCAGCGATCGTGCTGTATCGCACCTGTACGCTGATCCTGCAGCGGGAACGCAACAGCCGCTGGGTAGTGGAATGGCTGATGGCGCAAAAGCGGCACTGAATGAGCAAGGTGCTTCCCTGCTTCAGCGCATAAGTTAAGTGCAAGGGTTCGCCAAAAAAAGTCGGGTGAACAGTTCGGTGAAAAGTCGGATGAACAGTTGGGTGTAATCGTGGAGCGTGAATGATGGCGATGCCGAGTCCTGCATTTTCGGGCCTGTCAGAGTGGCTGGCCATGGGGCATCATGGGCCTTATGTGTGGAGTTCCTGGGGGCTGACCTTTCTGGTACTTGCTGGCCTGATCCTGTGGGTGCGACGCGAGCGCAGGAACTGGACACAGCAGGAAGTCCGTCGAATGCAGCGCATGGTATCGACAAGGCCTGACCGCCCGTCTAAGGGGGGCCGTTCACCGACTCAAGACCAGCCTCAGCCAGATCCGCAGCAGCAGGGCAATTCCCAATTATCCAATACCAATATCCAATCCCAATGATCCAATGGACAGTCGTGTGATGATGAATCCCAAGCGCAAGCGCCAGCTTATCTGGCTGACGATTATTCTGGTGACGGTCGCAACGGCGACGGGGCTGATCCTGTATTCGTTGCGTGCGCAGACGGATTATTTTTATGCACCGGCCCAGATTGCCGCAGGGGAGGCGCCCGAAGCCAAACGCATTCGTGCCGGTGGTATGGTCGTGCGCGGTAGTCTGGAAAAATTACCCAATTCCCTGGATGTCCATTTCAAGATTACCGATTTCAAAGCCACGGTGCCAGTACATTACAATGGCATTTTGCCGGATTTGTTCAAGGAAAATTCTGGCGTAGTCGCGACCGGGGAATGGCGCAATGGCGTGTTTGAAGCTGAGGAAATTTTGGCCAAACACGATGAAAACTATATGCCACCGGATGTCAGCGCCGCCCTCAAAGCACAGGGCAAGCGTCCCGATGGTAGTAGTGCAGCGCCGGCTATGGCGAGTCCTTAATTCCTGACTCGTATTCATTGCCCCACATTCATCGGCTCACAAGCCTCGCCTTGCAATCAGCGACTCACAAGCATCGCCTTGGGTTCATCGACTTGCATTTTTGTACATAAAGTTTTCTAGCGAGGTTTCCGCCAGATTGAACCAGCCGCCTTCCATGCGGCGGAATGGTTTCCACGAACGATAGAGTTTGGCAAAAGCTGGATTGCTGGCGGCCTGTTCTTCGTAAAAATCAAACGCGGTCTTTTGCGCAGCTTTCATCATGTCTTCTGGAAAGCTCATCAGGCGCACCTGATGCTGATTGATCAAGCGTATCAGCGCCTGGGGATTTTGCGCATCGTAACTGGCCAGCATTAGCGTGGCGGCTTCACTGGCCGCGACTTCAAAGGCAATCTGCCAGCTACGGGGTAATTTCAAAAAGGCCTGAGCGTTGACAAAGAAACTGAGCTGCGGGCCAGCTTCCCACCAGCCGGGAAAGTAATAGTATTTCGCGACCTTATAAAAGCCCATTTTTTCATCATCATAGGGGCCGACCCATTCGGCGGCATCAATCGCGCCGCGTTCCAGCGCAGGATAAATATCCGCACCACCAATCGTCTGGGGCAGGGCCCCAATGCGGGACATAATTTCACCACCGATCCCCGGAATGCGAATCTTGAGGCCTTTCAGCTCCGCCAGACTGCGTACCGGTTGCCGATACCAGCCGCCCATTTGCGCGCCCGTATTACCACCAGCAAAACTGATGACGCCATAGGGCCGCAGAAATTCCTGAATCAATTGGCGCCCACCGCCACGCTGGTACCAAGCCGTTTGCTGACGGGCGGTTAGGCCAAAGGGTAAACAGGTGTCAAAGGCAAAAGCCTTGTTTTTACCGACATAATAGTAGCTAGCACTGTGGCCGCATTCTACAGTACCATTTTGCACCGAATCAAAGACTTGCAAGGCCGGAACCAGCTCATTCCCCGCAAATACCCGAATCTGAAATTTGCCATCCGTCAGCAGGCTCACCCGATTGGCCAGCATTTCACCTGCACCATAAATAGTGTCCAGACTTTTGGGAAAGCTGGAAGCCATGCGCCATTGCACCCTTCCTTCCGAAACGGCAGGGGCTGCCAGCAGTTTAGGGCTTAGGGCCGCCGCAGAGCCGACGGTGAGTAATTTTTGTAAAAGATCCCGGCGTTGCATACAGTCTCCAGCACAATCAGTTTGTATATCGGTCGAAATAACGGGCCCTGTATCCGCTAAGCCATGAAATGGCGAGTGAGCCGATCCAGGGAGGGGTTCCGGACTCAGGGGTGAGGGGGCGAGGCCGGAGCCGGAGGCAATCCTTTTTCCGCCTGATCCGCTTCGTGGGCAATTTGCATCATCAAATCAATGGCTTCACGGGCATCGGTGCCCTGCAAGGCACGCGCTTCGGCGTATGCTGGCGTCGTTGCATCGGGCGAATCCGGTGCAGACTGCCGCACGAGCCCCGGAAAGCAGGCAACCGCCAGCACCATCAGCAACTGAATCGCAATAAACGGAACGATGCCCCGATAGATCTGCGTGGTGGAGAGGGAAGGCGGCGCCACGCTCTTGAGGTAAAACAGCGAAAACCCAAACGGCGGCGTTAAAAATGAGGTTTGCAGGTTCATCGCCAACAGGATGCCAAACCATACCGGCGACAGCCCAAAATGATGAACGAGTGGCACCAGTAAGGGCACGACAATAAAGACAATTTCAAAGAAATCCAGAAAACAGCCAAGGATAAAAATCAGCGTGTTGACTGCGAGCAGAAAACCGATTTCGCCACCCGGTAAATTGCCAAAAAGATGCTCCACCCAGAGATCGCCACCCAAGGCTCGAAACACCAGACTGAACAAACTGGAGCCGATCAGCACAAAGAGCACGAAACAGGTCAATCGGGCGGTCTGACCCAGCGCCAGCTGCAGATTTGGCCAGGTCAGGCGTCGCCGAATCAGTGCCAATAACAGCGCACCGGTAGCGCCCATCGCTCCGGCTTCGGTTGGTGTGGCCAGTCCAATAAAAATCGTGCCTAATACCAGAAAAATCAGCGCCAGCGGTGGAATCAGACCCAGTAATAATGAGCCCCACTGGATCGGTGCGGGCTCTTTCATCGCTGGCAACAGGTCTGGCCGCCAAATGGACATCAGGAAAATAAAAACCGCAAAACCCAGCACCAGCAGCGCGCTGGGCAAGAGTGCACCGACATACATGTCACCCACTGGCACACCCAGCGTATCCCCGAGTACGATCAGCACCAGGGAGGGGGGAATGATTTGCGCCAGCGTTCCCGAGCTGATAATGACCCCACTCGCAATGCTGGGGCTGTAACCATTGCGCAGCATAATCGGCAATGAAATCAGTCCCATGGCCATAACACTGGCAGCCACTACCCCCGTTGTTGCCGCCAGGAGCGCACCCACCACCAGTACCGCATAGGCCAGTCCACCACGTACCCGTGCCAACAGGCGGTTAAGGGAATCCAGCAGCTGCTCCGCCATGCCGCTGCGTTCCAGCACCAGCCCCATCAGCGTAAAGAAAGGAATCGACAGCAGCGTATCATTGCGCATGATGCCAAACAGACGCTCAGGAACGGCCTGAATCAGCCCGAGAGGAATGGCATCCATCATCACGCCGATTGCGCCAAAGAGCAGACCCACTGCCGCCAGCACAAAGGCTACCGGGTAACCCGTCAGCAACAGCAGCAGCAGCGTCACAAACATAAAGGGCGCCAGAAATCCTGCATCCATGGGATTAGTCCTTTGGCGTAGCAGAGGCGGGTGAGCTGGAAATCAGGTCGTTATCGTCCTGAGAATGGCTAAGGAAAATGTGCCATTGTCGTGTCATTTCTACCAATGCCTGCAAAATAAGCAATAAAAATCCAATGGGAATCAGTGCTTTGACTGGCCAGCGTACCAGCCCGCCTGCATCTGCAGACAGTTCGTGGCTGCGCCAGGCATCCAGAGTTTCCTGAAGGCCCAAATAAAACAGCACTCCGGCGATCGGTAACAGCACAAGCGTATGGCCAATCAGATCAATCACCGCGCGCCAGCGAGCGCTGAATCGACGCGAAAACACATCGACACGGACATGCTCATTGCGCTGCAGTGTCCAGCCGGCAGCCATCAGGAAAATCAGGGCAAATAGATACCACTGGAGTTCGATCAGGGCATTCGAGCCGATGCCGAATTTACGACCGAATGCAGTCAGTACCGCAATCACCGTAACAACCAGCACCATGAGGGCACTGAGGGTGCCTGCCCAGAGATTTAATCGGTCTACCGCACGGAGGATCAGGGCCTCTTTTGGGGTCGCTGCGATGCTGTTGTTATGGCCTGTCGGGGCTGCAGGGTTCGCCGGCATGGAGTTCCTTTGTGTTAGACTGACGATCAGGGCAGCACCTTAGCATGAATGCCACGGCTGCACCTAACTGAACGATTTGAAAACACATGGGCCAATCCTGCAATCGGTATGATTGGCCTGTGGGCATGGCTCTGATTTGACGTGGATATTATGGCGAGTGTAACAACAGCAACGACCGACACCAGTGCGACCGACATTGCGACAGTGATACGGCAGGCCCGTGCAAAAAAAGGCTTGTCCCAGCAAGGACTGGCACGGTTATTGGGAATCAGCGGCCCAGCCATTGCCCAATGGGAAACCGGCAAACACAAGCCGGCGCTGGCGTTACTGCCCCAGCTGGCCGAAGTGCTGGAATGCCCACTCGAAGCCTTACGTCCGGATTTGCTGGCCGCGCTGCCCATCGTCAATGAATCCAGTACTGAAGACAGCAAACCCAAGCCTGCCGTCAAGCCAGCTACCAAGACTCGCACCTCGACTCGCACCTCCCGATCATCGGCCAAAGAGCTTGGTAAAGAGACAGTCAAAGAGACGAGCAAAGAGTCTGCCAAAGCACCGGCCAAAACACAGCAAACGTCGATAAAAAAAGACCCGGCACAGCCACCCGCTAAACTGCCACAAGTGTCTAAACAAAGGTCTGCCCCACCTGCTAATAATGCCCCTGCTGCGAATGCATCTGCAGCCAAGGCCGATGTAGAAAAGCCAGTTGCAGAAAAGCCTGTAGTAGAAAAACCAGTGGTAGAAAAGCCACCTGCAACCAAACCACCCATCAGCAACACTCCACAGGCCGCAGCGCCTAGTGCAGAGGCAGTCAAAGTCAAAGCCAGTAAAGAAGTCACTCCGCCCGCCAGAAACTTTAGTCTGGCGGAAGAAGAAGTGATGCGCCCTGAAGTAACCGCACCACGGCAGGCGATACCTGAAGCACACCTGCTGTCTCCGGCAGTGATTCGCAAGGCCC
>CAUJHL010000075.1 GCA_963204705.1 Pseudomonadota bacterium | reverse complement strand
GTCAACAACTCGGCAGCCCTGAGGATGGTCTGACCCAAAAAACCATGATTTGCGGGATGGAAACCTTCATCTGGATCAAAAGTATAGGTGCATTTTATTTCGATCGGGGCACCCTGATGGTCAGTTCTAAAGTCCAGACCGTACCCCAATTCAGTGATCAGCACATACTCGAACAGCCGCAGCAGGGACTTGAGGTTGGCTAAAGCGCCTTTTGCCGGTAGCCGTGATAACTCACCCACAGTGTGCTGGTAGCTCAACCACAGCTGGGGCATGGCCTCTTCCACTGGCAACAATCGTAACAACAGTTCATTCAGATAAAAGCCAGCAATCAGGGCATCTGCCTGCAAAATGTGTGCTGCAGTCTGTTCTTCAAACCCTGTAAATGTTTTCAGCGACTGATTGCCACTGGCAAATACCTGAAACCACTGATAGGAAGCAGGCACCTTTCCCCTGCATACGCCATCCACCCTGCCATGTTCCAGACTAAAAAAATGCACAATCCGGCTAGTCTCCCGGTAGGGTCTGGAGTGCACTACATAACCACTCAATGGTTCTTTCCGCATGCATGACCCTGATGATCAACTACTGAACAGATTTACCGCAAATCAGATCATTTTTTAATTATTTGTCCTTGTCAGCATTGCTTTCGCTGGAGCTATCGCCCGGAATCACAGCTTCAGCCACCGCAACCGTACCTTTCACTGTATACTTGGTAGTTTTATAGGCGACCTTAACCGGTACGGTGATGATTTTATGCAGACAACCACTCAGCATGACCGTCATCAACACTAACAGGGTAATGGAGAGCTGCTTGCGCAGGGTATTTAAGGATTGCATGGTATTAGCTCCTGTTATACATCTGAGTAACCCAGACTTCTCAGTGCACGTTCGTCATCCGACCAGCCGCCTTTGACTTTCACCCACAAGGTCAGCATGATTTTTTGCTCAAACATCTTTTCCATATCCATGCGGGCGTCCATTCCGATTTGCTTGAGTTTTTGCCCATTATCGCCAATCACGATGGCTTTCTGGCCTTGCCGGGCAACCAGTATGGTGGCATCGATAAAGGTACAGGCCGCTTTGGGTTTACCGGTTTTAGGGTTTACGGTAGCTGGCTCGGTACGAAACCCCTCGATCTGAACGGTAAGATCATAGGGTAATTCTTCCCCCAACTGACGCATGATTTTTTCGCGAATAATTTCACTGGCCAGAAAGCGTTCGCTACGATCGGTCAGTTGATCCAGTCCATACAAAGGCGGGGCAAAAGGCAAATGATTCGAGATGACCTGATGCAGTTGCTCCAGATTTGCCCCCCGTAGAGCTGAAACAGGAACAATCGTCGAAAAGTTCATGCGTTTGGCATGTTGCTCGATTAGCGGCAGCAGGCTGCCTTTATCGCTTACAGTGTCGACCTTGTTGATCACCAGCACCACGGGCATGCTGGCCTGTTTCAGTTTGTCCAAAACCAGTTCGTCATCGGGTGTCCATTTATGGCCATCCACTACAAACAGCACCAGATTGACATCGCGCAGGGCAGAACTGGCAGCCTTGTTCATCATTTTATTGATGGCACGCACTTCTTTTTTGTGCATCCCGGGAGTATCCACATACACCGCCTGAACCTGCCCTCGGGTGTCAATTCCGATAATTTTATGGCGTGTCGTTTGGGGTTTGCGGGAGGTGATGGAAAGCTTTTGGCCAATCAGGTGATTCATCAGCGTGGATTTACCCACGTTGGGACGACCGACAATGGCGACAAAACCACTGCGAAAATCAGGGCCAATGCTCTCAGTTTGCCCAAAAAACTGATCGATCAGATCCGGTGAGCCGGAGGGCTTGTCACCATCCTGGGTCAGCTCAGCAGGGGTTTCTATTGGTTCTGTAGACATGAAAAAATTCGCTGTAAATACTGGGGGTTGTCGGATATTGGGTTATCTGAAGGATAGCGGGTGACAGAATAACGGGTGACCGTCCGACTTAACAGGCAGTAGTCGTCAGGGCTGGCTTGTCCAGATGGGTCAGGCTAACACTGGCAGCAGTTTGCTCAGCCTGTCTGCGACTACTGCCCTGCCCAGTGGTGTCGGGTAAACCCTGCACTTGACACGAAACGGTAAAGAGCTGATGCGGCGCTTCGCCCTTGACCGAAACCAACTGGTAAACCGGTAGTGGAAGTTTGCGTGCCTGAAGGTATTCCTGCAGACGGGTTTTGGGATCTTTAAGCAAATCTCCCGGGCTAATCAGTGTCAACGTTGCGCCAAACCAGTTTAATACCAGTCGGGTTACCTGATTGAGGTCGTCACAATCCAGATAAATGGCCCCGATCAGCGCCTCGACTGCGTCGGCCAAAATCGATTCACGGTGGTGGCCACCACTTTTCAGCTCACCCATGGATAAAATCAGACAAGGCCCAAGTGCCAGCGTTCGGGCAATCTCAGCCAGCGATTCCTGCCTGACCAGCGTGGCGCGCATACGTGTCAGGCGACCTTCATCCTGTGTGGGAAATTGCTGATACAGGTATTTGGCAATGATCACACCGAGCAGTGCATCACCCAGAAATTCGAGTCGTTCATAATTATGCTGCTGACTGGCGGAACGATGCGTCAGTGCCTGTCGCAACAGCTCGTTATTGCCGAATTTATAACCGAGCCGGAGAGAAAGCTGTTCGTGAAGCTGTTGCTGACGGGTCACCGGATTACCTTATTTGGCCTGCTGTTTCAGTTGCTTCTCATCAAACTCTTTTTCAAAAGTCATGATGATGTCCATATTGCCAACGAACTTTTTACGTACTTCGTATTTTTTATGCACTTTCAGGCCGTTGTCATTAATGATGGTAAGCATGTTTTTGGTGTCCAGATCGCGCAAATTATTCATGTCAAACTGGGCCGACAATTGCTGAATAAACCGTTCCTGAGTAATTTCAGGATCCACCGCACGCAAGCGTTCCTCAATGACTTTATTAATGGACAGATCATCCAAGTAGGTCGGGCCCGCCGCAATGACAAATTTTGCGACCAGGCCAGCCATCAGAATCATCGACATATACGCCCAATACGAGGCACCACGCTGATGTTGGGCACGGGATAAAAACGAGTTAATACTCTGTGCAGACATGATCACATCCTTGTTCATGGGCATTTCCTGAGTTGAGTGATAGATACGATTATTTTAAGGGATAATGCCATTTCGGGAGAAAGTCGGCAAATGGAAGCCCGGATCTTTATGCGCCCAGATATAGACAGCACGCCCCGAGAGATTGCCTTCCGGAACAAATCCCCAAAAACGGCTGTCCGCACTCTCATCGCGATTATCCCCCATGGCGAAATAATGGCCTTCAGGCACTGTGACCGACCATTTATGACCCGCGTATTGCGCAAACTCACCCTGATTGACCTGATTGATAAAGGGTGCCTTGGCGGCTGTCCATACGCCGTTCAATTCGCGAATCGTATGGGTATGGGTACCCAGTTGTTCGGTATAAAACCGCTCAAATTCAGCGTCCATTTGTGCAGGTTCGGGCTGGGCGACTTTAGACACAGGCTGACCATTGATGCTGACAATGCCTTCGTCATAGCTGACGGTATCGCCCGGCAAGCCCACAATACGCTTAATGTAATTGATGGATGGCTGCAGGGGATACCGGAAAACCGCCACGTCGCCCCGCTGTGGCTCGCCTACCGCCAGCACTTTGGTATGGCTAAGTGGCAACCGCAGTCCATACGAAAACTTGTTGACCACAATGTAGTCACCGGTTTGCAGGGTGGGTACCATAGACTCAGAGGGGATATTAAAGGGTTCCAGCAGGAACGAACGAACGACCAGCACCAGTAGCAAAATGGGCAGGAGATCATAGGCCCAGTTAATGATTTCGCGCACATGGGTTTGCTGCAGCTGTGTATCCGATACAATCGCGGCGGTTTTTGCCTGGTTGATTTTTTTATCCAGTAAGTCCAGCTCCGCCGGTGTGGCCTGCTGTGCTTCCGCCTGCTCCTTTTCTGCCGTTAAACGGGCTAGATCCTGCTGGCGCTGGTTCACTTCCATCGCAATGGCACGCAGTGCAGCGCGCTGTTTCCAGACTTTTTTATCCAGAAACCAGATCACCAGAAAAAACAGGGTGAGTGGTACCAGGATCAAATTAAAATCAAAATCCATTCAAGGCTCCAAAGCCGGGTTAAACCGTATCGGCAGCGAGGATCATTTAAATCCACTTTGAAACGGGCTGTATTACCAGACCATTACCATTTACCTATTTGTCTACTTTCAGCACTGCCAGAAAGGCTTCCTGCGGAATTTCGACCCGACCCACCTGTTTCATCCGCTTTTTGCCCTCTTTCTGTTTGGAGAGCAGCTTTTTCTTACGGGACACGTCACCGCCATAACATTTGGCCAAGACGTCCTTGCGCATCGCTTTGACGGTACTACGGGCAATGATCTGACTGCCAATGGCGGCCTGAATGGCCACGTCAAACATTTGACGGGGAATCAATTCTTTCATTTTTTCCACCAGCGCGTTGCCACGATAGCGGGCGTTGTCCAGATGGCAAATCATTGCCAGGGCATCGACTTTTTCGCCATTAATGAGGACGTCAACTTTGACCAGCCGGGCCGCTTCAAAACGCACAAAGTTATAATCGAGCGAAGCAAAACCACGCGAACAGGACTTTAATTTGTCAAAGAAATCCAGCACGACTTCGGCCATCGGAATGTCAAAGGTGATCGACACCTGATTGCCGGTAAATTTCATGTCTTTCTGAATGCCACGGCGCTCGATGCACAGGGTCATGACGTTACCGAGAAATTCCTGCGGCACCAGTATGTGACACTCGGCAATCGGCTCACGCAATTCATCGACGGTGTTGCCTTCCGGTAGTTTGGAGGGGTTATCGACGTAGACAATGTCTCCGCCGCGTTTTACCGCTTCGTAAATCACTGTGGGCGCAGTGGTGATCAGATCCAGATCGTATTCGCGTTCCAGCCGCTCCTGCACAATTTCCATGTGCAGCATACCCAAAAATCCACAGCGGAAACCAAAACCCAGCGCGTCTGAACTTTCTGGCTCAAAAAACAAGGCCGAATCATTGATTCGCAGTTTTTGCAGGGCTTCGCGAAAGGCTTCAAAGTCGGATGAATCCACTGGAAACAGACCCGCATAGACCTGTGGCTTGACCTGTTTGAATCCCGGCATGGACGCAACGTCTGGCGTGACTTGCAGGGTAATGGTATCGCCAACCGGTGCGCCGAAAATATCCTTGATACCGGCGATCACAAAGCCAACTTCACCCGCTTCCAGCACGCTGGTTTCGGTATGTTTGGGGGTAAAAACACCCACAGACGTCACGATGTGAGTGGAGCCGGTGGATTTCACCAGCATCTTGTCACCTTTTTTGATCCGGCCATTTTTGACCCGGACCAGCGAGACTACGCCCAGATAGTTATCAAACCACGAATCAATAATCAGTGCCTGCAACGGGGCATCCCGCTCGCCTACGGGTGCTGGAATCCGCTCCACCAGCGTGGCCAGCAGTTCATCAATACCGATTCCTGTTTTGGCAGAAACGCGCGGGGCATCTTCGGCTTCGATCCCAATAATTTCTTCAATTTCGGTGATGACGCGCTCGGGCTCGACTTGTGGCAAATCAATTTTATTCAGGACTGGCAAGACTTCCAGACCCTGATCAATCGCCGTGTAACAGTTGGCCACAGACTGCGCTTCAACGCCCTGTGCGGCATCCACTACCAGCAATGCCCCTTCACAGGCCGCCAGCGAACGAGACACTTCGTAGGAAAAATCCACGTGCCCCGGAGTATCAATAAAATTGAGCTGGTAACGCTGGCCATCAGGATGCGTGTAGTACAGCGTCACCGAATGCGCCTTGATGGTAATGCCGCGCTCGCGTTCCAGATCCATTGAATCCAGCACCTGCGCCTGCATTTCGCGTTCTTGCAGGCCGCCGCATTTTTGAATAAAGCGATCTGCCAGCGTGGATTTGCCGTGGTCAATGTGGGCGATGATGGAAAAATTACGGATATGGCTGATATCAGTCACGGCGTTCAGTCAACATGAAAAATAAACGCGGCATTCTAGCCTAGTTTGGGCCTTAGGTCGATCAATCGACAGGGTTTTGGCACCGCTTCATTTCTACAAACGTAATTCGCTAATCGTGGTTACGCGGTAGGTTTTTCTCCTGCTTGTTTTTTAACTGGGTCGACAGCCTTTCTTTTTCTTTGAGTGCTTTGCTACTATATAGCTGTCATTGGGGAGTAGCCGCTCCAGTATTCACGGACAGCAATTACTAGACGCTGTGCATGTATCGTGAATCAACGAGGCTGACGTCAACACACTTGGTCCACAGGCCATGGCGTTAGCAGCAATTCACGGACAGCAGTCCGTAGAATGCCTGGCAAGACCTTTGACCACGATGCCTCCGATCAAGGCCGGGGATGCGTTGTGGTCAATCGTCTGTTTCCGGCCTCTGTTTCTTGCCGGAGTTTTCCCATGGAGTCCCTACTGGTTTCGACGGGCGTAGTCGCCCTCGCTGAAATTGGCGATAAAACCCAGTTGCTGGCCTTTTTACTGGCCGCGCGCTTTAAAAAGCCCCTTCCCATTATTCTCGGTATTTTAGCCGCCACCATCGTCAATCATGGTCTGGCCGGTGCTCTCGGCGCCTGGATCACTGCGCAACTGAGCCCTGAACTGCTGCGCTGGATACTGGGGATTTCCTTTCTCGGCATGGCCATCTGGACGCTGATTCCCGACAAAATCGAGGAAGAAGAAACGCAGATCGCCCAGCGTTTTGGGGTATTTGGCGCAACACTGGTGACATTTTTTCTGGCGGAAATGGGCGATAAAACCCAGATCGCTACGATTGCCATGGCAGCGCATTATGCTAGCCCCTTGCTTGTGGTCATGGGAACCACACTCGGGATGATGATCGCGGATGTCCCCGCGGTGTTTGCGGGCGATAAACTGGCCAATAAAATCCCGATGAAACTGGTACACAGCATTGCGGCCGCGATTTTTGCCTTTCTCGGGGTGGCTACCCTGTTGGGAGCAGGAGCCAAGCTGGGATTTTAGGATAAGAGCCAGGAACATTTTTCGTGTTTTTTAATCCTCTCATCCAGTTAATTAAAGTGAAAAAGCAGTCACGAGGCCTGCTTTTCCCGAAAACACTGCAGCTGGATCGTTAATCAGCCACGCTCCGCCAACGAAACGACTTTGCGCAATTCTGGGCCGGTGTATTCTGCACTCGGTCGAATGATCCGATTGTCTGCACGCTGTTCCATGACGTGTGCCGCCCATCCCGTTAAACGACTCATCACAAAAATTGGGGTGAACAATTTGGTAGGGATGCCCATAAAGTGATAGGCCGACGCATGAAAAAAGTCAGCATTACAGAACAGTTTTTTCTCTCGCCACATGACTTCTTCACAGCGCACCGACACGGGATACAGCACGGTATCGCCCACATCGGCAGCGAGCTTTTCTGACCATTGCTTGATAATGGCATTCCGCGGATCGCTGTCTTTATAGATCGCGTGGCCAAAGCCCATGATCTTGTCCTTGCGGGTCAGCATCGCCATCATTTCGGCTTCGGCATGGTCTGGACTGGTGAATTTTTCGATCATGTCCATCGCGGCTTCGTTGGCGCCACCATGCAGTGGGCCTCGCAGGGAGCCAATGGCACCTGTCACACAGGAATGCATGTCAGAAAGTGTCGATGCGCACACGCGGGCCGTAAACGTCGAAGCGTTAAATTCATGCTCTGCATACAGAATTAGCGAGACATTCATGACCTGAGTGTGTAGGTGATTAGGCTTTTTGCCCGTCAGCAGATGCAGGAACTGGCCGCCGATGCTGTCATCGTCCGTGTTTTCATCAATGCGCACGCCGTCATGGCTGTAGCGATACCAGTAAGTGATGATGGCAGGAAAGGTAGCCAGCAATCGATCGGCCACGTCCTGTTGCTGGGCAAAAGACTGTTCTGTTTCCAGATTACCGAGCATTGAGCAACCGGTGCGCATCACGTCCATCGGATGACTGTCGGCAGGAATACGCTCCAGCACATCTTTCAGTGCCTGCGGCAGGCTCCGCTTGGCTTTCAGGCGTGCCTTGTATTCCGCCAGCTGCTGCGTGTTGGGCAACTCGCCAAAGAAAATCAGATACGCCACTTCTTCAAACTGGCAATTGGCGGCCAGATCCTGCACATCGTAGCCACGATAGGTCAGACCAGCGCCTTCTTTGCCAACGGTGGACAGGGCGGTTTTGCCCGCAACCTGACCACGCAATCCAGCACCACTTAATACCTTGCCTTCTGCCATGTTGTATTCCTCGGTTAATTATCACATCTTGGGAGATATTTTCAGGAACCCGTCGAGGGCATTACCTAAACTGGTTCGGGATCCATTCACACGTTCTTTTCTGCAAACAACCGATCGAGCTGATCTTCAAATTCCTGATAATTCAAAAATTGATACAGCTCTTTGCGTTCCTGCATCAACTCCAATACACCAGTCTGCGTGCCCTTTTCACGAATATCACGCATCACGGCCAAGGCAGCCTTTTGCATGGCGCGAGTCGGTGACAAAGGATACAGCACCATGGCAATGCCCTGTGCGCCCAGTTCCTGCGCGGTGTAATACGGCGTGGTCCCAAACTCGGTGATATTCGCCAAAACCGGCACCTTCACGGCTTCACACACTTGTTTGTACATGCTCAAATCGGTCATGGCCTCGGCAAAAATGGCATCTGCACCGGCTTCCGCATACGCACAGGCACGATCAATTACCCCTTGAAGTCCTTCTTTTTGCAGGGAATCCGTGCGAGCCATCAGCACAAAATCGGGGTCTGTCTTGGCATCTACGGCGGCTTTGACGCGATCGACCATTTCCCCCGTGGTGACGATTTCCTTGTTGGGACGATGTCCACAGCGCTTTTGGGCTACCTGATCTTCAATATGGACTGCGGCCACGCCAGCACGAATCATTTCCTTGATGGTACGGGCAATGTTGAATGCTCCACCCCAGCCGGTATCAATATCGACCAGCAATGGCGTATCGACTCGGGCGGTAATCCGGCGAGCATCAATGAGCACCTCATCCAGACTGGTCATCGCCAGATCGGGCAAGCCGTAGGAATAATTGGCCACTCCGGCACCCGACAGATAAATGGCCTGATAGCCGACATCACGGGCCATCATTGCCGCATAGGCATTAACAGTTCCAATGATTTGTAAGGGTTTTTCCTGAATGAGTGCGTCACGAAAGCGACGGCCAGCGGAAGTATTGGCGGACATCGTTAGGGGCATCCTCTTGGGGTTACACAACAATCGCGGCAGAGTATACGCCCATTTCTCTCGCGTGGGTTGGGCAGAGTCTGCCATTTTAAAGTGTTTACTCTAATTTTTAGCCAATGCGAGAGCATTCATTTTTTGGGTTGCCAAACAATCGAAAAAAAACCCGACTGAGGGGTCGGGTGTGCAAGTCTTGAGCCTATCGCCTTTTGAACACTCTGTTAATGGGTCATTTGTACCATCTTTAAGCGATAGACTAATGAATATCCAAAGCTGAGATCCTACCCAATAAAAACCCTGGACTGGCCAGGGTTTCGACAACCGTAACAGGCTCACTGCTTACGAGTTGTTTTACTGCAGGCTTTTACTGCTTGCTGTTACTGATTATTGCCTTCGTCGTCGCCGGCATCATCAAACTTACCCGGTGCGTCAAAGCCACCCTGACCGCCATAACCGCCCTGGCTACCATAGCCTCCCTGGCCGCCACCAAAGCCGCCTTGACCGCCGTAACCGCCCTGGCCACCACCAAAACCACTCTGGCTGCCGCCCTGACCACCAAAGCCACCGCCTTGGCTGCCATAACCGCCCTGACCACCAAAGCCGCCCTGACTACCCCCAAAACCACCCTGGCTGCCGCCCTGACCACCAAAGCCACCGCCCTGACCGCCGAAACCGCCACCCGGACCACCAAATCCAGCTCCTGTCGAACCTGGGCCCATGGAGCCTGCGGGACGTGGATTGCGCGCAGGAACGACCGTAGAAATGGCATGCTTGTAAACCATTTGGCTAACGGTGTTTTTCAGCAGAACCACATATTGGTCGAAGGACTCAATCTGGCCTTGTAATTTGATACCGTTCACCAGAAAAATGGAGACCGGAATGCGCTCTTTACGTAGTGAATTGAGGAAAGGATCCTGAAGGGTTTGACCTTTAGACATAGTTTAAAACTCCAATTTTTACAGCGCACAAAAAAACTGTCCCATCGTTATGAAAAAAATTGTCAGGACAGGTGGCAAATTCTGCTTGATTGTAATCAGCAGTGCAAGGACTGGCCCATGACCAATCCTTCACAAAACGCAGGGCACTGTTACCTTTGGGGTGCTACTGAGAACGAGTGCCTGCCGTTTAATTGTCAAAAACTATAACGTTTTTTGGTGTATCAATCAGGGACATCGCGTGTCTTTCACGTAACGAACGTATCCAGGTGTATTGGCGTTTTGCCAGCTGACGAGTGGCGTAGAGGGCTTTGTCCTGTGTGTCCTTCCAGCGCGTTTCTGTCTGGATTGGAGAGTCGAGGTAATCCCAAACTTGCCGATAACCCACTGATTTCATTGAGGGTAAATCTTTAGTAATCTCTCGGCATGCTCTCAGCGCGACCACTTCTTCCAAAAATCCCGACCTCCACATCAGTGCCAGCCGCTCAGCAATGCGCCCATGCAACCAGTCCCGCTCGGGAAACAGCGCCTTAATTTCCCAGTTGTAAGGAGACTGAAATTCACTCTGTTCGGCATGCAACACCGACAGGGGGACACCGGTTTGACGAAACACTTCCAGTGCTCGGGAAATGCGCTGACTGTCTGACGGCAGGAGACGGGCTGCCGTTTGCGGGTCATGACTGGCCAGTTTAGCATGGAGCTCTGCCCATCCTTTATTTTTAGCTTCTTTTTCAATTGCTTGGCGAATACTAATATCTGCGGCAGGCAGATTATCCCCTAGCCCTTCTAATAAGCTGCGCAAATACAGCATCGTTCCACCGACCACCAGGGGAACATTGCCCCGCTGGTGTATGGCGTCGATTTCTCGGGTACAGTCCTGAATAAAATCCGCCGTCGAATACAGCTCCCAAGGCTCCCGTATGT
>CAUJHL010000074.1 GCA_963204705.1 Pseudomonadota bacterium | reverse complement strand
TGGCTTCGCCACCGAATTTTTGCGAGCAAATGGTTGCAATCGCAGCGGTCAGGGTGGTTTTACCATGGTCAACGTGACCGATGGTGCCGACGTTAACGTGCGGCTTGTTACGTTCAAACTTGGCCTTTGCCATGATGTTATCCCTCGTTCACGCCAGCTAAGTAAATACCCGCCGGGACTCATACCTTGGTCACGTCGCCAGTGATTACCCGCACGACCCAACCAACCCAATAACAACCACCAGAAAAACAACAGGCAGGCACAATGGCCCGCCATCTCACTCACCCAGGCAACAACTTCAACGACTGCCGGCCACAGGGGAGCAGAGTTTCCACCTAAATTTGGAGCTCTTATCCAGACTTGAACTGGAGACCTCTCCCTTACCAAGGGAGTGCTCTACCACTGAGCTATAAGAGCTTACATGACCACCCCAAATTACTACCAATCAGGCAGCCATTTGGCAGATGGAGCGGGAGACGAGGATCGAACTCGCGACATTCAGCTTGGAAGGCTGACACTCTACCAACTGAGTTACTCCCGCCTGTTAACTTGCACTGTTTTTAATGCCAACTTTAAAAACAGATGGTGGTGGAGGCTGGGGTCGAACCAGCAACGCTTTCGCGGCGGAGTTACAGTCCGCTGGGGTTACCAATTTTCCTACTCCACCGAGCAAGAGCGACAATTCTAGAAAAAATTCAAGGACTGTCAAGCGACTTTTTGGACAGACACCCAAAATACTGGGCATTACTTGTATGGTGCCGGCAACCGGAATCGAACTGGTGACCTACTGATTACAAGTCAGTTGCTCTACCAACTGAGCTATACCGGCTTCAAGTAGCACAATCTGCATCACACAGATTGCGCCAGCCAAAAAAGCGAACCGCATTCTAAAAAATATTGCAGCGCTACTCAAGGGCTATTTCTGGAATTTTTCGACCAATTGCTCAGAGTTTCAGCGCCTGAGCAGACATCTCTACCGCGCGCATCACTGCACGCGCCTTGATAAGTGTCTCATTCCATTCACTATCCGCTTGCGAATCTGCCACCACACCTGCTCCTGCCTGCACGTGGATTTTTCCCCGCCGAATCACGCCGGTACGAATGGCAATTGCAGTATCCATTTCACCGTGCCATCCCAGATAGCCAACGGCCCCACCAAATACGCCCCGTTTTACCGGCTCCACTTCATCAATGATTTCCATGGCACGGATTTTGGGTGCACCTGACAGGGTGCCCGCAGGAAAGGTAGCCCTGAATACATCCAGAGCTGTCTGACCTGGCTTTACCTTGCCTTCCACGTTCGAAACAATGTGCATGACGTGCGAATAGCGCTCGATGGTCATTTTTTCGGTCACCCGTACCTGACCCGTTTGACTGACGCGTCCGACATCGTTTCGCCCAAGATCAATCAGCATCACATGTTCCGCAATCTCTTTTTGGTCTGCGAGCAATTCGCGCGCCAGCCGCTGATCTTCTTCCAGCGTTTTACCGCGGGGACGCGTACCCGCTATCGGGCGCACCGTCACAACCCCCGCCTCCAGCCGTGACAAAATCTCAGGCGAGGAACCGACCAGCGCAAAGGATTCATTGCCAGCAAGGGTTTCACCCTGTAGCAGAAAAAGATAAGGCGAGGGATTCAGATGCCGTAGTGCACGATAAACAGACAGGGGATCGCCATTAAACGCCGAGGTCATACGCTGACTGGGTACGACCTGCATAACATCGCCAGCACGAATGTATTCCTTGACGCGTTCCACCGAATCTTTGAACGCCTGCTCACCTGTCACCGACTGGAACTCAGGAGGACTATGGGTTTTGGCCTCTAACTGCAGAGGCTGAGCCAGCAGCTGCTCCAGACGATCCAGCTCGGCATTGGCACGCGCAAAAGACTCCGGCTCGGCCGTGCTGGCTAGAACAATCAGCGAGACAGTATCCGATAGCGTATCAAACACCACGACGGTCTGTGAGAGCATCAGCCAGATATCGGGCATCGCCAGATCATCACGCTGGGGCTGGGAATCACGCAAATGGCGCTCGATAACGCGAATGGTGTCGTAACCAAAATAGCCGACCAGCCCGCCCTGAAAGCCCGGCAAATCCGGTATCACAGCTGAGGTTGGCACCCTGAAACGCCTCAGAAAATCTTCAATGGCCTCAAAGGGATCGCTACACGCCTGAGTGATCTGGGAGCTGCCTTCACGAAGTGTCAACTGCTGATGGTGGTATTCCAGCTGGGTTCCCGAACCGATGCCGATCATGGAATAGCGACCCCACCGCTCCCCGCCTTGTACCGACTCAAACAGATACGCAGCGCCCTGCGATCGCAGTCGGGCGTATACAGCCAGCGGGGTATCGGTATCCGCCAAGCGCTGGCGAAACACGGGAACATGACTATAACCTTCTGCGGCCAGTCGATTGAAATCATCAAAACTTAACATGAATCTTTACTCTGCACACACGCTGCCATAGCAAATATCCGGGCAGCCAATAGTCATTCAGAAACGCCATCAAGGCGATATCCCTCACTCCGAAACTTTTGAGTCAGGAGCGACGCCAACGTTGAACGATTCTGAATATCACGACTCACCTCAGTGCGTACACAGCAACAAAGGGATACCTTAGAAGGAAAAAAAAGGCGGTGCAAGTTTTTAGAGCAGGTTTTTTAACGTTATTCCAGTCAAGCGAAAGGGATGAGAAGAACACTTCATCCCGTTCACACGACTAGCCGGTGCAAAGAGAAGCGATCCTAGCCGCCGCCACGCGTCATCATGATCACCGCCACCAGCGCAATGATCACTACCAGCATCACCATGACGATCAGCGGCGAGATACCTGCAGCTCGCGGTTTGGGTGCCGCTTTGGCTGCAGTCACTGTAGGTTGTGGTGCGGTCTGAGTCAGGCTCGGCGCAGGGGCAGGCTCAGGAGACGGAACCAGGGCAGCCGCGGGCTGGGGGGTCAGGGCAGGTCTGGGCTTTTCAACGACAGCAGGCTTTGGCGGAATACTTAGGGCAGGCCGAAACTGGGTTTTGTCCATGGGAACTTCCTCAGCTTCTGCTCCCTTGGGCGCATGAGCACCGGCAATCACCCGAAATATCACCGCATCAAATTTAATTTCATCGCCAAAATAGATCGGCTGTTCATCGCTTTTTTTATTATTAACATAAGTGCCATTGGAAGAATTCAGATCTTTTACCCACAACTGGCCATCACGCAACAGCAACTCTGCATGTCGGCGAGAGATGTGACCACCACTGATCACAATATCCGCCGCTGGATCGCGTCCGACTATTTTTGAGCTGTCAATCGCCAATACTTTGCCATTCAATGGCCCTGTCATGGCTTTTATTTGCCAGATTGGGAAGCCGGTAGGCTCTTCCCTGCCCGCAGCTTTGGTCGGAGCACCCAGCCCGCCAGCCAGACCACCGCCAAGTGGCCGCTGATTGCGCGTCGGGTCGATGAGTTTGAGTTCCACGGTATTCAAAATCATCAAATCACCGACCATCAGCTCGGTTTCCGTGACCACTCGCTGACCATTCACAAAGACAATGCAGTTTTCATCAATCGGGGCAACAAAAAGACGCTGGCCACGCTTAATCAGACGGGCATGCTGGGGACGCACATGGTCATCCTTAATGACCATCTGATTTTTCAGTTCACTGCCTATCGTAAAGTCATCGTCGACAATCCAGAATGATGACTGGCGGTTATCCGTAAACTGTAGCTTCAGCATAGTGTCCTCTTATGGCTTCGCCGCTGGCTCTGTTGCTGCCGGCTCATACACTTGTTTCAGTGTTGCCGGCAACCGGACAAACTCTCCGGATTTATCCAGCTCCAGCTGTAACATCCTTATCTGATCATAGCGGTCCTGACTGAGGCGATCCACGGTCGAGCCATCCCGCAATATACTTGGCTGCAAAAATACTAACAGATTTCGTTTAGTGAATGTATTACCTTTCGATCGAAAAAGTGCACCCACCAGTGGAAGCGATCCCAGACCCGGCACCGCACTTTGCGACTGCTTGGCATCGTCCTGGATGAGCCCGCCTAGGGCGATGGTTTGCTGGTCATCTGCCAGAATCGTGGTTTTGATGTACCGCTTATTGGTGATCAAATCGGCAGAATTGATGCCGCTGACTGCAGGAACCACCGCAGATACCTCTTGTACGACTTCCAGTCGCACAGTACCACCCTCGCCAATGTGCGGGATGACTTTCAGGTTGATCCCCACATCTTTGCGCTCAATGGTGGTGAACGGGTTGGAAGTTCCCCCTGTGCCCGTCGTGGTTGACCCGGTAATAAACGGCACGTTCTGGCCTACGACAATGTTAGCTTCTTCATTGTCCAGCGTCATGATCGAAGGGACCGACAGCAAATTCGCATTACTGGTAGTCGTCAGAGCCTGCAATACGGCTCCATAAAAACGTTGCTCACCGGCATTATTTGTCCGGGACGAACCAACGCCAATCAGCGCACCCGACAAGCCGCTGGCAAGTGCCGGATTTTTAGCAATGGCCGCCGTTGCCAGCGTGGTCAGACTGGTGCCCGCATTATTAAAATTGATTACGCCAACCCCGCTTGCAGGATTTCCCAGTGCCCACTGGACGCCCAGCTGATCAATGTTATCGCCAGAAATCTCGACGATGGCTGCCTGAATCAATACCTGGGCGCGACGCACATCCAGCTGGCGGATGGCGCTGTCTATTTCCTGCATCAATGCGGGATCACTGCGAACCACCAGGGCATTCTGGGACTCATCCGCGATAATGCTAAACGACGGTTTATCGTTTTTGCCCGTGCCACTGCTACCCGAACTGCCCAGCGTGCTGGAGCCCGAAGTCGCGGGCGACGTAGTGGAGGTGCCGGTAGTGCCCGAGCCGGTGGCTGTTCCCGTCAGCGTACTGGGAGTTGCGGCGATGACGGCAGACTCATTATTCACCAGCCCTTTCAGCATTTCTGCCAGATTTTTGGCACTGGCATGTTTTAGCCGGAATACCCTAAGTCCTCCCAGCCGACTACTGGCAGGACTATCGAGTTGCTTGACCAGTTCGCGGATTTTTTTCCGGCTACGAGCATCTCCTTTCACCAGTAGGCGGTTGCTGCGGGTATCCGCGATCATCCGCAAGCGCGAACCGCGCACATCCTTGGTCGCCGAACTGGATACCATGGCATCAACCAGATTGAGAATATCGTCTGCCTGTGCTTGCTGAAGGGGAATAATTTCCAGCTGATCGTCACTGCCACCATCCAGCGTCTGAACCAGCTCCTGAATCTGGCTAATATTTTCCGCACGGTCGGACACGATGAGCGCACTGGTGCCCGGTACTGCAGCCAGATGGGCAAACTGAGGCATGAGCGGGCGAATAGCAGGAATCAGATCATTTGGATTGGTATTTTCCAGCCAGATCACCCGAGTCACTACCTGATCGCCACGGGAGCGGCTGCGTAGATCAAATGGCACGCCACTTTGTTTGGCATTGACGTCGGGTACCAGCCGAACGGTATTTCCGCTGGGAATTGCCACCACGCCGTTGACGTTCATCACACCCATAAATAAGTCATACACCTGACTTTTGGTCAGGGCACGGTTCGAAATCACCGTGATATTGCCCTTTACCCGTGGGTCTACCACAAAGTTTTTACCCGTAATATCAGCAACTTCAGAAATAAAAGCGCCAATATCCGCGTCACGCAAGTTGACCTTCCAGGTCTGGGCATGCGCAGAGAGCTGCACCATCAGTGCCAGAGGCAGGCCCAGCCACAGGGTTTTCCGTAAGCGAAGGGTGCGGGAGTTACTAGGCATATGAGTCACGACGGAGCATTCCTCGCAATCGGTCAATTAAAAATTCTGGTTAATGGTCACGGTCTGCTGACCGCGCTGAATCATGATCTGGGCGCTGCGCTGCTGTCGTATTTGCTCCAGTAGCTGCGCATCCTGCTGCGGCTGCCCCAGGGGACGGCCATTGAGTGAAATAATCCGATCACCGGGTTTCAATCCCAGCTGACTGCGAATCTGGGGCGGTGCATTGTCGGAAATTTCATAACCATTACCGGTCGCAGAGACGCCCATCTGGCCCAAATACCCTGCCGGATTTGTGCTCAACTGTCGGGAAGCATCACTTAACATCGCATCCACTTGCGCACTGCCATTGGCAGGATTACCCATCACGGGTGGCAAGCTGGCCCCGGTGGATACGGGCGAACCGAGTGGCGCATTGCTGACCGCACTCAGACTGGTGTCACCGAATTTCAGCCGCGCCAGGCTGCCATCCGGCTGACTCAGCAGCACAGAATTCCACTGCACGGTATGGAGGGCAAGGCCTGTACTTTCGATAGCCTGCCCTACCTGATAATGTCGCGACTGATCGCCCACATGAATGACGGCGGCCGAACGACTCATGGGCGTCGCTACAAAGACGCCTTCCAGCCGCATGGGCATGGAGCTCACGGGAGCAGCGGCGGCCTGGGCAGTCGGTGCCTGATGAAACAGGGAAAATCCCGTCAGTACCGGAGCACTGCTGGCTGTATTACCACTCAGTACAACTTGACGCTCAAGCGGTGGTTTGGGCGGAGCAAGCGCCAGCCAGAACAGACTGGCGAGGTTCCAGCAGAGCCACACCAGTGAGGCCAGCAAGATCCAGGCGGAGAGTTGATCCTGACGGGATTCGGAAATCACAAATGCCATCAATTGTTCCCCAGACTGGCAAGTGGCTGACGAGTGCTGACAACTGCCGTATCCAGTCCGGCCTGTCCATGGTACCCCGCTACCGTTTGCAACAAGCGCTGTGTCAACTGAATGTCCAGCATGGAATCCGGAGCCAGATAGATATCACCCATACGCTCATTTTGCACAGTAGTGAGCGCCAGATGCAGTCGCTGTTTGTCCAGACTCAATGCTCCCTGCAGGGGTGGCAAGGCCGCCCGTTCCACCCTACCCTCCATCGGATAGCCCAGCGTCCCGCCTCCCCAGCTCAGCGCACCCTCCGCTAGCGACCAGCCAGCCGGATCCCGGCCCAACTGAACAGACTTGAGCAAAATCGGACTGTCGGGCCATTGCCAGGGAAACGCCGCTCGCAGGGTATCTGCGGAAATTTTTCCTTTAAGATCACGTAGTTCCCAGCGGCCCGAGCGTCCATTGGCCTGCATGGTCACTTCAGTATTTCCCGTACTAAGTGTTAAATTCGCCCCTAATCGCAAACGCAAGAGGGCCATAGGGGCCCAGCGCCAG
Organism: Pseudomonadota bacterium; assembly: GCA_963204705.1. Lineage (GTDB taxonomy): Bacteria > Pseudomonadota > Gammaproteobacteria > Pseudomonadales > Moraxellaceae > CAUJHL01. The sequence continues at coordinate 24,022 of CAUJHL010000074.1, read as the reverse complement.
TGCACCACGCCCTGAACTTGCTGATAATGCCAATCCGCCTGACCCTGCCAGAGATTTCCGGAAACGCCGTCCAGATAGGAATTATTGGGAAACACACGCGCAACAATCCATGCCGCTGGAAGCTGCAGGACGATAAAACATAATAAAAGGATGATTGCCGCAAACCACCAACCCTTACCTGGGCGTTTTGTTGTCATGGAGAGCTACGAAAGATCGCAAGAATGAAGATACGGTGATTATGCGCATAACAGGAGGCAAAAAAAATACATTTCCCGCCAGCTGAACGATATTCCTCTGTATTTTTCAAAATCCCTTCATGAAATAGCACCAACACAGCCACTGGTGAGTGTGCTACCCGTCTCTGCTTGAAATCCTTCCCCTCTTCAGGCCATCAGAAACGGAGGCATAAAAAAGCCCTGATCTCTCAGGGCTTTTCAAAGACAGACAACTCTTTAGGCGATCAGGAAAGATTCCAGTTGTTTGCCATTGTCAATTTCTGCAGCCAGCCAGCGAGGCTTTTTGCCACGACCAGTCCAGGTTTGCTCTGGATTGGCAGGGTTGCGATAACGAGGCTCAACAGGTTTGCGAGTGCCGGTTGAACCCGATTTACGGCCTGGTTTATTACGGCCGATGGCAATGAGCTCATCCAGCGTGCTGCCGGCATTACGCGCGACTTCTTCCAGCTTGGCATAAGCCTCCAGCAGATCCTGGTTTTTACGCGCGCTGATCATGCTGCTGGCCTGACTGGCCAATTCCTGAAGCTCTACGACTGACAAACCACTTAAATCAGGTTTCATTGTGACTCCCTGGGGATACTATAAGGTTGTGACCAGTATAATGAATAAATACGGCGAGGCTGCTTTCAATTATACGGATCGTGTTATTAATAGCAAAAAGGTAAGGTATCTTAGGCTATATTTACCTTTTTGCCAATTACTCACCCTTAAATAATCCCAATAATGTGAATAAATCCACACTCCACCCGCTTAAAACGGCAGGTCATCATCCAGGTTATTGTTATCATAGGTAGATTGATTCTGGGGAGCACGATTTGACTGAGTTTGACGAGCAACTGCTGTTCCGCCAGCAAATGGATCGGATTCACCGAAAGCTGACTGTTTGGCGGGCTGATTTGAACGGGAATTGCCATATTCAGGCATAACCCCGTCCTGTGGCATTCCCGCATTGCGCGCAGAATCCAGCATCTGCATATTGTCGCCGCGAATTTCAGTAATACTGCGTTCAACGCCGTCTTTATCGGTGTATTTGCGGGTACGCAAGCTGCCTTCAATATAGACCTTGCTTCCCTTGCGCAAATATTGCTGCGCCACTTCGCCTAAACGATTATTCAAAATGATGCGGTGCCACTCAGTGACTTCGCGTGGTTCGCCAGTGGCTTTATCGTTCCACTTTTCACTGGTAGCAATTGAAAACTCAGTGACAGAGCCGCCATTGGGAAAGGTCTTGGTTTCAGGATCGCGGCCCAGAGTGCCAACCAGAATGACTTTATTTATACCGCGCATGATTTTTCCTCAGTGAGTTTATTGTGAGGGCACTCTAGCGGAAATCACGTTAAAACTCCACCGTTTGGCCGGTCAAGGACGACAGTTCTTGTCGCGAAGCATTATCCAGCTGTTTTTTATCTACCTTTAGATAGGCGACTCGCTCTTTTTCCAACAAAACCACGTCTTCGACACCCCTTACGCGCATCACCCGCTGCAGCCAGTCAGAGGTCAGTGGCAGCCGCTCGGGAATATGAAAGGCTAGGCTGGATAAATAGGGCGGTGGCGACAAACGCATGGCCAGTATAATTCCGACCAGAGAGAGCCCCCCCAGAATTGCCCATGGGGAAAGACCAGTGGTATGACTCAGTAACTGACCGCCCAGCACTCCCCCAAAAAATGCCCCAAGAAACTGGGCAGTGGAGTTAATGCCCATGGCTGTTGCCTTGGAAGCCACCGGCGCAAGCTTGACAAGCCAGGAGGGAAGCAAGGCCTCAAGCACATTAAAGGCGCAGAAAAAAAACCCCAGACCCACCAGTAATCCCAGTGCTGAATTGCCGGTGAATAAGAGTACGCCATAAGAGCCCGAGAGCATGAGCATGGCCAGGATAAAAATCCCGCGCATTTGTCGACGTGCCTCGGCAATGATGATTCCCGGAATAGCGAGGACAAAACCCAGCAACATCAACGGCAAATAAACAGCGGCGTGTTCGCTGGGTGGAAGGTGGGCAATGTTCACCAGCTGGATGGGGATCAGCACAAACGCCGCCGTCATCAAAAGATGCAGCAAAAAAATGGCACTATGCAAGCGATTCATGTCGCCCAGTCGAATCACCTGCTGCAACTGATGTCGATAACTTTCGGTGCGCTGGGGCAGAAGGCGGCGCGGCGTCGGCACCAGTAATAGGGAGACAATCGCCAGCAAGCCTGCCCCACTGGTCACCCAGAATAATCCTGACATGCCAACGTGCGCATGCAGCCAAGGGCCGAGGGTAAACGCTACAATAAAGGACAATGCAATGCTCATGCCCATGGTGGCCATGGCTTTGGTGCGCTGCTCTTCACGGGTGACGTCTGCCAGCAGGGCCATCACCACAGCCGACACTGCTCCAGAACCCGCAACCGCCCGCCCAATGATCACACCGGTGATGCTATCTGACAGCGCGGCAATGGCCCCGCCCAGCGCAAAAAGCAACAGCCCGAACACAATCAGGGGTTTGCGGGAAAAACGATCTGCCAGCAAACTGACCGGAATCTGAAATAGGGCCTGAAATAGGCCATAAATCCCGATGGCCAGCCCTAATAAAGCAGGGGTTGCGCCACGATAGTGCTGTCCGGCAATCGAAAATACCGGAATAATCATAAACAGGCCTAGCATACGCAGGGCAAAAATACTGGCGAGTGCAAACGTCGCACGACGCTCGGAAGCATTCATAAATCGGCCAACCGCACCAAATGTGGGGCAGGATTATAACGATAAAACGATCTTCATGTGATTAATGAAACGCAATCTGCACCAGTCGCTGAGAATTCGATACGTGCTGGAATTTCATTGCCATAAATGCCTCTTGAAGTTGGGGGATTCACCGCCATACTCAGTGCTTCGCCCGCACATCTGCCTACAGTCCTCTCAGTCACGCTGCCACCAGCGTTTAACTCAGTTCTGTATCCAGTAAAACGGGCCTCTCTGATAACAGATTCTGCTGGAATCTTCAGGAATCTTTTGAAAAAGGTTAGCCGCATGTCTCAGCCCTACATTCGTATCCGTGGCGCTCGCACCCATAACCTGAAAAATGTTTCGCTGGATATTCCCCGCGATAAACTGGTGGTGATTACCGGATTATCGGGGTCAGGTAAATCTTCCCTTGCGTTTGATACGCTGTATGCGGAAGGTCAGCGGCGTTATGTCGAATCGCTGTCGGCCTATGCGCGGCAATTTTTATCTCAAATGGAAAAACCGGACGTCGATGCCATCGAGGGCCTGTCGCCGGCGATTGCCATTGAACAAAAATCCACCAGCCACAACCCTCGCTCCACGGTCGGCACCATTACGGAAATTTACGATTATCTGCGCCTGCTGTACGCGCGTGTCGGCACGCCCTATTGTCCCGAACATGAATTGCCGATGGTGGCACAAACTGTCACTGAGATGGTCGATCAGGTGCGTGCGCTGCCGGAAGGCACTCCGGTGATGGTGCTGGCACCAGTGATTCGGGATCGCAAGGGTGAACACAGTGGGCTGTTTGACCAGTTACGCGGACAGGGCTTTGTCAAAGCTCGAATTGATGGCATCGTCCATGACCTGGATGAGGCGCCCGCACTGGAGAAAAACAAAAAACACAGCATCGAGGTGGTGGTCGATCGCTTTAAAGTACGTGAGGATCTCGGCAACCGTATTGCTGAATCTTTCGAAACCGCGCTGAAACTGGGCAACGATCTGGTGGTGCTGCATTTTATGGAGGGGGAACAGCCCGATCAGGTGCTGTCCGCCCGCCACAGCTGCCCCTCCTGTGATCGCGCCGTGGCCGAGCTGGAGCCACGCCTGTTTTCCTTTAATAACCCTTATGGCGCCTGTCCTGTCTGTGATGGTCTGGGTCAGCGGAATTATTTTTCTGCCAGCAAACTGATCAGCAATCCCGAACTGTCGATCAATCAGGGAGCCATTCGTGGCTGGGATCGCCAGCGGCCCTATTATTTTCATCTGGTCAGCACGGTGGCTGATCATGTGGGGATTGACCGCACGACGCCGTGGAATCTGCTGAGTGCCGCGCACCAGAACGCACTGTTGACCGGTACTGGCAAGGAAAAAATCCATTTCGACTACACCGACGATCGTGGTCGCCGCCAGAGTCGGGTGCAAACCTTTGAAGGCGTATTGCCCTATCTGGAGCGCCGCTATCGGGAAACCGAAAGCCAGCTGGTACGCGACGAACTGTCGCAATATTTATCCAATGCACCCTGTGAGGCGTGTCATGGCTCGCGTTTGAATGACATTGCCCGTCATGTGCGGGTGGCGGACACCACGCTGCCACAGATCATGCAGCAATCCATAGGCGAGGCCGAGGCCTACTATCAGGGACTTTATCTGGACGGGGCCAAAGGCGAAATTGCCGACAAGATTTTCAAGGAAATCCGGGAGCGGCTGCATTTTCTGGTGAGTGTGGGTCTGAATTACCTGACACTGGCCCGTTCCGCAGACACCCTGAGTGGTGGCGAAGCGCAGCGGATTCGGCTGGCCTCCCAGATTGGCGCAGGGCTGATGGGCGTCATGTACGTGCTGGACGAGCCGTCGATTGGCCTGCATCAGCGCGATAATGAACGGTTACTGGGCACCCTGATCCGGTTGCGTGACCTTGGCAACACGGTGCTGGTGGTGGAGCACGATGAAGACGCCATTCGCAGTGCCGATCGTATCATCGACATTGGGCCTGGTGCGGGGGTTCATGGCGGGCAAATCATTGCGGAAGGCACCGCTGATGAACTGGCCAAACACCCGGAATCTCTGACCGGACAATACTTATCGGGCCAGCTCAGCATAGCGGTACCGGCAGAACGCCATGCGCCGGACCCAGCGCGCGAACTGGTGCTGACTGGAGCCACCGGCAATAATCTGAAAAACGTCACCCTGCGGCTGCCATTAGGGCTATTGAGCTGCATCACCGGCGTCTCTGGCTCCGGCAAATCTACCCTGATCAACCGTACCCTGCTGCCCATTGCTGCCACCCAGCTGAATGGTGCGACCACGCAGACTCCGGAAACCTTTGCCAGTATTGATGGCATGCAGCATCTGGACAAAGTGGTGGATATCGACCAGAGCCCGATTGGCCGCACGCCCCGCAGTAACCCGGCGACCTATACGGGAGTCTTTACGCCACTGCGCGAACTGTTTGCCCAGACGCCGGAAGCGCGTGCCCGTGGCTACAGTGCTGGACGGTTTTCCTTTAACGTCAAAGGCGGCCGCTGTGAGGCCTGTGAAGGCGATGGCGTGATCAAGGTAGCCATGCACTTCCTGCCGGACATGTACGTACCCTGCGATGTGTGTCAGGGCAAGCGCTACAACCGCGAAACCCTGGAAATCCATTACAAGGGCAAAAACATTTCCAGCGTGCTGGAGATGACGGTCGAGGATGCGCGGGACTTTTTTGAAGCCATTCCCTCGATTCAGCGCAAACTGGATACCTTATGCCAAGTCGGACTGGGCTACATTCGGCTGGGGCAAGCAGCCACCACACTCTCCGGCGGCGAAGCCCAGCGGGTCAAACTGGCGAGGGAACTGGCCAAGCGTGACACCGGCAAAACGCTCTATATCCTCGATGAGCCCACCACTGGCCTGCATTTTCACGATATTGCCAAGCTGCTGGAAATCCTGCATCACCTGCGTGACAAGGGCAACACGGTGGTGGTGATCGAGCACAATCTGGATGTGGTGAAAACCGCAGACTGGGTAGTCGATCTGGGGCCAGAAGGCGGGTCAGGTGGCGGGCAAATCATTGCCGAAGGGACACCGGAAACCATCGCCCGTAGCAAAGCGTCGTTTACCGGACGCTTTTTAAAGCCGCTTCTGGCTGCTAAACGCGCTCAGCCCAAATAAAGTGACTCCCACTAAAGTGAGAAGGTTGTCCAACAATTCAGCACACTGCTAAGCACTCTGGCCTATCCACGATGGATTTGGCCATTGCTGGCGTTCGGACGGGCTGGCAGTGTCAGCAGATAGCACCCCTGTGCCTGCTCTGGAGTTTGCCCGTGTCTGCCGCTTTGTCCTATGCTTCTGCCCCATCGCAGCCCGTCTATCCCAAGCGACTGGGACTGTTTCCTAATCCGGCAGTCCGCGAGGAGCTGGCCAGACTGGATCCCCGGCGTGACTGCGAACGCATGGTGCATCTGCTGTCCGCCTATGAATTTACCTGGGATTTTCAGCGGGCGTTGGAGCTGGCGCTGTTTTATACCTATGGCAGCCCGTCGATTTCGCGTTTACTGGTAAAAACCGGCCAATTTCGCGACCATGGCCAAAAGCGCTATGACGACACCAAGATTCTGATCGCCTTGTTTATTGAAGAAGGCTACACCCAGGGTCGTGGCTGCGATGCGATTGCGCGCATGAACCGTTCGCATGGGCATTACCGCATACCCAACGATGATTTTCTCTTTGTGCTGTGGACCTTTATGGAGTTTCCCATTCAATGGACCGCGCAGTATAGCTACCGGGCCATGACCGCGCATGAACAACAGGGATGGTTTTATTTCTGGAAAGGGCTGGGCGAGCGCATGGGTCTGCACAGCATTCCACCGGACAAAGCGACCTTTGACCAGTGGATACGCGCCTACAAAACCCGTGAATTTCGTTATGACCCTCTGAATGCCGAATTGGCAGGCATTACCTCGGCCATTCTGAAAAACATGTTCCCGGAACCGCTGCGACCGATCGTTCAGCCGGTAATCAGCTGCCTGATGGATGCCGAATTTTTATACACCATCGGCTGGCAACAGCCCGCACCTGCCTTGCGCTGGATGGTGAGCCAGAGTTTGCGGGCCGTGTCGCGAGCCCAATCACAGGTCTTGCCCGGCCCCTATCCTTCGCTGATCGCCAACCAGCCGCCCACACAGACCTATCCGGATGGACAGTTTGAGGTGAAACGACTGGCACCCGATTCGCTCCTGCAGGCTGAGCGGTTGCAGGACAAACAGAAAGAGGCCAGACAAAGCCAACACCATTAATGCCATGGAACACCCTGATTTCAGAGCCAGCTTGAGGCATACTAGCGGGTTCTTGCCACTGATGTCCGAGTCCGTTTGCCATGCCGCAGTTTTTACCTGTCATCGAAACACCCGATGTTGTTGAGAATCTGGGCGACGCAACGCGCAGGGTCGGCGAAGTCACCAAGACCTTTGGCAATGCGACCAAAGAAGTGGTGGTGGATAAAGCGGTTCAGTACAAGGATGTCTACACCACACTGAATGAATTTAATCAGGCTTTCTGGGAGCGACTGCCCTACCTGATCATTGCTGTGGTGATTTTTGTGGTGTTCTGGCTGGGTGCCAAACTGTTCAAAATCATTGTGCGCAAAACCCTGAGCAGCCGGGCCGCCCATAAACAAAACCTGATTTTGGTACTCAACCGCATCGGCAGTTCGGTGATTGTCTTTGTCGGTTTTTTAATCGCCATGGTGATTGCGATTCCGGGGTTTACGCCAGGCCAGCTGATCAGCACGCTGGGCATCGGCTCGGTGGCCATTGGCTTTGCTTTTAAGGATACTTTTCAGAATTTATTGTCCGGCATCATGATTTTGCTTTCTGAGCCCTTTCAGATCGGCGACCAGATCATCAATGGCAGTTTTGAAGGCATCGTCGAGGACATTCAGATTCGGGCGACCTATTTGCGCACCTATGATGGGCGGCGGATAGTCATCCCCAACTCTCAATTGTTCACCACGCCGGTCACGGTCAATACCGCGTTTAGCAATCGGCGCATTCAGACCCGGCTGGGCATCGGCTGCGATGACGATGTGGCGATGGCCAAACAGGTGATTCTGAATACCATCCGGCAGTGCCCGAGCGTTGATCTGGATCGGCCGGTGACTGTGGTGCTGACGGAGCTGGGCGACTACACCAATAATCTGATGGTACGCTGGTGGATCAAGGACAATGCGCAGGTGGATGTCACGTCGTCTACCGATGAGGTGCTGAGTGCGCTGAAACTGGCGATTTCACATGCCGGGATTAATTTGCCCTACCCGACTTCCCAAGTGCGGGTCATGGACAGTGAGGGGAACGATCTGCCCACACAGCGCTTGCTCGCCACCAAGCCCCAGCCGGGCCATTTTGGCACCGCGCCGGTGTTACCCACTGCCAAAAGCCAAACCGATTGCACCCGAGATCCCATCGAGGATAGTAAACCGGAACGAGAAACCAGCCTTCAAGGATTGGAGAAAAAACCAGAAAGCCCCTGAAAAAACAAGGAAAAGTGGAACAGGGGAAAAATCAGCGCGGCTTAATGGCTAAAATGGTTGGCTGAAATGGCCAGTTGGAATGCGCTATAGGTCTGTTGACCTTCAGCCACCTTGACAAACAGCCACTTAGACAAACAGCCGCCCAGCCACTGCCGCCATGGCCGTTTCTGTGCGCAGGATACGTTGGCCGAGATGAACCGGCTGACAGCCATGTTTTGCTAGCAATTCAATTTCATAAGGAATCAATCCGCCCTCACAGCCGATCACCAGCGTCACCGGCTGCTGCACAGCGACCGGCATGGGCGCCGGTGCATACGGATGGGCGACCAGACCCAGCCGCCCCTGACACAGGGCGGGCAATTCATCCTCAACAAAGGGCTTGAAGCGTTTGCGCAGCTCTACCTGTGGCCAGACCGTATCTCCCGCCTGCTCCAGCCCCAACTGAATGAAGTCATCAATTTGCTGCAAAAAAGGACTTTGCCAGTAGCTTTTTTCCACCCGAAAGCTCTGCAGCAGGATCAGTTTTTCAACGCCCAGCGTGACCGAATCCTTGATCAGCCGCCGAAGCACCTTGGGCCGTGGCAGGGCAAGAATCAGCGTAAGAGGCAGTTTTGGCGGAGGTGGCTGATCCAGTGTCACTTCCGTCAGCAGCAGCCGTGTCGGCTCCAGTGACGCCACTCGGGCGCTGCCCTTTTGACCGTCCCGCAGACCTATCTTGAGTGTGTCGCCCACTGCCAGTTTCAGGTGCTCCTGCACGTGGCGGAGTCGCAGGGCGTCCTCAATCCACGCCTGAGAGCCCTGATACTGATCTGGCTGGAGTAGCAGCAGATTCATGGAGAACCATCCACCAGATTTAAGCCGTGTTCTACCAAAGCCAACTGACGCTGGAGCGCGCCCTGATTGGCCTGCATAAAGTGCTGACCTGCCTTTCCCGCCGACACACGCTGCGATTCGTCCTGCAGCCAGGCTGCCCACTGCGCGTAAACGCCACTGACCTCCGTGACCTGCACCAGACCACCCGACGCCTCTAATGCCGCCACGATCGATGCAAAATTCTGGGTATTCGGTCCCATCACCACAGGCACGCCTAGCCGCGCAGGCTCCAGAGGATTATGGCCACCTGTCGGGGCCAGCGATCCGCCGACAAAGGCCATCTGCGAAAGCGCATACCATAGCCACAGTTCGCCCATGCTATCGGCCAGATACAAAGGCGTGTCTGGCCTAATGGCATCCCCCCTGGAACGGCGCGCCAAGGGCCAGCCCTTCTCCGTAATCAGTGCAGCCACACTGCCAAAGCGCTCGGGATGACGTGGCACCAGCACCAGCACCACGTCCGGAAAGCGCTGATGGAGCGCTTTGAAAATATTCAGTAATTGATTTTCTTCGGGTTCATGCGTACTGCCCGCCACCAGCACACGTCGCCCGGACAGTGCCCACTGTTGCCGAAGCTGGATCACCTGTTCCGGCAAGTCCGGCGGGGGCTGCAAGTCAAACTTCAGACTTCCTGTGACAATCACCGTATCCGGTCGGGCACCCAACGCGATCAGCCGGCGGGCCGTCTCCTCATCCTGGGCCGCAATGCGATTGAGCGCTGCCAGCATCGGTCGGGTCAATGAGGGGAATCGTGCGTAACCTGCCGCCGATTTTTCCGATAACCGCGCATTCAGCAGCATTGCCGGTATGCCCTGTTGATTCAGCAATGCCAGCAAGGTCGGCCAGAGCTCGGTTTCCATCAACAAGACCAGCCGTGGCTGAAACTGTTCAATAAAGGGCCGAAGCACCGCTTCCCGATCCACCGGCAGAAACAGTGATTCCAACTGCGAAGGGGGGTATTTGCCAAATAGCTGACGCACTCTTGCTTTGCCGGTACGCGTGGTATTGGTCACCAGCACTGGATAGCCCTGATCCAGCAGCCATTGAATCACAGGCTGGGCGGCATTGGTTTCGCCCACTGAGACCGCGTGTACCCAGACCGGCCGCTGGCTGTCTGTAGGCGCACTGTGTGAAAGCGCACTGTGTGAAAGCGCAATGTGTGACGGCGCAAAGGGCCCAAACCGCTCGGACAGCTCCGAGAGATAATCCGGCTCATGGCGCGAACGCATCCAGAGCCGCAAACGGTACAGCGGCACCAGCAGCACAATCAGCAAGCGGTACCAGAGGGGAGGCATGACACACCTCAAATGACGAAGAAAAGTAGGCTACTGTAACCTTAAAAGCGACTGGAATCACAGTGTCTGCGGCTTTTCCAGCGCCCAGACCCAGCATTGCCACTCCGTGATAGCGTCTGATTTTTTGATAAAAAATTTGTTGGAGATATCTGGATGACTCAATTTTCCGTGACTGGTCAACCCTTGAACAGAACCTCTAAAATGTTGCATTCAGTCACTTAACGCAACATTTCCGTGTCAGCCTGTAATGCTTTAAGCCGAAAGGTTCAGATCCATGGTCATCCATACAGCAGGTAAGCCATTGATCTTATTAGCATTAGACAAACTCTTATCCGGATGGAAATCCCGTTAATCCAAAAAGATTGAAGCACTTAAACACGGAATGGGGTATAGCGCGCTTGTGACGTAAAAACTCACGTACTGTTGCCGCAAATTGCGCAGAAAATCGCCACAACAGCAACAGTCGAGCGTGAATTTCCCTCTACAGTGAGTTCTCCAGCACACTTTCTGATGCTGGTTTCTTCCCCTACTTCACTGAGGAATTGTCTCATGACTAGCAGCAAAGACACCAAGTCTACCAAGTCCAGCCATTCGTCCAATTCAGCGTTTGAGAAGCAGCACCCACGCGACGAAGACGGTCAGTTCATCAGCAAAGACAGCAGTAACAGCAAACAATCGCAACATAGTCAGTCTGATAAAGGCTCGTCTAACAAGCAGCAATCGGCATCGCACAGCGCTTCCGACAAAAGTCACAGCCGTCAGCACAGCCAGTCGCAAAGTGACAAAAAAGACGATAAAAAGGACAGCTCGAGCCGGACTTCCAAAACGGCCAGTCAGTCCAAATAAGCACAGATGAACTAACGTGAAGGGTTGACTGACTCCTTGGATACCCTAGTGGTCAGTCCACTCGCCTAACCATAAATCCGATCACAACCCCATCTTCAAACTGGCTTCAATAAAGCGATCCAGATCGCCATCCAGCACAGCGCCGGTATTGGAGGTTTCCACACTGGTTCGCAAGTCTTTGACGCGGGAATCATCCAGCACATAACTGCGTATCTGGCTGCCCCAGCCGATATCCGACTTGGAGGCTTCCAGCGCCTGCTGGGCTTCATTGCGTTTTTGCAATTCCAGCTCATACAAACGTGCACGCAGCATTTTCCAGGCGCGATCGCGGTTGGCGTGCTGGCTCCGCTCGTTCTGGCAGGCAACCACGGTTCCAGTAGGGACGTGCGTCAGGCGTACCGCAGAGTCGGTCTTGTTAATGTGCTGGCCGCCTGCACCTGAGGCACGATAGGTATCGGTGCGCACATCGGCAGGATTGATGTCGATCTCAATGTTGTCATCGACTTCCGGAGAAATAAACACCGCTGAAAACGAGGTATGACGACGATTCCCACTGTCAAACGGCGATTTGCGCACGAGCCGGTGTACGCCGGTTTCGGTGCGCAGCCAGCCATAGGCATATTCGCCTTCCACCCGGATGGTCGCACTTTTGATGCCGGCCACTTCGCCATCGGACTCTTCCAGAATTTCTGCCTTGAAGCCATGGCGCTCAATCCAGCGCAGGTACATGCGCAGCAGCATAGAGGCCCAGTCCTGTGCTTCGGTACCACCGGAGCCCGCCTGGATATCCAGAAAGCAGGGGTTGGGATCCATCGGATTGGAAAACATCCGGCGAAACTCCAGATTGCCCACGGCGGCTTCGGCCTGATCCAGCTCAGCGGTGACATCGGCCAGCAAGGCTTCTTCCCCGGCTTCCACCGCAAGATCGAGCATCGCCTGGGCGTCTTCGAGTTGCTGGCTCAGCGTCTCCAGTACGCCGACGCTATTCTCAAGCTCACCTTTTTCCTTGGCCATAGCCTGGGCACGCGCCTGATCGTTCCAGATCGCGGGGTCTTCCAGTTCACGCAGGACTTCTTCGAGGCGTTCTTTCTTCAGATCGTAGTCAAAGATACCCCCGGAGTGTGTTGCCACGCTCACGCAGGTCTTTTAAGCGGTTTAGATACGGGTTAATTTCCACAATCACTCTCCACGAGAACATGCCACAAGAACACCTCACCATCACGGTTAGCGTTTGAGCTGGGCCCGCTGTGATCGATTGGTGCCGACAATCAAAAAAATGGATTCTATCACGTGCAGGACGCAAACACCTGTCCGGCACTGCCAGAACCCTATCGGCAAGCATGATGAATTGGCCCAAAAAGCCCAGGTGTCAGTCGCACTTTCACAGCGACGAGGGTTTTTGAACATGCTAGACTGCGCAGGCAAACGCACTGCATGAGACGCCGCGTAAATGGAACTCTGGCGTATGTCACGGAAAAAGCAGGAAAAAATAGATCATAAAGGATTGTTCGCATGAATCGTATCCACGTCATGCCGCAGACTCATCGCGTTAGTTCTTGGTTTACTCGCAAACCACTCTTGCTTCGTGTCTGGCTTCGTGGCGGCTTTTCTCTTGCCGTCTGGTGGTTACTGACCGCGGTCTGTTTGCTGCTAAGCACGGCAGCGGAGGCAGCAGGAGAGCGCGTCCTGCTCATCAACTCCTATCATCCCCAGTACAGCTGGACCGCAGAGCTGACTCGCGGTGTGCAGCAGGTACTCCATCGCCGGATTGACCAGGAAGATCTGTATATCGAGTTTCTGGATGGCCGGCGCATGGTGGATGACGCGGCCTATGAAGCAGCCCTAAAAGCGCTACTAGAGCAGAAATACAAACGGTTCACCCCTTCCGTCATCATTGTGAGCGACGACTATGCCTATGAATTTATTTTAAATAATCGTCAGCAGCTCTTTCATGCCGATATTCCGGTGGTGTTTTGTGGCGTGAATTTCTTTAACCCTAAATTTTTAAAAGGAAAACACAACGTCACCGGCATTCTTGAAGGCACGGCAATTGCCCAGAATCTGGACCTGATTCAACGCCTACAGCCCGATGTACGCAAAATTGTATTACTGGCAGATCAGACGTCGTTTGGCCGGCGGATGATTCATAACGCGCACGCAGTGCTGAGCCTTCGGGAGCGCCAATTTCAAAAAATACCGGCCGAAATCGAGATCGTCGATAATGCCACCATGGCAAAATTGGACTCTCTGGTCAGCCATGCCAATAAAAATACCGCTTTTCTCGTGCTGAACATTCACCAGACGAAGGATGGGCAATACTTTTCCTTTGAGCGCGATCTGGCTCGTATGTCACGCCTCAGCAAAGCTCCCATTTATGGCATGTGGGGCAGCCTGATGATCAACCATGGCGCAACGGGCGGCATGATGAATGATCCCTATCAGCACGGTCAGGCTGCTGCCCGGATGGCACTGGAAATACTGGAAGGCATTCCCGCAGAACGCTTGCCAATTCAGCCCTCTGCCCTGTTTACGCCGCAACTGGATTATCAGTTGCTGGAAAAATACGGCATTCCCCTGTCCCGTATTCCATCGAATACTCGCCTGTACAATCAGCCGGTCAATTATTTTCAGGAACATCGCGATGTCATTCTCACCAGCGCAGCAGCCATTGCTGCGCTGCTTCTGGTCATTATTATCCTGACGCTCATGAATCAGCAGCGCCTGAAAGCCACCCATTTGTTGCGTGATCTCAATCTGGCACTGGACAACCGCGTCGCCCAGCGTACCCGTGAACTGGCCAATACCAACCTCAAGCTCAAGCAGGCACGCGATCAGGCCGAGTCTGCCAATGAGGCTAAATCGCAATTTCTGGCCACCATGAGCCATGAAATCCGCACTCCCATGAATGGCATCATGAGCCTGCTGGAATTATTGCAGTCCAATCCGGACGAGCAGGAACGTAAACAGATGTTGACCACGGTCAATGAATCCACCAGCAGCCTGTTGACGATTCTCAACGATATTCTGGACATGTCCAAACTGGAAGCCGGCAAATTTGAACTGGAAAAACGGCCCTTCGATCCGGCCCGCGTCAGTCAGAGCGTGGTGGATACCCTGGTGAGCGCAGCCCACCAGAAAAAGGTGCTGTTGACAGCCAGCATTGGCCATGATTTACCGCGTGCGGTGCTGGGGGATGCGGGCCGATTGCGGCAAATTCTCTTTAACCTGTTGAGCAATGCACTAAAATTCAGCAGTAAAAATGTCGCAATGGATGGACAGGTCGAACTGATCCTGAAGCTGGTGGTTCCTGAAGAACAGCACAAAGTCATCCTGAGCTGGACCATCAGGGACAATGGCATTGGCATGACACCCGAAACCGTGGCCAAACTCTTTCAGCCCTATACGCAGGCAGAGGCTACTACTGCCGGCAAATTTGGCGGCACCGGTCTGGGCCTGTCGATCAGCCAGCAATTGACCAGTCTGATGCAAGGTACCATCGTGGCACGCAGTGTGTATGGCCAGGGCAGTGAATTTGAACTGACGCTGCCATTCGAAGTCACCGAAGTGATCGACACACCCAAGCCCGAGGCACTGGTAAAAATCCCACGTGCCCAGCATGTGGACACCGTCGAGGAAGCAGAACAATCAGGCCGTCTGGTGCTGGTGGCTGAAGACAATCTGGTGAATCAGAAAGTCATTACCAAGCAGTTGAATTGGCTGGGCTACGCGCTGATGATGGCTGAAGATGGTCAAAAAGCGCTGGAGCTGTGGAAAACCCGCAATTTTGGGCTGGTCATCACCGATTGCCATATGCCGGTTATGGATGGCTTTGATCTTGCCAAGGCAATCCGTGAACTGGAAAAACAGGAAGGCCGACCCAGTATTCCCATTTATGCGCTCACCGCCGATGCTCTTGCGGGCGACACCAACCGTGCCTCAGAGGCTGGCATGCAAGCCTGCCTGACCAAACCGATCAGTCAGGCGGTACTTCGCGACTTGCTGGAAAAAAATCTGCCCGCTGCACAGCATGAGGTAGGCAAATGAGGGCGGCCAATAGGATTTGTCAGCCCTATGTTACGCCTTGATGGTGAATCCTGCTGGTGAACTGTTAGGCCAGGTGACCTTTCACCGTAACATCACACTCACACAGGGTTGCGGGTGATTCGGCATCCGCCGTTACTGGCTTGCTCTACATTTTAAGCAAATACCATCGTGGTCTGCCGACTGATGACCATTAACTGGCCGGAGGCATTCCATACGCGGGCTTCTGCGTGGCCGTAGCCATCCGCAGCGTAGTCTGTCTGTACGTCATACGCCCACCAGGCAGTGCCAGCATCCGGCTCCGGTTCTCCCAGAAACTCCACCGTCCAGCACAGGGTACTGGCAGGCACTACCTGACTGAGCAGGGGCAAGGTCGACGGCGGCCAGGCATCTACCAGACCAAGCAACGCGGGCAAACCAAAGTGTGCCAAGGGTTCGCGAAAGCGCATCCAGCCGCGAAAATCAGGGTGAGCCGAGCCGCTAAAGGGAAAGCCACCGCCCGCATACCGTAATTCTACCTGTTGTAAAAATTCCGGCATCATCGGCATCCACGGCAAACTGGCAAAAGCCTCTGGAATCATCATGTCCGGAAGCAGCGTTGAAACGGGCACCTTGACCACCGAGTCACGCGAGGCACCCAGACTGACCAGCATCACCACCTGTACCGCGTCCTGCTGCCACAGTCTAGCCTCCAGCTGAGTGACCGATTTGCCACGGCGCAATACTTCTACACTGAGCCGAACCGGCCCCGGAGCCACAGGCCCGATAAAGGAAACCGTCAGGGAACGCACGGGCGTTTCGGCACCGACCACCGCCTGAACCCGTGCCAGTAGTAGGGCAGCTACTAGCCCGCCATAGGTTGCCCGTCCCTGCCCCCATCCAGCCGGAATCTCCAGGCTGTCCTGTGTCGCGGCCTGCTGAAGCATGTCGGATAAGCTCATGGCCTCGCTCCCTGTGAAAGATGATGAAAATGATGATCAGTACTGGCGATCACACCACGGCTCGCCCTAAGAGTAAAGCCAGCATCGCTGTCTTTGCCGGCAGGTCTTCATTGAGTCGTTGAGTCAGGCCGGACTCTCAGGGTCTTGGCCTGTTAATCCAGTGACGAAGCGTAACCCATTTTGACACGGAGTCCGGCTAAACTACGTGAAACCACAAAAAGAGTACGGTGTCCCGTGTCGCTGTTACAGCACAGTCTTATCCTGTTGACCCTGATCGGGTTTTGTGCTTTTTTGTCGCTGTCAGAAATCTCTTTGGCAGCCGCGCGCAAGCTCAAGCTCAAGTTGCTGGCCGAAGCCGGTAACACCAAAGCCGAAGCCGTGCTGCGGCTACAGGATCAGCCTGCGCATTTTTTTGCCGCCTCACAAATTGGCCTTAATGCTGTGGCGATTCTGGGCGGTATCCTAGGTGAGGCCGCCTTTACGCCGTTTTTCAAAAGACTGCTTATCCTTTTTTATCAGGGGCCGTGGCTTGAGTCGCTCAGTTTTGCCCTGTCCTTTACGCTGGTGACGCTGTTATTCATTCTGTTTGCCGACCTCATGCCCAAACGGCTGGCCATGACCTCGCCGGAACGCATTGCGACGCTGGTGATTACGCCGTTGCAATGGTTTGTCAAATTGTGTCGGCCACTGGCCTTTATCATCAATGGCCTGACCAATCTGATGTTTCGGCTGTTTAAAATCGACACCATTCGCAACGACCAACTGACCTTTGACGACATTTCCGCCATGGTGGATGCCGGCGCTCAGGCAGGCGTACTGCAACAGCAAGAACACCATGTCATTGAAAATGTGTTTGAACTGGAATCGCGTACCGTCACTTCCTCAATGACCCCACGGGAAAGTGTGGTGTATTTCACCCTGCAGGAAAATGAGGCCGAGATCAAATCCAAACTCGCGGCTTATCCGCATTCCAAATTCATGGTCTGTGATGACGTGATTGATCGCGTGGTGGGGTATGTGGACACCAAGGATCTGCTGGTGCGCCTGCTGAATGGCCAAAGTCTGCTGCGCCTGCATGAAAGCACCATCCGCACCGTCTTGATGGTGCCGGATACCCTGACGCTGTCTGAAATGCTGGATCGCTTTCGGGCGCAGCGCGACAGCTTTGCCGTGGTGATCAACGAATACGCACTGGTGGTCGGCCTCATTACGCTGGACGATGTGATGAGTACCGTGATGGGCGACTGGATCAGTGTGATTCCCGAGGAGCAGCAGATCGTCAAGCGCGATGATCACTCCTGGCTGATTGACGGCAGTACGCCGGTACAGGACGTGAAACGCGCGCTGGAGCTGGATGCCCTGCCCGATGAAGAAAATTACGAAACGGCTGCTGGTTTTATCATGTACATGCTGCGCAAGATTCCCAAACGGACGGACATGGTGCGCCACGCCGGGTATCAGTTTGAAGTGGTCGATATTGACCACTATAAAATTGACCAGTTGCTGGTGACGCGCACCACAGAATCCGCCACTCTTCCGCCGGAATAACGCCTCTGAGTGTTGCGCCCTTGATTTCTGGCTCGCTTCAGGCTACTAACTGCTGTTGATCAAACGACTAGACAAATGATTGGACTGGCAAGCGCATTCAGTCTGATCTAACTTATTGACTCACCCATTGTTTTGCCTCCCACTGCAAGGACGTGCCATGACAGTTGCTCCCTTTCCCATCGCCAAAGCAGGCGATCGCCTGATCCAGATGCTACCCCGCATGGCTAACCGCCACGGCCTGATCGCCGGCGCAACTGGTACCGGCAAAACGGTCAGCCTGCGCGTACTGGCTGAACAGTTTTCCCAGCTGGGTGTGCCGGTATTTATGGCCGATGTCAAAGGCGACCTGTCCGGCATGGCCAAACCCGGGGTGATGTCGGACAAGCTGGCACAGCGCCTGCAGGATCACGGCATGACGGCTCCGGCGTTTCAGGCCTATCCGGTGGTGTTCTGGGATGTGTTTGGCGAACAGGGCCATCCGGTGCGTACCACCATGTCAGAAATGGGGCCGCTGATTCTGTCGCAATTGATGGAACTGAATGATACCCAGTCTGGGGTGCTCACCGTGGCTTTCCGGGTGGCGGACGATGAGGGCCTGCTGCTGCTTGATCTGAAAGATCTGCGGGCCATGCTACAATACATTGCTGACAATGCCGGCTCCCTGCAAACCCAGTATGGAAATGTTTCCGCAGCCAGTGTCGGCTCGATCCAGCGCAAACTGCTGGCCCTGGAAGAACAGGGGGCAGACAAATTTTTCGGCGAACCAGCACTCAACCTGATGGATTTTATCCAGACGGATGCGCACAACCTCGGCAATATCAATATCCTGGCTGCCGACAAACTGATGCAAAGCCCCAAGCTCTACGCCTGCTTTCTCCTGTGGATGCTATCCGAGCTATTTGAGACCCTGCCCGAAGTGGGCGATATGGACAAGCCAAAACTAGTGTTCCTTTTTGATGAAGCGCATCTGCTGTTTGATGATCTGGCCAAGCCAGTGCAGGACAAACTGGAGCAGGTCGTTCGCTTGATCCGCTCCAAGGGTGTGGGGATTTACTTTATCAGCCAGAGTCCGCTGGACATTCCCGACAGCATATTGGGCCAGCTGGGCAATCGCATTCAACACGCCTTGCGCGCCTTTACCCCTCGTGATCAAAAAGCAGTCAATACCGCAGCGACCACCTTTCGTCCCAATCCGGGCCTGGATGTCGCGGCCGCGATCACTGAAATGGGCGTCGGTGAAGCACTGGTGAGTGTACTGGATGAACAGGGCGTGCCGACACCCGTTGAGCGCTGCTGGATCCTGCCTCCTGCCAGTAATTTCAGCCCACTGTCTCCAGTGGAACGGGCTGCGGTACGCTCCGCCAGTGTGGTCGCCGGTGTGTATGAGAATGCGATTGATCGTGACAGTGCCTACGAACATCTGACCCAGCGGGCAACACAGGCGCAACAGGATGCCGTGAATGCCGCCAATCAGGCCGCCCAGCAAAAAGCCGATGCCGCTGAAGCCAAAGCACAGGAAAAATTGGCTGCCCAGCAGCAACGCGAAGCCCAGCGGGAAGCAGAGCGGCAAGCCCGCGAACGCAGTAAGGCCACACAGGACATTTTGGGCGCGTTTGCCAAAAGTGCCGCCCGCTCACTCGGCAGCAGCACTGGTCGCACGCTGTTACGAGGAATTTTAGGGTCTATTTTGAAATAAGGATCACAAGAAATCGCGCCACTGGCTTGGCGCGATTCTTAACATTAAATGGCGCGATTCTTAACGTTACATGGCGCGATTTCGCCCATCCAAACAACCATCAGCACGGCCAAGATGCCGTTTAGCGTTCTTCATGCAGGATGCTGTAGACCGTGCGTGCAAGTGTTTTGCCAAATCCATTCACCTGGGCAATGTCGGCCTCGGAGGCTTTCAGCACCCCCTGCATCCCGCCAAAATGCTGTAACAGCTCTCGCCGCCGATTGGGCCCCAGACCTGGAATCAGCTCCAGCACTGACTTTCCCCGTTGCTGGTCACGCTTGGCGCGGTGACGGGTTATGGCAAACCGGTGTGCCTCGTCGCGAATCTGCTGAATCAGGTGCAGGGCCTTGTCGTCCGACGGCAAGGCAAACTGACTGCCATCGGTGCGATGCAGCGTTTCCAGTCCGGCCTTGCGCCCCTCGCCCTTGGAGACGCCGATCATCAGCGGTTCCAACTCCAGCTCCTGCATCACGGTTTTGGCCATGTTCAGCTGGCCCTTGCCACCATCAATCAGAATCAGATCGGGCAAAGGCTGTTTTTTATAGCGCCGGGTCAGTGCCTGACGCATCGCCGCATAGTCATCACCTCCCGTAATGTCCGTGATCGCGTACTGACGATAGTCGCGTTTGCGCGCTCCGCCCTGATCAAAGACCACACAAGAGGCAATCGGAGATTCGCCCTGGGTATGACTGATGTCAAAGCACTCAATGCGATCAATCGGCGCCTCAAGCACCGCTTGCAGCACCCGAAAGCGCTCTTTCAGCTCCAGATGATTGCTCAGTTTGGCCTTGAGTGAGGTGCTGGCATTCAGCTGGGCGATCGACAGCCACTCTGCCCGGGTTTCCCGCACCCGCTGTTTGACCTGAATTTTCTGTCCGGTGTCACGCGACAGCGCTTCCTGAAAGGCCGCCTGATCCGGCAGGGCATCCCCCACGATCAGTTCGGTGGGAATGTCCTCGGCAAACTGAAAGTAAAACGAAGCCATAAACTCCGACAACACCGCCCCCGGCTGCTCCAGATCCACCGCCAGATCGGGGAAAAAACTCTTGCCGCCCAGCACCTGCCCATTACGCACCGTCATCACGTGCACACAGACCAGACCTGCCTGCTGCGCAATCGCCAGCACATCCGCCTCACCGCGCAGGGTATAGACCGCCTGCTGGGTCTGCACTTCCCGCAGCATGCCCAGCTGATCGCGATAACGCGCTGCCTGCTCAAAATCCATCCGCTCCGAGGCTTGCTGCATCCGCTCAATCAGCTGCTGATTCAGTAGGCCATTGTCCCCGCGCAAAAACTCCAGCGTGCTGTCCACGTCCCGCGCGTAGTCCTCTGGACTGATCAGCCCCACGCAGGGGCCATTGCAGCGCTTGATCTGGTATTCCAGACAGGGGCGTTTGCGCTGGGCAAAAAAACTGTTTTCACACTGACGCACCCGAAACAGTTTTTGCAGCATCAGCAGAGTTTCACGCGCTGCCGCCGCACTGGGGTAAGGCCCAAAAAAATGCCCTTCCTGATGATTGCGCTTGCCCCGTCCCACGCTGAGTCGGGGATAGGGCCGATCCGCAGACACAAACACATACAGGTAGGATTTGTCATCCCTCAGCAAAATATTAAAGGGTGGCCGATGCTGCTTGATCAGCGTCTGTTCCAGCAACAGCGCCTCGGTTTCTGAGCGCACCACCATGGTTTCAAAATGCACGATCCGCGCCACCAGCGCCCGCGTCTTGGGATGATCCAATGTTTTGACAAAATAACTGGACACACGATTTTTCAGGTTTTTGGCTTTGCCCACATACAGCAATTCGCCGCCCACCCCGTACATGCGATAAATCCCCGGCAAACTGCTCAGGCTTGCCAGCAGGGCTTTCAAATGCGCCTGTTTTTGCTCAGGACTGTCATGACGCAGCACATGCGGCTCAAAGTTGTGCTGTGGCACGGCGTCAACTGGCGGCGGCTCCAGAGCATCGTCGTGCAAGGGCGATTCGTGAGTGGAGGTCGCGAGTGGTTCGATGGGCTCATGGGTCACGGTAGGCTTTCACTCCGTTTGCCCGGCAACAAGGGCAAAGAACGCAGAAATGACAAAGGCTTTAACATTGGGTCAGGCTCAAGAAACGCAAGACACTGGGTATAAATCCTACAAATGCCGCTGGATCGTCCTGTAAGCCGCCAGCCATCCGCAGCACGCTACCGAAAGGCATCTACCGCTAACGAAAATGACAAAATTCCGCTATGCTAGCCGCGATGCCAGCCTAGCCATTATTATCGGCACGACCGTATCGCGGGCTGTGTCAAAAACAACCGTCTTTGCCACGAAGGCCGATGCCGCTGCACGCCAGTTTCAAGGAAGAAATCATGTCTACCACCACCAGCAATCACAAGCTCGACGAAGTCCGTAATTACATGCACCAGTTGCTCAAATCGATGTTTGAGCGCGGAGGGTCGGATTTGTTTATTTCGGTGGATTTTCCGCCCAGCATGAAGCATCAGGGGCAAATGAAGCCCATGAGCCAGCAGCGCCTGACCGAAGACCTGACGCAGCAAATGGCCTACAGCCTGATGAACGACAAGCAGCGCGCAGAATTCGAAGAAAACATGGAATGCAATTTTGCCATTTCCCTGAAAGATGTCTGCCGTTTCCGCGTTAATGTCTTTATTCAGCAACAACAGGTCGGCATGGTCATCCGTACCATTACCAGTGAAATTCCCACCTTTGAAAAACTGCAACTGCCCGAAGTGCTGAAAGACGTGGTCATGACCAAACGCGGTCTGGTGCTGGTAGTTGGTGCGACAGGTTCGGGTAAATCCACCTCGCTGGCGGCCATGATTGACCACCGCAATACCAACTCTGCGGGCCATATCATCACGGTCGAAGATCCGGTGGAATACGTCCATAAAAACAAAAACTGCCTGATCACCCATCGCGAAGTCGGCGTCGATACCCACAGCTGGCACGCTGCACTGAAAAATACCCTGCGTCAGGCGCCCGATGTGATTCTGATCGGGGAAATCCGCGATACCGAAACTATGGAAAACGCGATTGCCTTCGCCGAAACTGGCCACTTGTGCCTTGGCACCCTGCACGCCAACAACTCCAATCAGGCGCTCGATCGGATCATCAACTTTTTCCCCGAAGAACGCCGCAACCAGTTGCTGATGGACTTGTCGTCCAACCTGCGGTCGATCATTTCGCAGCGGCTGGTGCGTACCGAAGACGGCAAAGGCCGCCGCGCTGCCATTGAAATTTTGCTGAATACGCCGCTGATCGCGGAAATGATCCTGAAAGGCAATTTCCACACCATCAAGGAAGCCATGACCAAGGGCCGTGAACTTGGCATGCAGACCTTTGATCAGGCATTGTTTGACCTGTACGACAGTGGCGCGATTGGATACGACGAAGCGATTCGCAACGCTGACTCTACCAATGAAATTCGCCTGCAAATTAAGCTGAACAGCAAACGCTCCCCTGGCCAGATCGGCAGTGAAAGCGGCGGCCTAAAATTGCGCATGGATCACATGGACCCGACCTAGCACCGCCCCTTCGACAAAGCTCAGGCAGCTTACCCGCTGGCTGAGCGAGCAGGTTCATTGAGCCCGTCGAAATGAGGCTGACCATCACCGCCCCTTCGACGAACTCAGGGAGCTACGCGCGCTGGCTGAGCGAGCAGGTTCATTGAGCTTGTCGAAATGAGCCTGACCATCACCGCCCCTTCGACAGGCTCAGGGAGCTACGCGCGCTGGCTGAGCCTGTCGAAGCCTGCTTTACCGCTTTTGCTTTTATGCTTTCTGCTCTTGACCGCTGGCAACTGTTCGAGCCAGTCCCACATCACACCTTACTCCCACAGCCACGCAAGCAACACATCATGAGCTAACCCACATCGCGCGAGTATTGCCAGCGAAAAAGACTTTTGCTGACTTTTGGTCTTTCAAAAGTCAGTCCCGCTGAAGGCGAGCCCCGTTGGCTGAGCTTGTCGAAGCCCGTCGAATTACTCCCGCCCCTTCGACAAAGCTCAGGGAGCTACGCCCGCTGGCTGAACTGGCAGGTTCATTGAGCCTGTCGAAGCCCCTTAAGCCTCATCCTCCCGCCATTTCAGTTTTTCCCGCAGCTGAACCACTTCTCCAATAATGGTAATCGTCGGTGCCGCAATGTCATGACGGGCCGCTTTAGCCGCAATGTCCTCCACCGTCCCAACCACCACCCGCTGCTCAGGTGTCGTCCCACGGGAAATCAGCGCAACAGGCATTTCTGGCCGGATGCCATGAGCCCGCAATTGTCGCATGATCTGATCCAGCCCTG
>CAUJHL010000073.1 GCA_963204705.1 Pseudomonadota bacterium | reverse complement strand
ATTACTTTTATAAATTTATAATTTTCAAAACTTTAGCTTTTTTAAAGCGGTTGCATTCTCATGAAAAAAGCGCATAATGAAAAAAGACCTATTTTTTATAATGAATTATTTTCTTACGTTTGGGAGAGTGGCTATGTTACGTCTTTGGCTATTGATTTTTGCGATTGCTTCGACCGCGATGATGGGGATCGGGATGATCGTAGCGCTGGTGATGAACTCTGATAACCTTGGTAACATTACCGGTCACGTCATTATTGGTGTCGTGATAGGGCTGCTTTTGTCTTTTCCAGCGTCCTGGCTGATTGCCAAGCGAATTTATGGTTCTGGCAAAAACGAAGATGCGCCGCGTATTGATGAGGGCCCGCACGGGCAATTTACCAAGGGCTAAGCATACAGGTAGCAAGAAGCTTTCAGAGGGGGGGCCTTCCCCTCCCTGCAACGCGCAAAGAATGTTGACCGTAGACCGGCTGGAGACGTTCAGCTGGTTACTTTTTTTGACCAAGCGCTGATCGGACTGACAGAGCTGTCGTAATTTCCGCCCGATTCTCGTTAAATTAGAACAAAATGTGATCATTTAAATTCGGTAGTCGCGCTGAACACAGTTGTCACGGTGTCAGACACATTGCATATATTGCCATAAATGGGCGCCTGCCCTTAATTGTTACAGAAAGTACAAATTTTTATTAAATTATTTAATGATTGCTTGGTAATGCCAGCCAGCATCTTCCTGCGACGAGGGGAAATTGCCTATGGCAATTGGCCAAAAAGCTCAGTGTTGAATTATCGAAATGGCACTTATTGTCACTCACTAAATGACATTTTGGTAATGTTTTGCTGCTTTGTAACTAAAATACATCTGTGTATTATGCCGCCCCACGAAGGATGGCTAGCCAGTTTCTTCGATAAAGAACCACACAAGCTAAAACATATTTTTATTTTATACAGGCAATCTCTATGATTTCGTTAAAGAACTCTCGCGGTCAGGGCATGACTGAGTACATCATCATCGTCGCACTGATTGCAGTGGCAGCGATTGGGGTATTCCGTTTCTATGGAAATACCGTCCGCGGTCAGGTCGGAGTCGCTGCTGCAGAACTGGCAGGTCAAAATTCGGCTACAGCCAAGGCAGCTGCCAATGCGGCCTCCACATCGGCAAATTCAGAAGGCGCGAAACCCAAAACGCTGGCCAATTTCAATGGTGCAGCCCACTAAGCTGCTGTGGCTGTTTCACTCACCACGTTTACTCCAGAGTAAGTCACATCGACTGACCTGAAACCAAGACTGATACGACAACATTGCTTAAAGATAGTTAAAACAAAGCGTTACAAGAAAGCAAGACAACGATGAATCGACAAAAACAGTCAGGCCAGTCCTTACTTCTGGTGCTGGTGCTCGCCCTGATTCTTGGGGCGACACTCAGTTTTCTGTATGACAATGCCCAGTTATTGGCCGAACGCCAAAAGGCCAAAATGCTGGCCGATCAGGCCGCGTATGCCACGGGCGTCCGTCAGGCACGCCTGATGAACCTGAATGCCTACATCAACCGCGCACAAGTGGCCAATCAGCTGGCGATTGCCCAGGCGGTCAGCATGGGTTCGTGGACCCAATTTGCCGCCACGCTCAGTGGCAACATCGGGACGCTGACCAGTTGGGTACCCGGTGTTGGTACGGCGTTTACAGCCATGGGGCTGATGATGACCAAAGTGTCGGATGCGCTCGGCCCCTATGTTACGGCCTATGGGCAGGCAGTCCGGGCACTGGGTTTCGCCCAACAGGCGCTGAATACCAGCAGCACTCTGACGATACTGGCTGCGCCAACCCAGTTCAGAAATACTTTGAACACCAGAGATCAGCAGGACTATCAGTTTGATCTGTCGCTGGTGGGTAGCAGCCTTCCGGCCAGCATGATCAAACATTATGAGGATGCAGAGCGCCAAAGCATGCTGGAAGTGGTCAACGAGTCGCGTCAGCGCGTGCCTTTTCTCAGTAATCGCAGCAAAACCTTGTTTAAGATGAGTTTAGTGTTCTTGAGGGTGCGGGTAGAAAAGCGCGGCGGCGCAGAGCTGGTCGGCATGGACGAATGGAAATCCGCGGATACCCTGTCGTTGCATCTTCAGACCAAGGGCTGTGGTTTTCTGGGGTCACGCTGGTGTGGGGATCGCGAAACTCCCTTGGGCTATGGCAGCGCGGCGGTCAGTCAGGATGGGCAGGATGCGGCGATCAAAATTACCCCAGCCGAATATGCAAATGTTTGGGTTCCTGTTGGTTTTAGCGATTCTAAACCGTCATTCACGCTTAAACGCATTAAGACACGAGAGGCAAGCACCGAGGTCTATGGCGACTATGGCGGCTCGATGGCCACCAATCCGGCGGCGACCCAGCGTTCAGCGCAGCAAACCGTCAGCTGGGACGTGTCCAATACCAGTGCCTCCACGGCGGGCATTGGCATTCCCGACTATTACGATCTTCGCGATACCAACGCCAGTGACCCGATTTTTCCCATGACGCTGATTGTTCGCAAAGACTACAGCCGCCTGCCGGTGAGTACGCAACAACCGGCACTGCAAGCTAAAGGAAGTCAGGCGCGGCTGGACCATTTTAAGGCAGGCGACCCGATGATGGCGCTGTCGCGTTCTGAAGTGTATTTCCAGCGTCCGACCGAACTGGAAGTGCTGTCTACCGGATGGCAACACCAGAACGCCTCGCTCTACAGCCCTTATTGGAAATTGCGCCTGAGTGATTCGATCTCGATCGTTGATCGTGGGGCTGCCTATGCGCAGGTGGCGGTGGCTAAATGACGTTAGTTGATGAGTTTTTTAGCTATTCGCCTGCTCGGGCCAACCCATCAAAACAGTCTGGGCAATCCGTCGCTGAATTTGTCATCAGCATCGGCGTGTTGTCCAGCCTACTGCTGGCGATCCCCCTGATCGGAAAACTGGGCTTTGTCAAACTGAATGCCCAGCAGGCCGCCAATTACGCTGCCTGGCGGGTGAATCAGGGGGTGGGGGGCGATGACGGCCAGCTGTCCAATGAAATTGGTCAGCGCTTTTTTTCCCATACCGGGGCTGATGTGCTCACCGGACGCAATGCAGAATGCCAGGATCAGGCCGATACCGATGCGGCTGGCAATTCCATGGTGGCCTGGCGTGACGTGAAGGCCACTGTGCTCAATCCGGGCGAAGGGGCTTATGGAAAATTTGGTACAAACTCCCCCCAGCCCATGACAGGAAGTCTCACGGCCAGCAGTGTCGCACCTGACAAGGCGCCTGAGATTCGCTTTCAGGCAGGCGGGCGGGGAGGCGATGCCCTGGGCGGTTTCGGCAAGGCATTTTCATTGTCCAGCAACAGTCAGCGCACCGTTCGCGTCAGTGTGCCGGTATCCATGGTCACCGGCATGAGACTCCCGCTGCAGACAAATCCAGATGGCTCCGAGCCAACCGCCATGATGATCACCACAGAGATGGGGACGCTGGGCGATAGCTGGCAGGCCAGCAACACTGCCGCTGTGAAAGAGACGCTTAAACACTCGATCCCGCTCAAACCTTATGAAGAAGTTCAGGTAAAAGTGCTGAAGGCCTTTAATTCGATCGTTCGGGCGACGAGTCTGGATCACACGGCGGCGACAGAGGATATTTACCAGCCCGAGGTGATTCCGGCCGATCGTTGGGCCAAGGTCAGCCCACAATGAGTCGGCAATTCTCTATTAGTCACTGGCTAGCGTACGTGCTGGGTGGAATGCTCGGCATGGTCATCAGCGTCATCAACACAGCATCTGCCTGTCCCAATCCGCACAACTGGCAGTCGCGGCTGCATATGGCTCCGATTGGCAGTGAGGTGATTCTGAATGGCAGCTCGATTGAGATGTCGGATTTTGCTTCGCTGAATTGCCCGGTGGCCTGTTTTCTGCGGCAGCTGGACCGGCTGGCTATCCGTTATGGCAGCCGTGGGCGGGTACTGAATCTGCAAACCGGTACGCCGGGCGGTGTGACCCTGCAATTGAAGGAAGTCTCAGCAACGGGCTTTCGCGGTCAGATGATTTGCAAGGCACCCCATGACTTCCAGCCGATGCCGGTGCCGCACTGGCAAGCGCTCGGGCCAGCGATATCCGATCTGCAGTCACGGGATGCCGGTGAGCTTAACCGCACCCAGACCTTTGCCTCGGTCGGCCCAGCCGCTCATGCCTTTGTGCAGAACTACTACGCCAGCCGTGCGCATTACCGCGAAGTGACGCCCTCCTATTCCTTTTTTCGGATGGCCGATGGGCTGGAAGTGTCGCTGGTGTATCGGCGGGGATTGGGCAACGAACTGGCCAAGGGCGCATTGGTTTTGGTGTATCGCAAACCGGAGGAATCACAATGATGCGGCTTTTCTCATTCTTGGAACGATTTCCCTCTAATTTTTCCTCCTCGTTGCTGAGACAGCGGGGTCATGTCAGCACAGAGTACGTGCTCTGTCTGGTGTGTTTTTTGGTGTTTGTGCTGGGTATTCCTGCGGCACATCAGGCGGGTTTGCTGGATCTGATGCAGCGGGCCTATGACAGCTGGTTTACCCACTACAGCGCAACCTTACTCGATTTGGATAGTATTCCTCATGAAAATCCCCTCCATCACTAAAAACTGGCTCATGCTGCTGTTATCGGTGTCCGTGGGCCTGCTGGGGGCGGTGGGCCTGAAAAAAATGGTTGATCTCAAACTAGGCGCAGCCTCAGCCAGTCAGGGCGGAGTGGCCTATGTGGTGGCGACAACAGACATTGCTGCCGGAGAGCGATTGTCGGCGGATACCGTCTCCAGCCGTGAAATTCCCAAGGAATGGGTGCAATCGGGCGGGGTGCCTGCAGAGCAGTACGCCAGTATCGACGGCATGGTGACGACCACGGCACTCAAACGCGGCGATGTGGTGCAACTGGCGATGTTGTCCAATCCTGAGGCTGAAATTTCCGGAAAAATTCCGCTCGGGCATCGCGCCATCACGATTCCGGTGGACGATCAAAGCTCGATCTCGTCCATGCTCAAGCCGGGCGATCTGATTGATTTGCTGGTTACGCTGGAGCGCAGTGGCAAGGCCGCAACCCTGCCGCTAATGGAAGGCGTGATGATTCTGGCAACCGGTAATCAGCTGGATAGTCATGCCACGACTGCCACAGCTACGGACGTGGGCTATAACACCATCACGCTGGATGTCCGGCAGGAAGACGCCAAAAACATCATTCTTGCCAGTACCCTGGGCAAAATTACCGCTGTCTTGCGCAATAAACGCGATCAGGCTCTGGGCCAGTCGCATTCCATTCTGAGTTATTTGCCTACAGAAGCGCCGTCGTTGCCACCCGTTCAGGCTCGCCTGTCGCCACCGCCGCAGCGGAATCGGCCGGTTGCTGAACCAGCCATGGATTCAGGCCCTAGCATTGTGTATGGCAACAAGTAAGGCTTAACTCATCATAACCTATTGATCAATTATCAATTTTAAATAAATTTTTAAAGAAAATCATTTGAGCACCACCATGAATACAGAACTTGCTGCCCGTAATCGGGTGACTTTGAGTATTGCCAGTACAGCACGTCTTACCCAGCCCGTGACAGGGAGCATCACACAGCGTTTCGCCCAGAACGTGCCAGACACCTTGCCAAAGAACGCACTTCTAACCGTGTCACACCACTGGCTACGGATGATTGTTTGTACCCTTGCCCTTGGGCTATCACTCACTGCCAGTCTGGCCAGGGCAGATGACTCCCTGCTCTATGTCGGAGAAAGTCGCTTTATTAACGATAAAAGCATCACCGATGTGGTGGTTGGGGTGGATTCGGTGCTCAGTGCCAAGCCGGTGCGTGGACGCGGCGTGGTGTTTACCGGCGTTGCGCCCGGCGATACCACGGTCAAGATTTGGCGGGGTAAGCAATACAACAGCGTCGATGTGCATGTTTCTGCCCGCAACCTGCCACGACTGAAGCAGCAGGTGACGGAGCTGGTGCACGATTTGCCGGGCGTGACGGTGTCGATTATCGGCGATCAGGTGGTACTGCAGGGCGATCAGCTGGAAAAATCCATCAAACAGCGGGTGGACGCGATTGCGGCGATTTTTCCTGGTGTGGTCAATCTGACGGCGACACTGGAGCAGGGAACTGCGCTGACCCACAAAATGGTCTATCTCGATGTGCGGATCGTGGAAGTCTCCAGCTCCTTGTCCAAAGACATTGGCATTCAGTGGAATGGCAGTGGCATTTCAGGGCCGAAGGCGGCCGCGATGGGTGATGTGTATAAAAGCGGACTGTTTCAGAATCCCGGCAATCCCCTGGCCGAACAGGTCAACACGGCGCTGCCCCGCATCCGTCCCTTACGTGGCTATCTGGGGATTGCCAGTGTCATCGACAGCAAAATCAATCTGATGCAGGAAGAAGGCGTGGCGCGCGTGCTCGCCCGGCCATTGTTGTCTTGTAAAAGCGGGGGCAAGGCGTCGTTTTTGTCGGGCGGTCAGGTGCCTTACCAGACGGTGGGCGCGACCGGCACGCCCAGCGTGGAGTTTAAGGACTATGGCATCAAGCTGGATATTCAGCCGGTCATTACCGCCGAAGGCATTAATGCCAACATCCTGACCGAAGTAAGCAGTCTGGACAAATCCGTGTCGGTGAATGGTGTTCCGGGTCTGTTATCGCGCAAAACCGAAACCGACTTTGTGGTGGCGCAGGGTGAAACCATTGTCCTGAGTGGTCTGGTCAATGCAGAAACCGGTAAAAGCATCAGTAGCCTGCCCGGTCTGGGTCAGTTGCCGCTGATCAAACATCTGTTTCGCGACAAGTCCAGTTCACACAAACAAACGGAGCTGGTGGTCTTTGTCACCCCGCACATTTACGATCTGGATGAGTCGCATCCCCTGTCGATTCAACCACAAGATTTACAACAACACTTTAGTCATAACCTCAGCCCCTTGCAGTTGCTGCCGGATTCGGTACGGACGAGTGGCAGTGTGGCCAGTTCGTCCTCGAATTCTGAAGGAGTGACGGCCCGAAGTGAGGGAGCTTCAGTGGTTTCAGAGGCTTCAGAAGAAACACCGGAAACTCAGGTCCAGAATCCAGGCTCACAATCAAAGCCAGCGAACCCTGATTCGGTGACTCCCGCAGTGGCAACACACCCGTCGTCTGAAATCACTCCGTCACTAACAGAATCACTCTGAGGGCTGCGGCATGATCCAGCTGGAAATCGCCCATAAATCCGAACGAAGTGTCTTTTACAGCAAAAAATCCGAGATTCTGATCGGCAAAGCGCCGCACTGTGATCTGGTGCTGAAAGGGTGGTTCATCGCGGGAGAGCACGCACGCCTGCGCCGGTTGAGTGGCGGCTATGCGATTGAGGATGTGCGTCGCGGCTCTAATGTGACCCTGGTGAATGAACGCAAAATTGATTTTTACGGGCCGCTGGATGTGCAGCAGGACGTGATTGGTATCGGTGCGTATCACTTGCGGATTGTGCCACAGGATGCGGCCATCGACGCTGCTGGGGATTTGCCGGAACGGTTGCCCCACGCGATGAGCCACTCAATAAGCCACGCAAATGCCGATGGTGAAAGCCCTTCTCAGCGTATGGAGTCAGCGCTGGATCAGGCCATGGTGACGTCCAGTGAACAGGTTTCTGCAGTTAGCGTTCTTCCTCAACCACGAGTGGCGGAAACCAGTCCACTCATGGCGCTGGAGCAACACTGGTGTGGCCTGCTGCGGGCTCGTCTGGTCAAGGCGATGGACATGCGGCGGCTGGACATTACCCGGCTGAGCGAGCAGCAATTGCGGGAGCAAGTCCGCGAGGTGCTGGATAGGGTGCTGTTTGAGGCGGAAAGTGAGCTGCCCGCAGAGCTGAGCCTGCCGCGACTGGCCAAACGGGTACTGGATGAGGTGGTCGGGCTGGGCCCGCTGGAGTCCTTGCTGGCGGATGCCCAAGTGACTGAAATCATGGTGAATGCCCGCGATGAAATTTTTGTCGAGCGGCAGGGGCAGCTTCAGCGCAGTCCGCTGGCATTTTCCAGTGATCGGGCGGTATTGGAGGTGATTGAGCGCATCGTCACGCCGCTGGGCCGCCGCATTGATGAAAGCTCGCCGATGGTCGATGCCCGTCTCAGTGATGGCAGTCGGGTCAATGCCATTATTCCGCCGCTGGCCCTGAAAGGCCCTACGCTAACCATTCGTAAATTTCCCCAAAAGCGTCTGGATTCTGCCGCTCTGGTGGCATACGGCAGCCTATCTCCCGAGATGGCCGAGTTTTTGCAGATATGTGTGCGCTACAAGAAAAATATCCTGATTTCCGGCGGTACCGGTTCGGGCAAAACGACCCTGCTTAATGTGTTGTCAGGGCATATTCCCCGGGGTGAGCGGCTGATCACCATTGAAGATGCCGCAGAGCTGCGGCTGGATCACGACCATCTGATCGCACTGGAAGCCCGTCCCGGCAATGCCGAGGGCAAAGGGCTGGTGCCCATTCGCGATCTGGTACGCAACTCTCTACGGATGCGGCCAGATCGAATCGTGATCGGGGAATGCCGCGGCGCAGAGACGCTCGATATGCTGCAGGCGATGAATACCGGTCACGAAGGCTCGCTCACCACCCTGCACGCCAATACGCCCCGCGATGCACTGGCGCGGATGGAAACCCTGGTGATGATGGCCGGTATGGAGCTGCCGTTATCGGCCATTCGTGACCAGATGCAATCAGCGATTGACATCATTGTGCAGCAAACCCGCTTTAGCTGTGGCAGCCGGAAAATTACGCACATCACCGAAGTGACCGGCATGGAAAGCGGAAAAATCCAGATGCAGGACATTTTTCGCTTTGAGCGCACCGGCTTTGACCCAGACAGCCACCGCGTACTGGGCAGCTTCCGCGCTGCCGGTGTCACCCCCAGTTTTTACGATGATCTGAAAGCCATCGGCGCACCGGTTGATTTTGGGCTGTTTACCGCGAGTCGTGAGGACTGGAACTGATGCTCTATCTGGTCTGCGGGCTGATCCTGAGTGCCCTAATGTTTGTGGTGTTACGGCCCGGGGTGATCGTCGAAGGTTTGGAAAATCAGGCCCAGCGCATCCAGCAAGGACTGGACAATCAATTGGTTTTTCATGATCTGCGCCACTGGCTGCCGCTGTATTACATGCTGGTTGGCATTGGCTTTTGTGCGCTGGAGCTGTGGCAGCCCGCAGTGGTTTGGGTGCCGGTAGTTGGTGTGCTGACTCTGGCGCCCCCGATTGGCTTTCGGCTACAGGCGCGCCGCCGTCTGGAGGCCCTGGAAAAACAGCTGCCCGATGCCCTGATGATGATCGCCGGAGGCGTACGCGCGGGTGCCAGCCTGCCGATGGCGTTGCAGCAACTGGGGGAAGAAGCCCAGTCGCCGCTGCGGGAAGAAATTTCCCTGCTATTACGTGAACAAAAAGTGGGCGTGCCGCTGGACGAAGCCTTTCAGCATTTTCAGGAGCGTATTGGACTGCTGTCGGTGACACTGATCACCACCACGATTCGTATAGCCCATGAAACCGGCGGTGAGCTGGCCGAAGCCTTGAGCAAAACGGCCATGACCCTGCGCCAGATCGAACAGGCTGAGGGCAAAGTTCGGGCGCTGACGGCTCAGGGCAAAATGCAGGCCTGGGTGGTGGGCGCGATGCCATTGGGACTGATGCTGATTTTGAACAATATGGAACCCGAGGCCATGGCCCAGCTATGGACGACGCCGGTGGGCTGGCTGGCACTCGGGGTGATCGGACTGCTCGAAATCGCGGGCATTGCCATGATTTTAAAGATCGTCGATGTCGATGTTTAAGGCTGGAAAAATAATGATATCCATTGAAAATACAAACGTTTATCGTCAAAAGATCCCCTGTGCGCGATGGCACATCCGGTGGTCAGGACTGGGAATATACCCATGAGCAACGCTCTCGTCTGGCTGGCGATTCTGGGTATCTGTTTTTCCGTAAGTACGCTGTGCTGGTGGGGCTGGCGGCTGATCGCCACGGTACCGGATGCGCAGTCGCGGGATCGGGAGTCTCCGCCGGTGGTGTTTCGGCTGCTGTGGCCGCTGATCCGCATACTGGCGTTTTATCTGGGGCCGGTGCTGACCCTGCCTCAATTGTCACGACTGCAGATTCGCTATGGCCGCCGCATTGTGCTGGCGGGGTATGACTATGCGCTCAAACCCGCCGATGTACTGGCCGCCCAGCTGAGTTATGGCGTGCTGTTTGCCCTGAGTGGTTCGGTGGTACAGGTCGCGCTGGAGTTGCCTTTCTGGCTGGTGCTACTGGCGGGTGGCTATGGGGCAGCGTATCCCTGGCTCTGGCTGGGGCAGCAGGCCAGCCGCCGCTGCAAGCGATTTTTGCGGGAACTGCCGTTTTTCCTTGACGTAGTGGTGCTCTGCGTTGAAGGCGGTATCACCCCGAACAACGCCATGCAGCAAGCGGCGCAAAAAGGCCCGCAGGGCCCGGCCCGTCAGGAATTTGAACGGACGGTACGCGATATGCGCAGCGGCATGTCACGGGTGGATGCCCTGCGGGGTATGGCCGAGCGCGTCGATCATGTCGCCATCCGGCATCTGGTGGCCGCGATGATTCAGGCGGAAAACCTCGGCATGAATCTGGGGCCCATCTTGCGGCAGCAGGCCGAACACCGCCGGACGGAACGCTTCCTGCTCGCGGAAAAACTGGCCATGGAAGCGCCGGTGAAAATGCTGTTGCCGCTGGTGGCATTTATTTTTCCCTGCACCTTTATTGTCATTGGTTTTCCCATTTACGTGCTGATGGCTGAGGCCTTTCGATGAACCGGAAACGCATTCCCGTACTGCTCAACTCCCACGATGCCCAGCCTTATCGCCTCCCCGGGCAGCGCCGTTTGCTGGGTCGTACCGCTCGCCAGGTGCACGTCTTTCAGGCCCATCGGTTCTGGCATCGCCTGCGGGGCTTGCTGGGCCGCCAGCCTTTGCCAGTTGATGCCGCACTGTGGCTCAAACCCTGCACTTCCGTGCACACCCTGGGCATGAAATACCCGCTGGATCTGGTGTTTCTTGACCGTGAGGGTCGAATTCTAAAGCAGGTACATCAGCTGAAATCCGGGCGTATCGCACTGGGCGGGCGGTCAGCGCATTCGGTGGTGGAATTTGCCGGCGGCAGCCTGAAACACCTTCCGCTGAAAATCGGCGAGCCGCTGTTTTTTCCATTGGAACATCAGGAAGCAATGCCTGAACGTCGTTTGGCGGAGGAAATTGCATGACGTTGCACGGATTGTTTGCCCGTCATCAGCGGGGTATTTCCCTCACTGAATTTGTGGTGATTGGCCCCTTGTTGCTGTTTATTGGGATGGCCGGCATTCAACTGGCCCTGTTGTATAACGCTCGCCTCAACGTCAGTTATGCCGCCTATGAAGCGGCCCGCGCCGGTGCCATTCATAATGCCGACCCTGCACGGATCCAGATGGCGTTTTTTAAAGGGATGGTGCCGTATTTTTCGGCAAAAGGCATTTTCAGCCCGACCACGCTGAGCACGCCTACCGTGAGCGGTGTATCTACGCTGAATGCCCCGGAATCGCTGACCAATCTTTATGCCAATACTCAGGATCATAACGAGGATCCCTTGCTGGTCGGCAAGCCGGTTCGGCCAAACCAACTGGAGCTGGCTGCAAAGGGCTGGGCACTGATCCGGGAAATTCAGCTGTTGGAATCCCCATTTATCGGCATTCATCTGGTCAATCCATCCAAAAGTTCTTTTACCGACTGGAACGATCCCAAGTTGCAACAACTGTATGAGTGGAAAACGGGTCAAAAACGCCGGGTGATTGCCAACGACTCCCTCCGAACCGCTGACCCTACCCTCATCGGCAAGACCTCACGGCAATCGCTGGCGGATGCTAACGTCTTGAAATTGCGCATTACCTACGGCTATCAGCCACGCATTCCCCTCATGGCGCCGATCTTCAATGCCATCACCACTTTTTTTGCCGGACAACGCGATGCCCTTGGCGTGCGCCTGATGGCTGCCAATCGCATTCCCATTTCGGTGGACGTAAGTGCCCAAATGCTCAGTCCTGCAATCGAAGGCGGCTTGCCGACCACCACAGTGAACCGACAGGGCTTTCTGATTGGAGAAAATCTGGTGAATACCCTGGTCAATCAGAATGGCTCCTTATGGCAGGCGGGCAATACCCCGACACCGGCAGAACAGGCGATCGTCGATCAGTTAAAAAGCAAATTACAGACTTCGCTGAATGACGCCGTGAAAACGGGCAATGTCAGTGGGCTGGGGGCTGACCTGATGACGGCTGTACAGGATACTGGCAGTTCGCTCACCTGGTCGAATACCGCCACGGGTGAGGCAGGCTGGAGTACCGGCGGCCTGTTTGGAGATATGAATAACCTGATCGGCTGCAGCTCCACCGAAGAAATGGTAGTGAATTAAGTGCTAAAAACCAATGCAAAAAATCAATGTAAACTAATGAGTTAATCAACAACTCATCCGAATGTAAAACGAATTAACAGACCATTTTTAAAGAAAAACAGAGCAATGAATTATCCAAAATGTACGGCAAGAGTAGCGGCAAATGTGACGACAAATCTGACAATAAGTTTGGCAGTAAGTGCAGTTGTAGTTACGGTACTGAGTGCGCTCAGTGGGCTGTCAGTAGCGGCGGTGGTCGATACCAGCCAGTGCTCCCTCGCCAAATCCAGCTTTGCGCTGGTCACCCAATCCGAAGGCCCAACCAAAGCCTGTGGTGGGTTGGGGGAAGCCGAACCCGATGCCGGCGTGGGCAATCCGATTAATGTCATGAATGGCAACAAATACGAGCAAGCCGTCGATCTGCCCGAACTGCCAGCCTATCCCGGATTGAGCCTGAGCCGCCACTACAACAGTCAGGCGCGCCGTGATCTGCCGATGGGTTTTGGCTGGTACCACAATTGGAACATTCGGCTCTACGATACCGGACAAGCGATTCAAATTCGCGAAGGAACCGGACGCTCAGTCATTTTTCGGCCACAACGGGTGTCCTTACCCAATGGCCAGTATGAGATTCGCGCCGTCAGTGCGAATCTTTCGGAAGGCTGGGTACAACAGACGCTGGATCGCCGCCAGTGGCTGTGGCACCGGGGCGAGCGCGTGTATGCCTTTGAGCGACCTCAGACCACTGCGCAGGCACCGCTGGCAGAAGGGCTGGCCTTGTTGAGGCGTATCCGTCCGGAAATGGCTACGCCAAAGGGCAACTCGCAAGCCGGTAAACCGCAGCCTGGGGAAATGCTGGATTTGCATTATACGCCGCAGCATGAATTGCTCAGTGTTACCAACGGGCAAGGCAATCGCTTGCTGTTCAGTTATCAGCAAACCCGCTTTGGCCTGCCACAGGTGCGTGTGCAGACACCGATGGGCGAATTTCAGTATTTTCTGGATAAACAGCATAACTTGCGGGAAGTCCTCCAGCCGGATGGCAGGCGTACCCGCTATAGCTATGATGCCCGCTGGCAGGGCGGCGACGTGCATAACCTGACAGGCAAAGCCGAATACGATCGCGACACCCACACCTTTCGGCCCGTGTCCGAATGGCACTACGACACGCAGGATCGGGCAATTCTCAGCCAGCACCCCGGCGGTGTGGAGCGGGTAAGCCTGCAGTTTGACCCAGCCGCACCACTGGGCAATCGCACGGATCTCCGCGTACTCGGCCAGAGCCATCGCCCTTTTACCACCATACTCACCAACAGCCTCGGTCAGATCACCCGCTATCAATGGCAATTGCACGGCACCGACTACCGGTTGCTGGATGTCCGTGGGGCAGGCTGTGCCAGCTGTGGGCAGGTAAACCGGCGCTATGCGTACACACCAGAAGGGCTGATTGCCGAAGTCAGCGATCTTGACAGACAGGGTGAGCCCTTGCACCGCGTACAGTATGACTATACGGCTGAGGGCCAGCTGAGCGTTCGTACAGAAAGCGCACGGGATGTCGAGACCCGGATCACCCGCTAT
Organism: Pseudomonadota bacterium; assembly: GCA_963204705.1. Lineage (GTDB taxonomy): Bacteria > Pseudomonadota > Gammaproteobacteria > Pseudomonadales > Moraxellaceae > CAUJHL01. The sequence continues at coordinate 68 of CAUJHL010000073.1, read as the reverse complement.
CACTACGAGCCGGTTCAGCTGGCTGCCACCGTCACTCAGCCCGCACAGACTGTGCAGCGCCTGAGCAG
>CAUJHL010000072.1 GCA_963204705.1 Pseudomonadota bacterium | reverse complement strand
ACAACAAAACTCGCCAGTCAGGTCAAAGCATGGCCGGGGATGGCTCACTTATGGTCTAGTACGTATCGGAAAATACCCTGGCCAAAAAAGGAACACTCATGCCCAGCCTCTTGCAGTTGTATCAGGTATTGGCCAAAGCCCCGCTGGGCAAAGCCCTCTATTCCCGACTTGTCGGTGTCAAAGCGCCCTATTTTGCCAGTATCCGCCCAACGGTTTCCCACTTATCCCCACAGCAGTGTGAAGTCCGGATTCGCAACGCACGCCGCGTACACAATCATCTGGGCACGGTGCACGCCATTGCCCTGTGCAATATGGCGGAATTGTCCGGTGGCTTACTGACGGATGCCAATGTCACGCCAAAGCAGCGCTGGATTCCACGTGGCATGCAGGTTCAGTATCTAAAAAAAGCCGTGACCGATTTGCGAGCGGTTGCTACTCCTACGGGCACCTTGCCTGCTGCCGGTGAGAGCGGCAGTTTTCCTGTGCATATCGCGATCTACGATACCGCAGAACAGCTAGTGTTCACCGCAGACATCGACATGTGGGTCACTCCCAAAAAATAAGCCGCGCTCACGTCATCCCCACGCAGCCAGTCACAAGGATTTGCTCATGACCACCTTTGCCCAGCCGACTTCTCCTTACAGCAATAAGGCGCTGACACCACGTCATGACATCACCGCCTGCATCCTGTGTTCGCGCAATTGTGGCCTTAGTGTTGAAATTTCAGGGGATGCACTGACCAAGATCCGGGGTGATGAACAGCATCCACTCACTCAGGGATATATCTGCCAAAAAGCAGCTCGCCTATCCCATTATCAGCAGTATCCGCATCGCCTAACCCAGCCGCTGCGGCGTGAGGCCAATGGCGAATTTGTGCCGGTCAGCTGGGAAGTAGCACTTAAGGACATTGCCCAGCGCCTGCTCGCCATCCGCGATCAGCACGGCGGTACAGCCTTTGCCACGGTGGGCGGTGGTGGACAGGGCAATCATCTGGGCGGCGCCTATATGGGCCAGCTACGGGCGGCCATGAAAAGCCGCTTTGCCTACAATTCACTGGGGCAGGAAAAAACCGGTGACTTCTGGGTCAATGGCCGTTTGTTTGGCCACCAGACGTGCCACACCACCGAGGACGTTGAGCACGCGGATTATGTGTTGTTTATTGGCTGCAATCCGTATCAGTCGCATGGGATTCCCAATGCCCGCGATACTCTGAAGCATCTACGTAAAGATCCACAGCGCACCATGGTGGTCATTGATCCCCGTCTGACCGAAACTGCCAAACAAGCGGATATTCACCTGCAGTTAAAGCCCGGCACCGATGCGTTTTTGATGAGTGCGCTACTGGCAATCATTGTGCGCGATGGCTTGCACGACCATGAATTTCTGGCCCGTCATTGCACCGGTTTTGACCAGGTGGAAGCTGCCCTCAAGGCCATCCCAATCGCCGACTATGTGGCGCGCGCCGATGTGCCGCTGGCGCTCGTTGAACAAGTGGCGCATGACTTTGCCACCGCCCGCAGTGCCTGCGTGCGGATTGATCTGGGTATTCAGCACACGCTGCACACCACGCTGAATGGCTATCTGGAAAAACTGCTGTACCTGATCACCGGCAATTTTGGCATTAAGGGCGGCAATAACCTGCACGCCTCGCTGGTACCAATCCTCAGCCATACCGATGAGCGTAAAGCCGGCATTCGCCGCAGTGTGTATCACCAGATGTTCCCGATTGCCGGGATCTTTCCACCAAATATTTTGCCGGATGAAATCCTGAAAGCGGGTGAGCACCGAATTCGCGCCGTGATGGTCGATAGTTGCAACCCGCTACTGACCTGGCCTGACACCAACGCATTGGAACAGGCGTTTGCATCACTGGAATTGCTAGTCGTGGTGGATGTGGCCCTCACCGAAACTGCCCGACTGGCGCATTATGTACTGCCTGCGGCCTCGCAGTTTGAAAAATGGGAATTCACTGGTTTTAATCTGGAATTTCCACGCAATGGCTTTCATTTGCGCCATCCGCTCTTTCCGGTTCATGCCAACACCTTGCCCGAGCCCGAAATTTATACCCGACTACTGGAAGCCATGGGCGTACTGCCCAGAGCGTTTCCGGTGCTGAGCCGCATTGCCCGCCATGAACCCGCTCAGGGCCGTCATCTTGGCTATATGGCAGCCCTCGCGGCGACGTTTGCCCGCAAAAAATCGCTGATTCCTTATGCGGCCTCGGTGCTGTACCGCACCCTAGGTCCGGTGTTAGCGGACGGTGCCGCCGCCGCCGCTCCCTTGTTGCCACTTTCCCTGCAATACTCCCAGCGCCATGGCGAAGCAGTGCGTCGCGCCGGGCATCGGGGCAATCGCCTGACGCTTGGTAGTGCCTTGTTTCAGAGTATCCTGTCCAGCCGCTCCGGCATGATTTTTAGCGAACACCGGTATGAAGACGTGTGGACACTGGTGCGCACGCCGGACAAACGCATTCATCTGGCCATCCCAGAGATGCTGGCCGAACTGGCGGAACTGACTGATGAAAAAACTCTGACCAATGCGGAGTTTCCACTCGTTCTTGCCGCTGGGGAACGTCGTAGTTACAACGCCAATCAGATTTACCGTGATCCTCGCTGGCGCAAAGTAGACCCGCATGGCGCACTGCATATGCATCCCGAGGATGCCGCTGAGCTGGGGCTTGCAGAGGGTGAACGCGCCCGCTGTGTGTCGGCAACGGGTCAGGTGGAGGTGGTGGTAGAACTCAATGACACCCTGCGCCCGGGCACAGCCAGCCTACCGCATGGCTATGGTCAGCGTGAAGGCTCTGCCGACCCCGTCGGCCCTCAAATCAATCGGCTGACCGCCGCTGCCGCTTGCGACCCCCTTTCTCGCACGCCGTACCATAAATACGTGCCTGTCCGGGTGGAAAAAATCGTCGGGGGATAGGTTGAGATAGAACAGAGTAGCGGCGGTATATAAAAATTGAATTATCGGCTTGTAGTTGCTGCGTGTTCTCGCGATCCTTGAGATTGAATAAGGTAGATTAGATCACCCCACTTACAATGGCCTTTAGCCTAAGCAATACCGCCCATGTTTCTCAAACTGCAGTTAGGCAACCCTTTAGGAAATGTTTTTAGATGTTCATCCATTTGAATAGACCACTCCGAGTTATGGCTGATTCTCGATAGCAAATATGAAATACCATCAATAAAAACCAATAAACGCTGAGAACGCTCAAACCCTTCAAATGAAGTCATCGCTCGTCCCAGAAGCGGCATTGCCTGATTTTTTCTGAGGTTCCATACCCGAGCGTGGTGAGCACATTGGTTTCGCAGTGTGTTGATTTCCCTGAGCCATGCTATTAAGTCTCGACTATTATTGATATCAAGTTGCCTTGCCAGCCGGTTTTGATGAGTGCCTTTTAACAAGCTAAAATACTTAGACATTTGTCCAAAATCCCAGCTTTCCGTGGCCACCCAAATCGGCATGGCTAGTCCTTTCCGACGATGCCACATGTAGCTGTCACTTTCATGGCGCCCGAGTTGATCTTCTGCGCGTTTCTGCCATTTTGACCATATGCCATTCTTGATGAATTTTGTGTGTATAAAACTGTCTTGAGTATGAGCCTCGGCATGCAGCCGACCCAGGTCATGTGCTATTAAGTTTTTAAAAAAAATCTCTATACGTTCAATGGCATCCAACAAAAGCAACCGCAGCTTTTTATCAAATAAGTACAGTCTAATGATACTCTCAAAGTCAGTTCCCGCTTCAAACTGATTAAGCCTCTCAAGCATATGAGGCTGTATTACAATTTGGGGATTACCTTGGCCATCTCGTGCGATCTGACGGCATGGAAACCAGTAACCACTCAAACGGTAATACCCGATCTGCGCTAGTTTACGCTTAGCTTTGCACTCGCAGGAAATAATCATACCCCGCTTCTTGAGCAGGTCAATTAATTCTGGGTAATCCTGAAATGGCTTGGGTGGTGTATTTATCATTATGCACAAAAAAGATGACCCAGACGTAACTCCACTCAGGATGGAGCCAGCGGTCTGGGTACTGTTACGTGAATCTTAAGGGAAACCCCCATTAGGTCTCAAGACA
>CAUJHL010000071.1 GCA_963204705.1 Pseudomonadota bacterium | reverse complement strand
GGCAAGGTGCCGAGCAGAACTGGCGTCGTTTACGCGGCTTTGAAGACCTGAACAAAGTCATCACAGGCATCAAGTTTAAAGATGGAGTGGAAATCAAACAGAACGCCGCTTAAGTGGACTGAACACCAGATTTGACAATAGTTCTATCAATGTTTAATGACACATACATTTGGTCAACACTTGGGCTGGTTATATCGAGTTACCTTATTGTGCCTTACTTGATTTCTCCTACTGTGTTTATCGTATTGCATTTGTTGTAAAGGAAATCAGGCGTAAAGGACTGTTAACTGTGATGACCCATTTTCTACAAGCCAGTTGTGTTAAATTTCGGAGAGCTGTTATGAAACAAATTAACATGAACCAAACCAGTCCCAAAAACGTTGGTGCCAAGCGAGCCAAACTGATGATCGCGAGCATTGCTGTCGTCAGCTTGATGACGGGGTGCCAATCCATGCGTGGCATGGGCAGCAGCGGTATGATGCATTGCCATGACGATGGCCGTAGTCCTCCTGCCGAGCACTGTAAGGGCGACAACAACGCGCACCACGCTGCCACGCATAAGTAAGCAATCTTTCCTTAAGTCATTGATTTAATGGTTTTTTAACTGTCGATTACTGACTTGCAGTGATACGCTTGCCCAGATGGCTACTTGCCTGGGCAAGCACACCAGCCGCGTCCTCCTCAGCATTAATCCGCTGAATCCGCTCAGGTTCCGCCAGTGCACGTGCTTGATACACGGCGTGCACACGGTCAAAAAAGCCCTGTTTTTCCTGTTCAAACCGATCCAGCGCGTTTCGACCTCGTACCCGCTGCAGACCCATTGCTACCGGTGCGTCCAGCCACAAGGTGAGCGAAGGCATTACCGGAACAAAATCCGCACACAGCCGATCTAATAAGCCGGAATCCAGCCCACGACCGCCACATTGATACGCGTAACTGGCATCCACAAAGCGGTCGCAAATGACCCATTTGCCAGCATCGAGCGCGGGTAAAATCACTTCATGGCAATGCTGTGCCCGTGCAGCAAACAGTAAGAGTAATTCGGTAGCAACACAGGGCACTTCCTCATCAGTTGCCAATAACAAGCTGCGTATTTTTTCCGCTAATGGTGTGCCGCCGGGTTCGCGCGTACACAGAACCGTCAGTCCCTGAGACTGCAACACCTGAGTCAGCCCCTGAATGAGGGTGGATTTACCGACGCCCTCGGTGCCTTCAAGGCTAATAAATCTGGGATGGTGCACCATATCGGCACTCATGGCTCGGTACTCTGAGCTGCAGCTTGCTGCCGTTTTAAGCGGCCCAGAGCTAGGTAGCGCGCAACCGCTTTATTATGCTGCTCCAGCGTGTCGCTAAATACATGCCCACCAGTGCCACTGGCGACAAAGTAAAGTGCCGGCGTATTGGCCGGGTGCAAGGCTGCTTCGATAGCGGCTTTACCGGGCATGGCGATCGGTGTGGGCGGCAAGCCATTGATCTGATAAGTATTCCATGGCGTAGGCGTTTGAAGGTCGGTGCGGGTGATATTGCCCTGATAATTGGCGCCCATACCGTAAATCACCGTGGGATCCGTCTGTAGTCGCATGCCCAATCGCAAGCGATTGATGAACACCGCGGCTACCTCCGGACGCTCTGAGGCGATGCCCGTTTCCTTTTCGACAATCGACGCCATGATCAACGCTTCATACGGTGTTTTATAAGGCAATCCAGCACTGCGTTTCAGCCAGGCGGTATCGAGCGTCTTTTTTTGCGCCTGATACAGCGTTTTCAGAATTTGGCTGTCCTCAGTCCCCTGAGCAAAATAATAGGTATCGGGGCTCAGCCAGCCTTCTATGGAGTTACCCTTAATCCCCAACTGTTGGGCAATCATCGCCTCTGGCTGCAAGAGCCATTTTTGCTCAATCGCGTAGTCGGCTTTCCATTTTGCACTGAGTTGCCGCCAGTTTGCCCCCTCGATCACCGTGACACGATTGAGTCGTGCCAGCTTGCCATTGCCCAGCAGGGCGATCAGTTTGGCCGGTGTTTGCGCTGCCGGAATTTCATATACGCCTGCTTTCAGCGAGCCCGGTGACATCAGCCGGGTATAGACTTTCAGCACCAAGGGAAATCGAATCCAGCCTTTGTCGGCCATCTGGCGAATCAGGCCATTATAGGTTTGGCCTTCCCGAATGGTCAGCAGGGTGGTTTTTTGAAGTGGCATCGGTTTAAACAGGGCAACCCACATCATCCCAAGACAGAGCACGACGGCGACCGCGACTGCGAGGAGAGCCAGTTTAATCCAGCCGGAGGCATTCACTTGTGTGGTGGACTTTAAGCTAGCAGGCTTTGGACTTGAATTGCCGCGCTGTCGTTGAGTCCCAGTGTTACGACTCGTGTTTTTTGCCCCCGATTTTGCCGGGTACTTTCGGGCTGGCGCTTTGGATTTTTGAGAAGCCTTTGCGAGTTTGGGTGATCTGGATTTGGGATCGGACACGCGACTGCTTCCTGTGTGTTCATCATCTGTTTGGTCTACGATAAAGTGCCTTGCGCTGGGCAAGCCGCCGAACTATAGCAGGAGACACCCTGAAACGCATGGGGCAAATTTCGGCCTACTCCCCTGCATCGGCCATCCCTTGGATTTTGAGTAAAAAGTCTCCGATTAAAACACTAAGCTCCTTGCCTTATTTGCCTGATCAGGGCATTTACGGGCGAAAGATTCAGCTCAAGGCGGCCATTATCGCTTGCCAGCTGACCCACCGGAACCATTCCTGACAGGGCATTACAGAAAAACAGACTGTCAATCTTATCCAGTTCAATCAGCTCGGTCGCCGGATTTTCAAGCGCATGGAACAGAGACAATGGCTCCAATAGCCGATGTTGAGTAACGGCAAAGGGTATCGCCTTCTGCTCAAATTCATCCAGCAGCCATGCCCGATAGACACCCTCAATACCGGCAAGTGTACTATCCGGCGTGTACCAACGCTCGGAACCTTTTAGCCTGTAGAACAGATTGCTACTGACCCCTTCACGCAGATAGCCAAGCACATCGCAGACCAGAGCCTCCTGCCAGTCGGCATGCTGCGCCAGCTCCTGCCTTAACACAATTTGTTCCAGCCGGTTGAGCGTCTTTAAACCCGACAGCTTTGGCGTCACCAACCCTAGCCGATTGTCCAGTAGACCCACACTTATGGGGGTCGGTGGTTGAAAAGTCATGTCCTGCCAGTAGCTAATCAGTAGTGGCTCCGGATGCTCAGGCGGCAAATAGCCACGACGGCCTACGCCGCGACTGACCAGCAATTTGAGCACGCCATTGGTATGTCCACCCTGCCGTAAACGGTCCAGCAGTGTCTGGATAGTGGCCTGAAGCTGAGCAAGGTCTAAGGGAATGCCAAGGGCCTGCACGCCTTTTGCCAGTCGTTGCTGATGGTAGCTCCAGAGTTGCGGTACGCCGTTTTCGACACGCACCGTGCTAAACAATCCGTCACCATACTGCAATCCGCGATCGAATACCGATACGCCGCAAGGGGGAGCCGGTTCACCGCTGCCCACGGAAGCCTGATAGTTGCCATGGATCCACAGTTGAATTGATAATGGCGACATGCGATTTCTCCCGTTCACCCGTGTTCAGCCTAAAGGGCACTGGAACGCCAGATCATGACTTTATTGCAATTACGCATTTTACGTGAAACGGTGCGCCATGAGTTTAATCTCAGCAAAGCCGCAGACACCCTGTGTACCTCACAATCCGGTTTGAGCAAGCACATCAAGGATCTGGAGCACGAACTGGGCATGTCCCTGTTTCAGCGCCATGGCAAACGCTTGCTGGGACTGTCGGAAGGTGGTCAGGCCATTTTGCCCATAATCAACCGGATCATTCAGGACAGCGAGAATCTGAAAGGCATCGCGCAGGATCTGCGACAGGCGGATCAGGGCCAGCTCACCATCGCCACCACGCACACCCAGGCGCGTTATACCCTGCCAAAACCCATCGCTGCCTTCAAGCAACAATTTCCCAAAGTGCATCTAGCCTTAAAACAGGCTGACCCAAATGAAATCCGTGAGCTGGTGCTGGCAGGTGACGCCGATATTGGCATTGCGACTGAAGTGCTGGCGGAGGATGCTGCTTTGGTCAGTTTACCCTTTTATGAATGGCAACACTGTGTGATTGCCCCGCGTGACCATCCATTGAGCCAGCTTTCAGCTTCTGGCCAGTCCGTACTCACGTTGAGTGACATTTGCCAATGGCCGCTGATTACCTATCACGATGGTTTTACCGGACGAAGCCGGATTGATCGTACCTTCCAGCAGGCGGGATTGACACCGGACATCGTACTGTCGGCGCTGGATGCTGACGTGATCAAAACCTACGTGGCACTGGGCATGGGTATTGGCATCATTGCCGGGCCTGCCTTTGACCCGGAACAGGATCAGCGGCTGAGCCAGATTCCGGTAGATTTCTTTGGTAAAAACACGACCTGGATCGCCTTTCGCAAGGGGCATTTATTGCGGGGATTTGCCCGTACGTTTATCCAGTTATGCAATCCGGAAATTCTCAGCGACAGCCCGAGAAACCCTGCTGCCGCCATGCTTCATAGGCCATGACGGCCACAGCGTTCGACAGATTCAGGCTGCGGCTATCGGCCTGCATGGGCAGGCGTAGCCAGTGATTTTCTGGAAATAGCTCGCGCACGGATTGCGGCAGGCCCCGGCTTTCCGGCCCAAACAGTAGGGCAATCGGTCGATTCAACTCCTGTTCACACGGTAGGCTGTGTCCTTTGGTGGTCAAGGGAAATACCGCGGTGACCCCTTGCTGTGTTAGCGCTTCCAGACAATCCGATAATGCTGACCAGCGCTGCACCCTCGCCCATTCGTGATAATCCAGTCCGGCGCGCCGTAACAAACGATCTTCCATCTCAAAGCCCAGCGGCTCAATCAAATGCAGAGCCGCACCAATATTGGCACACAGACGAATGATATTGCCGGTATTGCCCGGAATCTCCGGCTCAAACAAAATGATATGAATCATGGCTTAGACAAAAAAATAGCGCGAGAAACAGGCAAAACAACAGGCGAAAGAGAATCGGAAACCATAAGGAGATGGACACAAGGGAAAAGGCAGACTGCTAGTTTACGCCAACTGCTTAAAGGGTAAAGCCTCCCGAGCCGCTTCCGCATAACGCTTTACGTGCTCGTTTTCACGGACGCAATACGCGGCAATCGCCTCCCGCAAGCCTTCATGCTGCACATAATGCAGCGAACAGCTGAGCCGAGGGGCAAATCCACGGATCAATTTGTGCTCGCCCTGTGTACCTGGATCAAAGCCGGACAATCCGTGGCGCAGCGCGTACTCAATCCCCTGATAGTAACAGACCTCAAAATGCAGGCAATCTACCTCAGCAAGTGAGCCCCAATAACGGCCATAGAGCGTGGTGTCATCCTTAAAAAACAATGCTGCAGCGACTGCACCTGTATCGCTTTCCGCCAGACATAGGGCCAGCGACTCTGGCTGTGTCTGTCCCAGTTGTTGAAAAAATCCTAGGGAAAGATAGGGTTGCTGGCCCCGCACCCGATAGGTCATGGCATAGCATTGATAAAAAAATGACCAGTGTGAAGCGTCTATCTGACTCCCCTCAAGCCAGCGACACTGAATGCCTTGGGCGATGACTTTGGCACGTTCACTACGAATGGATTTGCGCCGCTTAGCCGTCAAGGCCGCCAGAAAACCATCAAATTCCCCGTAGTCCTGATCTTCCCAGAAAAATTGACAATCCAGCCGCTGAATCAGGGGCAACTGCAGATGCTCAAGAAATCCTGCTCGCGTGGTGTCATCGGCAAATAACAAATGCCAATTGCTGGCGTGTGATGCGATCTGGTGTTCCCGAAGTACCGGTGCCAGAGCGAGGATAGCATCCGAATAACTTTTTCCCTCAGCAGGCCAGACTCGTGGACCCTGAACCGGGCTGAACGGGACACTAGTGACCCAGCGTGGGTAATAGTCCAGCCCTGCACGCTGTGCTGCCTGTGCCCAGCCCTGATCGAACACGTATTCCCCGCGATGATCATGACGTAAGAACACAGGCATGGCGTGACCATCGGCCTCAAGGCGCGTCATCGGCCAGCGGGAGCCTTCGCCAATCAGCCGGTTATCCGCTAATGCCTGCCAAAAGCCAGTCTGCATAAAGGGGGATGTCAACATGTTCTAGCGGAAACTCACTTGTTCTAGGGTTCTATAGCCATTCATAACATCATTTCGCCCTACACGCCAAACGTGGAGAACGGCCAAAATGGTAGAAGCAGTAACTCAGAGATGGGAATGTTTTCCTAATCCAAACAACAGGTAATTTCTACCTTTAAAAACTGACATCAATGCTTAACGTGCTGACGATGTGATCAATGTGGTTCAGTCCTTGGAGTCCGATAGCACAGGCAATCCAACTGTGCTTGATGCTGAAGGCAATACCGTTAAAGCCTTTCAGGGTCTTATCTGTCTTAAGAATTGGGAAAAATTTCCCGAGTACGCCCAAGGTAATGTTCTAGACTACATTCCTTTTACTTATGATCAATTTGTTTGGAATACTTTAGATCAGTTTGATCTGTCCCGAAACACCATTCAATGGAAAGATGGCATAGCTTGGACGCAAGCCATGAGCCGTAACGTTCGCGACAAAACTGGGCTACCTTTGAAAGATTTTCCGCTGATCAAAAAAGAGACCTGTGATCCACAAGTGCATCCAATCATTCTGAATGACTACACTGGAGGATTTTACACCCCCAACCCAACGGCTTTATCGAATGTAACCATTGGCGATGGTCGTAAAGCATATGAACTAACCTGCACTAACCATGCGGCGGCTGATTTGCGGGTGGCTAACGCAGCAGCGAGTCAGCCGTACTGTGTTGCACACATCCCCCTCAAACGCATCCAAACTATAGTCCATGACATTATCCCCTTAATCAAAATTGTTAGTAGCCTTTAGCGCTCTATCGCATTGATCAGCGATCTTGTATAAAAAATTAAAACCCAATAAAAAAAGGCAGCTCACCACTGCCCTTTTTGCTAAAGACGTGATGTTACTCAGTATCAGTCATCCATATGGCTGATGACCAAAAATATATAAAAAACGTTTAAAAATAAAAAGTTGCTTAATATAAAAACCATTGAATGAAAACATATGTACATGATTATGTACGCGATTACCTAGCCCTACCAAGCGCGATTTCAGTGCTAAACGAAATCCGCTTGGCATGTGTCAATGTCGCCCTGCCCTAGCACAGGTTTTTTTATTTACAACCGTTTGCAAAATAGTTTTGGGCGGGTGTTTACAATCACGCTGATATGCTCGGTCAGCGACGTGAGATGATGCAGTGGTACTGCGACCAGGTTGATATTTGGCGTGGCAGAGAGTAGTTCAACAATCCCCCGCCGCGTACTGTAGATTACTGGCAACCCGCCGCGTCCAGCCCTTGCCGTATCTATCCCAGCCGGACAGGCCGGTATAAAAATTGAGCCTTGCTGCACTGAGTAGCAAGATCACGTCAGCCACTGGCCGCGCATTAACTGCTTTGCGCGATTCAGCGCCAAAAAAGCCATCAGCTTTAACGCCTACCGCCGCTTGCAGCTCGCGCACCGCCCTTCCCATACCCGCATTGATCGCAAAATCCCAGACCTGATAAATGATCGCCGGATCAATGCCCTGCACTCTATCCCACCAATCTTTTTTGTAGATTGCCTTGGCTTGCTCTAGCGTCAGGTTTGGGATGTCCAGCAGCGGGTACGTATTGGCCGCAATGCCGTACTTTGTGCCGACCAGTTTCCCTATCCCTGTCTTGCCGCCAGTCCAGTTTCCCGGGTCATTGGGATTTTTGGTAAATCCGCCTTCATGGCCGATCAAACGGTCGAAGGCTTCGTCAAAAGTGATGCTCATTATTCTGCCTCC
>CAUJHL010000070.1 GCA_963204705.1 Pseudomonadota bacterium | reverse complement strand
TCGGAATATCCCAAAAGCAAGGCAATGTCGGCCAGGGTCAGGGAATCGTCCTGCAAGTATTGCTCGGCCAGTGTTTGCCGGGTGCGCGATAATACGGTCTGAAACGTGAGATCCCGCTCGGTCAGGCGGCGCTGCAAGGTGCGTACGGACAGGTGCATCCGGTTAGCGATGATTTCGAGGGTGGGTTCACCCCCATGCAGCGTACTGATCAGCGTTTTGCGTAATTCTTCATGAAAATGATCCAGTACCGGCAGGGCCTGCAGCAAGGCTTCCGCCTGACGTTCCAGGATGTTTTTCAGGGCAGGATCGGAATAGGACAGCGGCATGTTGAGTACGCTGATCGGCAGACAAATCCGGGTATGGGTATCGCCAAACTGAACCGGACAGCCAAAAAATTGTTCGTACACCCGCTGCAGGCTATTGGCAGGGCGCTGATGCAAAAAATGCACCCGGGCAAACGATAAATTGGGATCATCCACGATCCGGCGCATCAGGGTCAGAAACAGCGCCAGCATGGTTTCATCGTGAATCAGCGTGGGGCGAATGCGATCCACATCCCAGCTGATTTCGATCATGTCGTCATGGTAGTCAATCGACATGTCATTGACGTCATAGGCGAGGCGGTTATAGCGCGTAAAGCGCAGCATCATTTCCCACAGGGTTTCACAGGAGCTGCTCAGATAGCCAATCACCCCGGTATCGCGGGTCTGGGCCATCGCGCCAATCTGCAGGCCGAGACCTGAAACCTGTGGCTGCTGGCTCTGAATACACGACAGCATATCCTGAAAGGTGCGCTGGGGCAGCCGATCATTGATGGTGTATTTGGTGCATTGAATGGGTACCGTCAGCTGATACTGTGTACAGTAGCGCTGGATGAGTTCTACCATGCCGCCACTAATGGTTGCTGCTTCAAACATAAGACACCCAAATCTTGATCCGGCAGGGCCCGGTTGGGCTTTGCCTTGAGGCTGTTCGTTGGTCGTTTTGTGTTGGGCTGGTGACAGGCGGGTGATGCTCGTTAGGATTTGCCTGGCTAAGCCTCGCAGGCATGAACTAGAGATTATTGCCTGCGGCTTAAAGTCTAGAGTGAATTGGCATCTTTTGTCATGATTTTTTGAAAAATGAATGATTGAAGGTTAAAAAATGAGTATTAATGGCAAAAGTCGCCCCTGAGACTCTTGAAAAAATGGGCCCAGGCTACGTGATGGCAATTGTCCGGCCGCCGCGCTACCGCTACCATGACGGTTTTAGACCATTTATGGATCGCACGGGGTGGATGAATGAGCCGCCCCGTGCCGGTTTTACCTCAGGTGTCCTATGTCTGCTCCCCAAACTCCTGCTGTCAGCTCCTCTGGGGCAACGGTTCGCATTCCGCATGTACTGGTGATTCTGGATGGCGTCGGTCATCGTGAAGACACGCAGGACAATGCCTTTCTGGCCGCCCACACGCCAAACCTGAATCGCATCCGCCAGCTGCACCCCAATGGCCTGATTTCGGGCTCGGGCGAGGATGTCGGTCTGCCAGACGGGCAAATGGGCAACTCCGAAGTGGGCCATATGAATCTGGGTGCTGGCCGGGTGCTGTATCAGGAGTTGACCCGTATTTCCAAAGCCATTCGCGAGGGTGAGTTTGAGCAGCATCCCGCACTGGTGGCCGCAGTGGAGGATGCCATTCGCCAGGGTAAAACCGTTCAGGTAATGGGGTTGTTGTCCGATGGCGGTGTGCATTCGCATCAATCGCATCTGGAAGCCATGTGCCGCATGGCGATTTTGCGTGGTGCACGCGTCCAGCTGCATGCCTTTCTCGATGGCCGCGATACTCCGCCCAAAAGCGCCGAGGGCTATCTGGCCTCCATGGAAGCCGCACTCAGTAGCGCCAATCAGCAGGCCATGGCAAACGGTGGTACGGGCAACGGGCAGATTGCCACGCTGTGTGGCCGTTACTATGCGATGGATCGTGATGAACGCTGGGATCGGGTCGAAGCGGCCTATCGCCTGCTAACCGAGGGTGTGGCCGTCCGCAATGCAGGCACGGCGGCTGAAGGCTTACAGGCGGCCTATGCTGCCGGTGAAAGTGATGAATTTGTCAAAACCACTCTGCTGAGCGGCGCTACCCCGATCACCGATGGTGACAGCGTTGTCTTTATGAATTTCCGGGCCGATCGGGCGCGGGAGCTGAGCCGCGCGCTGGTCGAAGATACCTTCAGTGGCTTTGAGCGCACCGTGTGGCCCGCCCTGAGCCATTACGTCATGTTGACCCGCTATTCGGCCAGCCTGCGCTCGGAGCGGATTCCCTTGTCGGTGGCGTATCAGCCGGAAGACCTGCGCAATTCACTGGGTGACTATCTGTCCCAGCTCGGTAAAACCCAATTGCGTATCAGTGAAACCGAAAAATACGCGCATGTGACCTTCTTTTTCAGTGGTGGCCGCGAGGCTCCCTACGACGGCGAAAAACGCATCCTGATCAAATCCCCCGATGTTGCCACCTATGACCTGAAACCCGAAATGAGTGCGCTGGAAGTCACCGATGCACTGGTGGCGGCGATTCGTTCCGGGGAGTTTGATTTGCTGGTCGTCAACTATGCCAATGGCGATATGGTCGGCCACACGGGCGTGTTCAGTGCGGCGGTAAAAGCCGTTGAAACGCTGGATCAGTGTCTGGGACGGGTGTACGAGGCGGTGCAGTCGATGAAAGGCGAAATGCTGATCACCGCAGATCATGGCAATGTCGAACAAATGATGGATTATGCGTCCGGTCAGGTGCATACCCAGCACACCACCGAACTGGTCCCGCTGATTTATGTCGGTCAGCAGGCTGTCCGCGTCAGGGAAGGGGGCGTGCTGGCCGATGTGGCGCCGACCCTGCTGCAATTGATGAATTTACCGGTTCCCACCGAAATGACCGGAACCTCGCTGCTGCTGGCTGCGTCGGCATGAGGGTATCGCTAGGCCGGATTCGGCTGTTAACGTGGTGGTTGACCCTTCTAGCCTGTCTGCCAGGTGCGTCGGCCATGGCAGCGCCTGCCGCCAGTCCAGTCATTGCCGCCAATTCCGGTGCTTCTTCTTCCCCGGCAACTGCTTCTCGGGTAACAGGCGCTGATACCAAAGGCGCTGATACCAATGACTCTGACACCAAAGACGCGGATGCCGTATCGGTCGCAGACATTCGCCGTTTTGTCGGTGTGTTTGAAAAGGTCAAACAAAACTTTGTGCGGCCGGTTACCGATCAGGAGCTGTTTGATAATGCCCTGAGTGGCCTGTTGTCGCGGCTCGATCCTTATTCGGATTACCTCGACACCCGCAGTTATGAAACGCTGGTCAATTTTACCGAAGGGGAAATCGCCGAAACGGGCCTGAGTGTGACGCCGGTGGTTCAGACCGATACCCCCTGGCAAATCGGTACGGTGCCAGCAGGGTCGCCGGCAGCGCGGGCGGGCTTGCAGGCCGGTCAGCTGTTGCACAAGATTGATGGCAAATCCGTGCGCAATCTGGTGGAGCGGGACATTCAGCAGTTACTGCGTGGCCCTGTCGGCAGTACAGTACGCCTGAGTGTCAGTCAGGCAGGCCGTCATCCCCAGGAAGTCCGGGTGGTGCGTGCTCTGCCAGAGGACAATGCGGTACGGGTGATCCCGCAGCCGGATGGCATCCTGGTGGTACAGATCAATGCCTTTCAGGCGCAATCGGGTAAACAGATCCGCAGCAGTCTGGAGCCGGTTTACCGGCGCAATCAGTTAAAGGGCGTGGTGCTGGATGTGCGGGATAATCCGGGCGGCTTGCTGTCTGCCGCCGTCGAAATCGCCAATTTTTTTATTGCAGAAGGCATGATTGTGTCGACGCAGGGTCGTGGTGAGCCCGATCAGCGTTATCAGGCCATTCCACCAGAAACCTTCAGCGGCATACCGGTGGTCTTGCTGCAGAATCATTATTCGGCGTCCGCCTCCGAAGTGCTGGCAGGTGCCTTGCAGGATCATGGACGGGCAAAAATTGTCGGTGAGCCGAGTTATGGCAAGGGTTCGGTGCAAAAACTCTGGCCGCTGGGTGATGGCCGCGCGATCAAGCTCACCGTCGCGCATTATTACACGCCGCACAATCGGCTGATTGAAGGCAAAGGAATTCAGCCCGACGTGACTGCACTGGAGCCAGTGATGCCTGCTGCAAGTAGCGTTGCTGCCGTATCGACACCACTATCAGCCCCTGCATCAACATCTGCATCGACAACATCGGTACCACCAGCCAATGACCCGATGTTGCAAACCGCCCTGACCGTGCTGCGGGAGCAAATCGCCGCGCTGGCACCCCCTGCCAAACCTTCCCGTCGCTAAGGTAGGCTTTGCTTAAGCGGTGCTGGCCTGCAGGGTGATCGGTAGGGCAATGGTGACTTCCAGCCCGCCTTCCGGGTGATTGCGGGTGGTCAGGTTGCCGCCGTGGCGTTCGACAATCCGTTTCACAATCGCCAGACCCAGCCCCGTTCCCTGTGAGGTACGGGCAGATTCGCCTCGTACAAATGGCTGCATCAGGGCCTCCATGGCCTCCTCGGGGATGCCCTGGCCACTGTCGCGCACCGTGATCATGACCTGTTTGCCCATCAGACTGGCCGACACGTAAATGGGTTCGGCTCCATAGCGGCGGGCGTTGTTGATCAGATTGGCGATCATCCGTTTGATCGACAGGGAGCGTAAGGGAATCAGCGGCAGCAGCTGCGGCTGATAAATAATCTGGGTGGGTTTGAACTGAACAATCAATTCCTGAAAAATCGCATTCAAATCCGTGAGATGAATCGCCTCATCCGAGCCATCCCGCATATAGGAAATGAATTGCTCCAGAATGGCGTCCATGTCATCAATATCGTAAATCAGCCCTTCCCGAAAATCTTCTTCCAGAAACTCCGCGGTCAGGCGCATGCGTGTCAGCGGCGTCCGCAAATCATGCGAAATACCGGCCAGCATGATCGTGCGCTCCTGTGCCGCCTGATCCAGTGAGCTGATCATGTGGTTAAAGGCTTCATTGACTTGACGAATTTCCACCGGCCCACGATCGGTACTGAGCATGGGGGCGGATTTGTTGCGGGTATAGGCCTGTGCGGCCAGTTGTAGCCGCCGCAAGGGACGATTGAGCTGCCGTACCAGCGTCAGGGTGATCAGCGAGGTAATCAGCGGAATGCCGAGCAGCCAGCCGATGATCAGTTCCTTGCTGTATTGCGCGTAAAACGTCAGCGGCTCCCGAATCCACACCTGACCCAGTGACGGAAAGTGGATCCACAGCTGTGGGATGGGTTTGAATTCAAAGTAGACCGTGACTTCTTCGTTCAGCTCGCGGCTCAGCTCGACTTCCAGTTCCTGGGTAAAAAATTCTGCGACCACCTTGTCGTGCGTGTCGGGGAATTCCGTGGGATCGCGAATCATCTCGACCCCGATGCGCTCCAGAATCCACTCGTGAATGTCCAGGGCAAAAGGATCAATCATCACCTGTTGTTCGGATTCACGTAGCAGCGCCAGCTCAATGGCCAAATAATGCGCGTGTTGCCGCAATTCGGGCAAATACAGCGTGCGCCAGAAAAAAGCCAGCGACATTAACAGGCTAAACAAACTGACCAGCGATACCAGTAGCGTGGTACGCAAGGCAGTAGACCGCGGCTTGAGGGCGTCAATACGGCGATCCAGCCAGTCGGCCTGCCGTTCAGAGAGCCAGGGCTGGCTCAGTCGTTGGCGCAAGCTATTTAGAAATCCAGTGAGCACGGTGGGCACAATCCGCAGTGATGCGCCTTACTCCGCACCATCCGGCACAAAGACATAGCCCACACCCCAGACCGTCTGGATATAGCGTGCCCGCGCGGGGTTTTCCTCAACCAGTCGGCGAAGCCGCGATACCTGTACATCGATTGAGCGTTCCATGGCGCCCCACTCACGGCCACGCGCCAGATTCATCAGCTTGTCACGGGTAAGCGGCTCACGGGGGTGCTGAACCAGGGCTTTCAGCACGGCAAATTCCCCCGTAGTCAGGGTGACGATCTGGCCTTCGCGGGTCAGGGTGCGTGTTGACAGATCCAGCGACCAGGGGCCAAAACTGACTACTTCCATCTGCTGGCTGGGTGCGCCGGGAATTTCCCGTACCTGCCGGCGCAGTACCGCACGGATACGGGCAAGCAATTCATTGGGATTGAATGGCTTGGGCAAATAATCATCCGCACCGGCTTCCAGTCCGGCTATGCGGTCATTGTCACTGCCGCGAGCGGTCAGCATGATCACCGGCGTATCAATGCCACTGTTGCGCAGTCGCCGACAAATACTGACGCCATCTTCCACCGGCAACATAAAATCCAGCACGATCAGCGAAAACAGTTCACGCTGCATCAGACGATCCATCTGGGTACCGTCATGGGCCGTTTTGACGATAAAGCCCTTATCCTCCAGAAACCGCTGAAGCAGGGTGCGCAGGCGAACGTCATCGTCGACAACCAGTATCCGCTCAATTCGGTCGGTCATTGGACGTGGGTTGGTTTCCTCAGCAGGCACCACCAGACTCATGTGTTTCTCCTTGACAGTCAGTCAGTTCATGGGCTGACGCTGCCTTCCAGTCATGTCTCAGCGGTCGGGCAATCCTGTGCTCAGGCGTGTGCTACGGCGCAAAAGGACTTGCCACTGGCCGAGACCAGTCAATGTTACTGGAGCATACGCGATTTTTATTAAGGGCTTGCAGTCTATGGCGCGCTAGAACACCGTCACGATACCAAAACCATACAGGAATACAGGCAGTTGGCATTCTGCCAGTACTTCAGCGGATGACGGTATTGCCGCACTGCAGTGTTGTGTCCGGCAAGACGGCAGGAAACTGCGCGGTGAGGCTGGAAAAATAATTCAGCATAAGGCTGCCCTCACCGTATAATGGCGCGCCTGATTTTTTCCCCTTTTTCTCCCGCACAAGCGGCTCCCTCAACACAGGAATTTTTGCATGACTGCACTGGCCAGCCAGCTCGCCCAGGAATTGTCCGTACAGCCAGCCCAGATTGAGGCCGCGATTCGCCTGCTGGACGAAGGGGCCAGCGTGCCGTTTATTGCCCGTTACCGCAAGGAAGTGACGCAGGGACTGGACGATGCCCAGCTACGTGCGCTGGAAGCCCGCCTGCTGTATGTGCGTGAACTCAACGACCGCCGCGACAAAATTCTTGAATCCCTGCTGAGTCAGGGCAAACTCAGTCCGGCACTTAAGGCCCAGCTGGAGGCTGCCAGCCAGAAAAGCCAGCTGGAAGACATTTATCTGCCGTATCGTCCCCGCAAGACCAGCAAAGCCCTGCAGGCCCGGGAGGCCGGTCTGGCACCGTTTGCGGAGCGCATTCTGACCGACGCCGTGGATCCCACAGAAAGTCTGGCCGGATTTCAGCACGACAGTTATCCGGACAGTGCCAGCCAGCTCGCTGCCATTCAGCATCTGATACTGGAGCAATGGGCAACCGAACCCGGCCTGCTGGATCAGTTGCGGGCCAGCTTTGCGCCAAACGCCCAGCTGGTGAGTCAGCTCAGCAGTGAGGACAAAAAGGACGCTGGCCAAAAATTCCGCGATTATTTTGATGCCCGTGAGCCGCTGCAAAAAGTGGCGTCGCACCGTTTGCTGGCCATGTTGCGCGGTCAGCACGAAAAATTCCTGACGCTCAGCGTGCAGGCGGCGGATGACGGCCCTCTGGCGGATATCCAGCACACCTTTGCACTGGCTTCGGTTCAGCCAGACAGTCGTCGGGAGTTTTTGCTGGCGACAGCACGCCTGCTGTGGCTAGGTAAACTGCGGCCGCATCTGGAGCGTTCGCTGATGGACGAGCAGCGGCAGAAAGCCGATGCCGAGGCGATTGCGGTGTTTGCTGAAAACTTGCGCCATGTGCTGCTGGCGGCTCCGGCAGGTGGGCGCTGCACGCTGGGCGTTGACCCTGGCATTCGTACCGGCGTCAAACTGGCGGTGGTCGGTCAGTCGGGCGATGTAGTCGCGCATGAGACGATTTATCCCTTTGCACCGAAAAATGACCGTGCGGGTGCCCTGGCAACGCTGGAGCGCCTGTGCCGTGAGCACAGTGTGCAGCTTGCCGCCATCGGCAATGGCACCGCCAGCCGTGAAACCGAAGCGCTGATTGCTGAACTGAGCCAGCAGCATCCGGAGCTGGCCTTGACCCGCGTCATGGTCAGTGAAGCCGGTGCCTCGGTGTATTCGGCCAGTGCGCTGGCCAGCGAAGAATTACCCACACTGGATGTGTCGATACGCGGGGCGGTGTCGATTGCCCGCCGCTTGCAAGATCCGCTGGCGGAACTGGTGAAAATTGACGCCAAATCCATCGGCGTAGGCCAGTACCAGCACGATGTGTCCCAGCAACAACTGGCGCGGACGCTGGATGCCGTGGTGGAAGATTGTGTGAATGCCGTCGGCGTCAATGTGAATACGGCTTCACCAGCGCTGCTGGCACGGATTGCCGGGCTGAACAGCAATATTGCCCAGCAAATTGTGCAGTATCGGGAAGCGCATGGTCCTTTTGACAGTCGTGAAGGCTTGCGCAAAGTACCCCGGCTGGGCGCGCGCACCTTTGAACAGGCCGCCGGATTTTTGCGCATTCAGGGGGGCAGCCAGCCGCTTGATGCCTCGGCAGTACACCCGGAAAGCTATCCGCTGGTGGAAAAAATTCTCCAGACCTATCAGCTCACGCTGGAACAGGTGCTGGGCAAGCCAGGCGCACTCAGTGTGGTGTCCGCTGAGAGTCTGGTGGAGCCTGCCTTTGGCTTGCCGACCATTCAGGACGTGCTGGCAGAAATGGAAAAGCCCGGGCGCGACCCGCGGCCTGAATTCCGTACCGCCCGTTTCCGTGACGATATTCAGCAAGTCAAGGACTTACAGGAAGGCATGCGACTGGAAGGTGTCGTCACTAACGTCACCAATTTTGGCGCCTTTATCGACGTGGGCGTGCATCAGGATGGTTTGGTGCATGTCTCGGAGCTGTCGGATCAGTTTGTCAGCGATCCGCATACGGTGGTCAAGCCTGGCCAGATCGTGCAGGTGCGGGTGGTCAGTGTCGATGTAGAGCGCAAACGCATCAGCCTGAGCCTAAAGCTGACACCGACGGACAAACCGGCGCGGGGAGAGCGGCCGCCGCGGGCTGCTGAAGGTCGCTCCGGGCCTGCACGGGATAGTCGGGCTGCGGGATCACGTCCTGAACGCAGCGATCGGCCACAGCGCCAGCCGTCAGATAAACCGGCCAGCCAGCCTGGGCGCTCTGGCGGTGGAAAAGCAGCCGAGCCTGCACGACTGGGCAGTCTGGGTGCCCTGCTGCAACAGGCCGGGCTGACGGGCTCACAGGCCAAAAAGCCTTAAAGCTAAAACGCTTTAAAACTAAAAAGCCTTAAAAATCAGCTCGCCTTCCTAAACAGCCCGTTGACATGGTGCTGTGTATGAGGTGATGTCTGGCGGCAAACGCACGGCATCACCGCGACACGCATTGACGCAATGCTGACGATCATCCTCCCCAGCCGCGAAGTTTGGCGGAATACTGGCAGCCTGTTTGTTGCTGGAGAATCGTCATGTTGCCCTTGGTGCCTTCCACCACCTCACCTTCAGGCCGCCCGCTGCGGGTGTCTGTCCCTCAGCCGCGCTGCCCCGAGCCTGATTTACAGCCCTGGCTGGACTGGCTGACGGCGCTGGATCCCGAGCAGCCCTTTCCTCCGCCCCGTGCGCTGTCTCCCGCTCCCTTGCAGTCGATTAGCCTGCAAACAAGTAGCCGTATCGCCGTCATGCAGGACCGTGTTGCGGCAGGCTTCCCCTCACCGGCGACCGATTATGTCGAAAACACGCTGGACATTGGGCGCTTTCTTTCTCCCAACCCGATTGCCACATTTCTGGTGGAAGTAGGTTCCCGTTCCCTGCTGGGGATTGGCATTGATGTGGGGGATCAGCTCATCGTGGATCGCTCACTGACCGCCAGCCATGGCAGCATTGTGGTGGCCTTGGTCAATCAGACCGAATTTACCGTGAAACGCCTGATGCTGGATGGCCCACGGCCCTGGCTGAAGGCAGAAAATCCGGATTTTCCTTCCATCGTGCCGCGGGAAGGCGACACCATCGAAATCTGGGGTGTGGTGCGCCATGTGATCAAAACCATGCTCGTGCAGGAACGTCACCATGGCCGTCCTACCCGCCGCTGAGAGCCGCACGTCACCCATAGCTTCAACCACGGCTACGGCTGACCTGCGATTGGCAGGGCAGCGCTGGGTGGCACTGGTAGACATCAACAATTGCTACGTCAGTTGCGAACGCTTGTTCGATGCCAGCCTCTATGGGCGGCCTGTAGTGGTATTGTCCAATAATGATGGCTGTGTGATTTCGCGCAGTGCTGAGGCCAAAGCGCTGGGTATTCCGATGGGAGTGCCGCTGTTTCAGATTCGGGAGCAGATCCGGCGGCATGGGATTCGTGTCCGTTCCAGCAACTACGTGCTGTATGGCGAGCTGTCCCGCCGCGTGATGGCTCTGCTGGCGGAATTTGTGGGTGAGGGCGAACAGGAAGTCTATTCGATTGATGAATGCTTTCTGGATCTTACCGGCCACCAGCCACGGTATGACCTGAGCGCGCTGGGGCAGCAGATACGCCAGCGCTTGCAACAGTGGCTGGGTCTGCCTGCCTGCGTGGGGATTGGCCATACCCGGACTCAGGCCAAACTGGCCAATTATCTCGCCAAAAAACAGGCGCACTGGCAGGGTGTCTGTGATCTCACCGCACTTTCCACCGGAGAGAGGCAGGCCTTACAGCAGCAAATTCCCGTTGGTGAGGTCTGGGGCATTGGCCGACAACTGAGCCGCTCTTTAAATACCCTCGGCATCGCCTCGGTGCAACAGCTGGTTGAGACCCCGATTCCAGTATTGCAGCGTCGTTTTGGTGTAGTCATGGCGCGCACGGTGTATGAGCTGCAGGGCATTCCCTGCCTGTCACTGGAAACGCATCAGCAGCCAAGGCAGCAATTGATCTGCAGCCGTTCCTTTGGCCAGTTGATCACCCAGCTGGCGGATTTGCAGGAGGCGCTGAACTGGTACGTGATGCGGGCAGCGGAACGCCTTCGCAAGCAGGGCAGTTGCTGTACCCTGATCACAGTCATGCTGCGCACCAATCGCCACCGGACTCAGGACGCCCAGTATTATCCTAGTCTGACGCTGGGCACGGGCCATCCCACCGACGATGTGCGGGTGCTAAACCGGCTGGCCCAGCAGGCTTTGAGCCAGATATTCAAGCCCGGTTATAACTACAAAAAAGCTGGAATCGTGTTGACCGGAATCGTGGCACGCGAAGGCGCCACCAGTGATCTGTTCAGCGCCCCGCATCCGCTTCACAGCGAGCGTTTCATGGGGGCCGTCGAGGCCATTACGGCACGTTATGGCCGTCAGGCGATCGGTTTGGGTGGCAGTGCGTTACAAGACCGGCCCTGGCATATGGCAAGCCGGCAGCGTTCTACCAATCCGCTCATGGGCTGGGTGGTGGGGTGAGGGTGGTGGCTAAAGCCAGGAATAGCTAAAGCCAGCGATGGCCAAAGCTAGGGCCTTGAGTAGCATTTAGCCGTTAAGTAGCTCACAATTGGGGAGCTTGGCACTCGTCAAGGCTGTGTAGCGATCATGTGCAACGAGGAGAGAACAATGGAAGCCATACGCCATATTCAAACCGTGAAGAATGGAGAAATTCATCTCCAATTGCCTGAGCAATTCTGGGGACAAGAAGTAGAAATTATTGTACTTTCCACCTCAGTTGCGATACTTCCGCCGACATCGGGCAAAAAGAGCCGAAAAGGCAGCCTGAAGCACTATGCGCAGCCAGCGTTAATAGAGCAAGAGCGTGAGGCTTGGCTGCGCTCGGTTGGTGAGCAATTAGAATGAGTTTGGTGGATGCCAATGTCATTCTACGATACTTGCTGGATGACCATGCAGAATTGTCCGCAAAAGCGGCAGAGATTGTTGAACATCACAGTGTCAGCATGACCATGGAAGTAGGCTGTGAAGTCGTTTATGTATTACAAAAGGTCTATGGGATTGAACGAACGGTAATTCAGCAGCACCTCAACAGTTTGTTGAATGAAGACTTGGTGGGTATGGAAAAATCAGGGGTATTCAGAAAGGCACTGGAATACTTCTCACAAACCCGGCTGGATTTTGTAGATACGGTATTACTGGCTTATCAGGTGATTGAACAACAGAAAATTTATACGTTTGACAATAAGCTATTAAAATTTATTAATAAAATACCTTAGTGGCTACCATCCTGACCTGTAAACCAAGCCAAAACAACCCGCCACAGTGGGCGGGTCGGGATGTCGCTAAGACGTCAGCTTACATATTCGACAAAATGCCGTCCTTGACCTGACTGAGCGTGGCGTCGATTTGCAGCATGACTGCATCTTTGCACTGCTGGATGGCAGTATCGGGATCTTTCAGGCCATTGCCAGTCAGGGTGCAGACGATGACAGAGCCTTCAGCGATTTTACCGTTTTTGATGTCGCGCAATACGCCACCGACTGAGGCTGCCGAAGCGGGTTCACAAAACACCCCTTCGTACATGGCCAGCATGCGCTGAGTGTCCAGAATCTCAGCATCGGTCAGCTCATCAAACCAGCCACCGCAGTCTTTCATCAAGCGCTGGGCATGATGCCAGCTTTGCGGATTGCCAATGCGAATGGCGGTTGCCAGGGTTTCTGGGTCAGCAACCGGGCCACCACGTAGGAAAGGTGCCGAGCCAGCGGCCTGATAGCCAAGCATCTTCGGCAGCTTTCCGCCAGTTGTCAGGCCGGAAAAGCTATCAGTCTCAGGCTGATAGGCCACGCGGTTGCTGGCTTGCTGATCGGCGGGAGCGGTGGATTCGCGATAACCCATCCAGTGCGCGGTGATATTGCCGGCATTGCCCACGGGCAGTGCGTGATAATCCGGTGCCTGCCCCAGTTCTTCCACGATTTCAAAGGCAGCGGTTTTCTGGCCTTGCAGGCGGAACGGATTGATCGAGTTGACGATAGTGACGGGCGCTTCGGCGGCGACTTCTTTCACCAGTTGCATGCCATCGTCAAAATTGCCGCGAATCTGCAGGGTAATCGCACCGTACATCATGGCCTGCGCCAGTTTGCCCATGGCGATCTTGCCTTCTGGAATCAGCACAAAGGCCTTGATGCCTGCACGGGCAGCATAAGCAGCGGCAGAGGCTGAGGTGTTTCCGGTAGAGGCGCAAATAATGGCTTTACTGCCTTCTTCCACGGCCTTGGTCACGGCCATGGTCATGCCGCGATCCTTGAACGAACCGGTTGGGTTCAGGCCTTCGTATTTGACGTAAATGGTGACGTTTTTGCCGATCAAACGAGGAATGTTTTCCAGTTTGATCAATGGGGTGTTGCCCTCGCCCAGTGAGATGGCACGGGTGCTGGCTGTCACAGGAAGGCGATCACGGTAGCGGTCGATCAGGCCGGTATAGCGCTGGGTATTGCTCAGGGACATGGCTGTTTCCAATCCGGTAAAAATGGCCTGCCGAAACCGGGCAGGCGAAATGGCTCAAAAAAATAGGGCAACTGCTCAGAATGCCGCGGCTCAGGGCTGGCTATCCAGTGCCTCAAGGCGAATGCGCACCACCGGTTGATGAATGGCGGGCAGCGCCTCAATCTCGGCAATCGCCTGATTCATGCGGGCCTCCAGCACGGGCTGGGTCAGCAAAATCACCGGAATACGGCCCCCATTTTGCTGGGGCTTTTGCAGGATTGCATCAATATTGATCCCGGCACGGCTCAGAATACCGGTCACTTCAGCCAGTACACCCGGCTGATCTTCGGCATCCAGACGCAGGTAATACGCGGTATACATCTGGTCAGCAGGCAAAATCGGGGTGTCGGCCAGTGCATCGGGCTGGAAGGCCAGATGGGGCACATTGTGCTGGCCATCGCCTTCTTCATTCATGATGCGAACCAGATCCAGCACGTCCGCGACTACCGCAGAGGCCGTAGGGCCAGCGCCTGCGCCGGCACCGTAGTACAGCGAGGGGCCAACCGCGTCAGACTGCACCAGCACCGCGTTTTTCACGCCATTGACGTTGGCGATCAGGCAGCTTTCGGGGATCAGGGTCGGGTGAACACGCAATTCAATGCCACGCTCGGTACGACGGGCGATGCCGAGGTGCTTGATGCGGTAGCCGAGTTCTTCGGCGTAGCTCACGTCCTGACGGGTCAGCCGGGTGATGCCTTCGGTATAGACCTTGTCAAATTGCAGGGGCACACCAAAGGCAATCGAGGCCAGAATGGTCAGCTTGTGGGCAGCGTCAATGCCTTCGACATCAAAGGTAGGGTCAGCTTCGGCATAACCCAGCGCCTGAGCTTCGGTCAAGACGTCTTCAAAGGCCCGGCCCTTGTCGCGCATTTCGGTCAGGATAAAATTGCCGGTGCCATTAATGATACCCGCCAGCCATTCAATACGGTTGCCGGCCAGACCTTCCCGCAAGACCTTGATGATGGGAATACCACCTGCAACAGCGGCTTCAAAAGCAACGTGGACATCATGCGCTTCAGCGGCTTCAAAGATTTCGTTGCCGTATTCGGCCAGCAGTGCCTTGTTGGCGGTGACCACGTGTTTGCCCTGCCGAATGGCTTCCATCACCAGCTCACGGGCCAGTCCGGTACCGCCGATCACTTCAATGACGATATCCACATCCGGCTCACGGACCAGCGCCATAAAATCATCGCGCTGATCGACGCCACTCAGGGGCAGGTCAGGCCGCGGACGACGGGTGCCCACGTGGGTAATCTGAATTGGCCGGCCAGTCCGTCGGGTCATTTCGGCGGCGTTTTGCTGCAACAGGCGCACGGTGCCACCACCGACTGTGCCCAGACCCAGTATTGCCAGTTTGACTGGTTTCACCCCATCACCCCGTCCATAATCCTAAAGGGCTAGATCATAGCGAAAAACCCGCGCGTGCTCCAGTGAGTACGGCGGGTTTGAGGGGTGGATCCGGTGTGCTTTCGGTGAAGCGTCAGCAGACCTTAGAGTCCAAGGCGCTTGGCTAGCTCCTCAGCAGGAATGTAGCCGCCGAGGTATTTACCTTCGGTGGTGTAGATAGCCGGTGTTCCCTGGACACCCAGACGAATGCCGATATTGCGGTGTTGCATCACGGGGTTATTGCATTTGGCGGCTTTTACTGGAAGGCCCTGTTTGGCCGTCGTCAGGGCGCTTTGACGGTCTTCACTGCACCAGACGGACTCCATATCTGGCACCGACTGCGGGGATCGTGGCCAGGCCAGATAGCGTACTTCGATACCTTTGGCGGTGATTTGCCCGACTTCATTATGCAATTTTCGGCAGTAGCCACAATCGACATCGGTGAATACATAGACGGCAGCTTTGGGCGTTCCAGCGGCTTTGAAAATGATTTCTTCTTTGGCTGGAATGGCATTGAGCGCCTTTTTCGCATCCACACTGATGAGTTCATCGTTCACGTTGACGGGTTTTGCTGCACCCAGACGGACCAGTTCTCCCTGAAACAGGTGCTTGCCATCAGCACTGGCATAAACAGAGGGAAATTCATCAAAAGTAACCCAGAAAATTCCGGGTAACTCTGTTCCACGAATGGTAGAAATTTTGGCTTGGATACCGGCTTTTTGCAGATTGGCCTGCAGCGTCTGGGTAAGTCCCTCAGGCACTTTTTCCATGGACAGGGTTTCTACGCTGTCCACAGTCGCCTGTGGAGGTGTGGGCGCACTGCTGGCGGCACTGGCGGTTTTGGAGGGAGTAGCGTTGGAGCAGCCGGCAATTCCGAGTGCCAGTCCAAGAGCCAGAAGGGTGGAGTAACGGGTACGCATGGAAAGCCTTCCTGATAAGCGAAGAAAGAATGTAACCAGACCAAAAAAAGCAATGGCTAAGTATTAACAGGGCATTTACAGGGCAAACACACAGCGCCGCTGACCACTCAAATCCACCCTAGCATAGCGCAAAATAACGCGGCGATTGTCAGTTTTCATGGCAAAACGCCCCATTCTCACCCCCATAATCACGATAGTAGGTGGGTGCAGTTATCTCAGGGTGCTGGTAACGTGATGGCATCGGTAAATTGTTTATTCGACGCACGGGATGGCATTCAAAAAAACCTGTCAGACCATAGCGTTAAATTGTGTGACGAAGCGTGGATGCGCTGAGTAAATTCTCCTAAAATGGAAAAAATGCAATATGAATGACAGTGTATTTGTAAAAAAAAGCGTCAAATCGTCACTTTTGCGGTATGCTGATTTTCCGTTCTTGAATAAGAAGGGGACAGCTTGCGCCTAAAGGTGCCAAAGTCGCCCCCGATACCCGCGACGACAGCGGAGAAAAACAGGGAGTAGGCAGCAATGAGCCTGATACGCAATGACAGTCAATGGGCAGATGCTACCCGGGTGGGCGGCCTGTTGCAGCGGAGTGTGTTTCGGGTCTGGGCAAGCCACGGTCTATTTAGTGATGAATATCTGGCCCACAATGGGATTGTCAAACGCCTGTGTGATCATCAGATCGTCTTTCGCGATAGCCTGATTCTGATTGCGGAGCTGGATTTTGAATTTGATGAAAGCACCAATCTGGCCAAGGAATGGCGTGAATTCCGTAAAAAACAGATTCCCAAAGCCAGTAAATTACTGCTTCAAGCAGAGCAGCGCCTGTTATCCGGACAGCCGGTGTATCTGGATGAAGAATGCAAACAGGCGCTGGATGTTCGTGGGCTGGGGATTCAAAAGGTCTTTAAGCTCTGCGTGACCAATGCCTTTGAAGTGATCGACGGGATCCGTCATCCGATGCTGCATGGCTATGGGTCGGTGTTTTATGCCGAAGAATTTGTACTCGACATGGATACGCTGCCGCTGCATCTTTTTAGCTTTAGTGGCTTTGCGCAGCTGTTGCGTGAGCTGACCACGGTTGAGGATTTTCTCAATTTTCTGCAATTTCAGCGCTTAGCCATTCAGCAGGAACGACTGGATTACGATACGGAAAGTGATCTGCTGGAATTGTTTTTCAGAAGTGGGGTGGTCTTTGATCAGGCTCGGGCCATCGAAGCCCAGCTGGTGCATAGCAAGCTGATGAGTCAGCCTTCGCCACTCTTGCAGACCCTGCCGGATGCGGAAGGCGAGGGGCTTTTTCGCCGTTTGCGTCAGGAAGCCCGCTTGTGGGAAGAGCTGATGGATGCCTACTGCAATCAGCTAATGGCGGGGATGGTGGAATGGTTGCCCGAGCAGACGCCCATTGCACCCCATGACATCGTGACCATGCTGGCGGATGAAACTGTCTTTTCACGGGCGCAACTGGCGCGTGCGGTCAATGACTTTTTGCAGCAGCCAGCCGCCGTACAGCAGGAAGGAACCCTGTTACATGAGCGCTCCTATACCCATCCCTTGCGGCATCATGCGATTGTGTTCTTTGCGGCGGGGCAGGAGTCGCCAATGAGTCTGGAACAGGCGCCGGTCTTGCTTCCTCATATTGGCAATCAGGTGAATCAGGCCGTGCAAAACCCGCCGCTGGATGAAATTCTGGTCTGGGGGCTGGGTCTGAATCGTGGCCAGATTTGTTCGATCCAGCTGTTCTTTCGACATGGACGCAATGTTCATAAAATCCCACTGGGCCAGCCCCTACGCAATCAGTCGATCTAAACAGACTCCGGTCACTCCAGTTTAGGAGCGCGGTTGAGAGTGTGTTTGCTGGTGTGGCTAATTTGGTGCTACTGGCACAGGGCTTGCTACACTTAAGCTGACATTGCTGCCGGAAAGACACATGCTGGGTTTGCCGATTTTACTCAATCTCCATCAACAGCCCTGCCTTCTCGTGGGCGGGGGACGTGTTGCCTTGCGCAAGGCGCGGCTGCTGGCCGAAGCGGGTGCGGTGGTCAGCGTGATGGCACCAGACATTGAACCCGAACTGGAAACACTGCTCGTTCGGAGCCATGGGCGCTGGCTGGCCCAATCCTATCTGCCTGATTTTTCGTTGAAGCCGTATCGCCTGATTATTGCGGCAACCAATAACCCTGAGGTGAATGCGATGGTCTTTACCCAGGCCGAACAACAGGGTGTGCTGGTGAATAGTGTCGATGACCTGCCGCATTGCCGTTTTACCCTGCCTGCCATCATTGACCGCTCGCCCATTCAGATTGCCATCAGTACGGGTGGGGCATCGCCGGTATTGGCGCGTCAACTGCGTACCCAGCTTGAGGGATTAATTCCGCACCATTATGGGGCGCTTGCTGAGTTTTCCGGTCAGTGGCGGGAGCGCGTAAAACAGCAGTTTCCCAATCCAGATACCCGCAGGCCATTTTGGGAAGCCTTTTACGCCAGTCCATTGGCTGAAAAGATTCTGCAGGGTGAAATGCTTAGCTCGGAAGCCTTTGAGCAGTTTTTGCAAGGCTGGCAGCAGCCGCAGGGTGAGGTATATCTGGTGGGTGCCGGGCCGGGTGATCCGGATTTATTGACCTTTAAAGCGCTGCGGTTGATGCAGCAAGCCGATATCATCGTGTACGACCGGCTGGTGTCTGATCCGATCATGGCGCTGGTGCGGCGGGATGCCGAGCGGGTGTATGTGGGCAAACAGCGGGCGAATCATGCGCTCCCACAAGAGTCCATCAACCGCCTGCTGGTTCGGCTGGCTCAGGAAGGCAAGCGGGTGTGTCGCCTGAAGGGCGGTGATCCGTTTATTTTTGGTCGGGGCGGTGAAGAAATCGAGACGCTGGTTGAGGCGGGAGTGCGGTTTCAGGTGGTGCCGGGCATTACGGCGGCAGCGGGGTGTGGTGCGTACGCAGGGATACCATTGACGCACCGCGATTATGCCCAGAGTGTGCGCTTTCTGACTGGACATTTAAAAGAAGGATCGCCTGAGCTACCCTGGAAGGAGTTGGTGTATGAGCAGCAGACGCTGGTGTTGTACATGGGGCTGACAGGGCTGGATCAGATCATGCGACAATTGCGGGCTCATGGCATCCGGCCAGAAATGCCTGTTGCGCTGATTTCCCGTGGGACGACACCTGAGCAGCGGGTGGTGGTTGGGACGGTGGAGGACATTGCGGCTAAAGCGGCCC
>CAUJHL010000069.1 GCA_963204705.1 Pseudomonadota bacterium | reverse complement strand
CGGGCGTACAGGTCACCTTTTATGAAAGTGCCAATGGGACTGACTGTAGCAGCCTGGGCAATGTGATCGGCCAGACACGCGTCCTGAATAATGCTGAAAGTCAGCTGGTCTGTGCGCAAGTTACGACCGCAACTGGATTGGCAACCAGCACACACAATATTTATTTCCGCGCGGTGAGTGCCACCTATGCCGATAATGGCGGTGGTGCGACTAATCCCGGTTATGACACCATTCTGGATGCCATTTCCATCACTGGCACCACTAGCGTTGCGGGCGTTTCCTTTAACCCAGATTTGCGAGGAGAAATTGCCCCTGGCGGTACGATTGTGTACAGCCATCTGATTACCAATTTTGGACAGACGGCACTGACCTCAACCCAGCCTTTTGCCGTGACCAATTCGGAAAGCGGCTTTGTGACAACGCTGTACTACGACGCTAACAATAACGGCGTGATCGACAGTACGGACCCAATGGTGACCGATCTTGATAGTTTTGTGAGTAATGGAGCGATTGGCCTAGATCCCGGGGAAAGTATTCGCTTGCTGATCAAGGTAGAAAATACCGCCATCAATGGCGCCGGCATCATGAACAATACCGTGGTCAAACTGTTGGATTCCACGGGAACCCTGCTCGGCCAGGTCAATGATTTGACTACCGTTCGGACTTATCAGATCCGCTTACTGAAGCTTCAAGCGCTGGATGCCACCTGCGACGGAGTGCCAGATGGAACATTTTCTGCAGCTAACCAGTCGATCGGCTATCAGGCAAACGGACAGGCCCAATGCGTCATCTACCGCCTTATCGTGAGTAATGAGGGGGCAAGTGCAATCGCACAGTTCCGTTTTGACGATACCTTACCCAAGGGACTGAATCTGATCGGTTCACCGACGACCAATTATCCGCGGGCTTATGCAGTTTCCGGCACTTCACTTACCTTGCAGGCTGGATTAAACCCAGGTGAAAGTTACTATGCGGAGTATCGCGCACAATTAACGATTCATCCCTGATCCATCGGTTAGCAGCCGTTAACACACTTTATTGAAAGAGTATTATCGAAGAATAAAAAAGCGCTGAATAATCAGCGCTTTTTTATTGGTAGTGCTCAATTCATAGAGTCGCTTCAATCATGGGCAATTCATTATCCATAAATGACCATCAGGTATGGATCAAGCAGTCATGGTGACACGTGCAATGGCCTTTTTACCGGCCTGAATCACCACCGTTTCACCTGCCTGAAATGATTTTTGATTATCCACGACCTGACCATCCACTTTGACTACCCCGCGACTCAGCGCGTCCTTGGCCTGGGCACTGTTTTTGGTCAGTCCAGCACGGCTAAGTACAGTGGTGATAAACAACTGCGGCTGTCCATCCAGCCCAAGGGATACTTCCGGAATATTCTCCGGCAATTCATCACCCACAATGCGATTTCCGGCGCTCTTGTGAGCAGTTAGGGCTGCTTCCGCATCGTGGAAACGCTCAATCAGCTCCAGCGCCAAAATTTTCTTGATTTCCTGTGGGTTGCGGCCATTTTCCATTTCGGCCAATAAAGAATCTACCTCAGCGGGCTCTTTAAAGCTCAATAACTCAAAATAGCGCGGGATCAGACTATCCGGCATCGACAGCACTTTCTGATACATGCTTCCAGCAGCTTCACGTACGCCTATATAATTGTTGAGCGATTTGGACATTTTTTGCACGCCATCCAGCCCTTCCAAAATGGGCAAGGTAATGCAAATCTGTGGTTTCTGACCGTATTTGCCCTGAAGGGTACGCCCCATCAACAGATTAAAGGTCTGGTCAGTACCACCCAGCTCAACGTCAGCTTTCAATTCCACTGAATCATAACCCTGTATCAAGGGATACAAAAATTCGTGCAGGGCAATCGGCTGCTGCGCGGCATACCGCTTACTGAAATCATCCCGCTCCAGCAGTCTTGAGACGGTTTGCTGGCTGGCCAGACGAATCAGATCTGCCGCACTCTGCGCATCAAACCAGTGACTGTTGTAAACGATGCGGGTTTTCGACGGATCCAGAATCCGAAAAACCTGCTCCTGATAGGTCTTGGCGTTTTCTGCCACTTGTTCGGATGTCAGAGGAGGCCGAGTAGCACTTTTGCCAGTCGGATCGCCAATGCGAGCCGTATAGTCACCGATCAGAAAATACACTTCATGGCCAAGTTCCTGAAACGTACGCAATTTATTGATCAGTACTGTATGGCCCAGATGCAGGTCAGGAGCGGTCGGATCAAACCCTGCCTTGATACGTAAGGGACGATGTTCACGTAACTTTTGCAAAAGTTCATCGCGCTGAATCAGCTCACTGGTACCGCGTTCAATTCGGGCTAGCTGTTCTTCTGCAGGCAAAAAATGCGTCATGGCAAGTCTCTCAAACCAGAATTCTCAATGACGGGTATACTAGCGTTTTTTAGCGTATTCTGCAGGCCAGTCACCATGACGACAGTTTCTAGCGGCGTTTATATTGGCGTAATGTCCGGCACTAGTCTGGATGGCATCGATCTGGTGGCCGTCAGTTTTGAGCCCCTCAGCGTGCATGCCACGCTGACACTGCCGTTCGAAGAAAGCCTGCGCGATGCACTACTGGCGCTGACTCAGCCCGGCGATAACGAAATTGAACGAATGGGAGTGGCAGATGTCGCACTGGCAAAAGCCATTGCAGCCGGAGTCAATACCTTAAAACACGATAAGGCCCTGACAGGAAAAGATATTATTGCCGTTGCCAGCCATGGGCAAACGATCCGGCACCGGCCCGATTCAGGCTTTAGCCTACAGATTGGGGATCCTAACTGGATCGCGGAATTGACAAATTTACCGGTCATCGCAGATTTTCGTCGCAGGGATATGGCAGCAGGTGGCCAAGGGGCGCCACTGGTTCCGGCCTTTCATCAGTATCTGTTTCAGCATTCGACGATTCCCCGTATCGTGCTGAATCTGGGCGGAATTGCCAATATTACCCTGCTTCCGGCAGGAAACGATCATCCGGTTAGTGGCTATGATACCGGGCCGGCAAATTTGCTTATGGATGCCTGGTGTCAGTATCACACCGGCGCATTGTTTGACCGGGATGGCCAATGGGCCAGCATGGGCACGATTCATTGGGGGTTGCTGGAATTATTGCTTTCCCATGAATTTTTTAGCCGCCCTGCACCAAAAAGTACCGGACGCGAAGAGTTTCATCGTCACTGGTTAGAACAGCAGTTACAACAGCTGGAACCGATCAGCGCACAGGATGTTCAGGCGACACTGGTACGCTTCACTGCACAGACGGTTGCCGATGCCATTCGACACAGTGACTTGTCGAATGATGAGGCAGGTGGTGAGGTATGGCTATGCGGCGGCGGGGCGTTTAACCCTTTGTTATGTCAACAATTAGCAGAGCTACTGCCCAACTGGGTACTCCGTCAAACCAGCGAAGCAGGGCTGGCTCCCCAATGGGTTGAAGCGACTGCCTTTGCCTGGCTCGGATGGCGACGGATTCAAGGATTGCCCGGCAATATGCCGGCAGTAACAGGAGCACAGCACCCCCGCGTATTGGGAATGCTGAGCGCATAGGCGTCATTATCGATAGCGCTGCACCTAATCCATCAGGCAGACAACAGCATCCTGCTTTCCAGTCGGGCAACGATGGTTTCTACCAGGAGCAACACGTCACTACGCTCCCGTGCATCGATGCTAAACAGGGGATAGTGCCGTTGCCGCTGGCTGAGAAAATCGCGATACATGGCCATGGAGCGCTCGGAACGACGATCGACGTGCGTCACCCCAATCACGATTTCACTGCTGACCTTTTCAAAGGCATCCAGATAATCCTTTAAGTCTGCCAGAGGCTGGGCAGCGGTGTGATCCACCAGAATGACCACCCCCAATGCCCCTTGCGCTACGATCGGCCAGACGAAGTTAAAGCGGTTTTGGCCAGGTGTCCCATACAGACCGATTTTCATGTCTTCACCCAGCGTGATTTCCCCGTAGTCAATCCCTACGGTAGTCATCAGCTTACTGTGGGACTCGAAGTCATGATTCACCGCCTCGGTGGAAACCACATCAATTTCGGAAAGCGACCGAATCGCCTGCGTTTTACCGGCACCCATGGTACCGCCAAAAATAATTTTATAGCGCTGCATCGTGATGCTTCCTGTGCAAGGCCGCGGTGGGAATGGCCTGTGAATCGTGAGGGAGACTGGACGCCAGTTACCATAACTTAGGTCGCGTCCATTTCCCTGACCTTAAATGCCCAATTTGCTACGCAGACGGGATAACATGCCTTTTAAGCCAGGTTGTTGCATGGTCTCCTGTCTTCCAGCCGGTACAGATGGGGCAACACTGACGGTGGCAGAGTCATGTTCAATACGAGCCAAGGCTTCCTGCGAGGGTTTATGGGCAAATCCACTCAAAATAGCTGCATCCATAATCTGCAATACTTCTCCCAGCGGCACCGAAAGTTTAGTACTTAATGTTCGTGCCGATGCGGGCCCCTGTTGCAGGGCGGCGCAGACCTTGAGTAAGGTATTCCGTTCACCATGCCGTGAAGGCTGAGGCCAGTGATCCAGCGCGATGGATTCTTCAGGACCGGTGATTCGAACGGTAGTAGCGCTCATCATCACGGAGGCGCTTTCCCAGAGCCATTGTTTCAAATCTCTGGGACGAAAGGCAGCAGGAACATGATCGACAATTTCATAACTGGCATTGCGGTGCCATTTAAACGCACGATTGCGATAGTCATTGGACAGCCAGACCAGCTGACGGGCACGATCAACAATTCCGATAGCACCAGCTTCATCATTGACCTGAAGTAAACTTGCGTCCCGTGCTTTTAACTGACTAAAAAATGCCTTGCACAATATGGAATCCAGCGCCAGCGACACAGGATCTTCAACACTCGGGCTGCCGACTGCCTGGCTTGTCATAGCGGAATGCGCAGAGGATAAAGAACCCGTATCAAAGTTGTGGAGTAGCTGGTCATGCGCCCAATGGCGAAATTCGGTCAAATCCTGCAAAGGCATAAATAAATGACCATTAGACAGACCACTCCGGCCCGGCACATGCTCAACCAGCAAGGTCGGCACTGGCTTACGATGCAGGATCGATTGAACGCTGGAGGAGTTGATAAAATTCGAATTAATAATCAGACAGCTGAGCTGCGGATCATTGATATTGACCCAGTGCAATTCGACTTCAGGGGGCAAAGTGTCTTTCAAATAGCGTCGAATCAGCGTGAGATCCGACACGCCCATACCGAGTATCGAAATATAGTGTGCGATACGTTCCATCATCATCCTCAAATCCTTTGAGCGATACAAACGGTTTTGCCTGATATAACAGCGCTTCGC
>CAUJHL010000068.1 GCA_963204705.1 Pseudomonadota bacterium | reverse complement strand
ATTTCTTTGCTTTGGGCGCGGATCTGCCTCGCGGCATCCCGTGTAGCGGTATCCAGTTCACTTTGCAGGATATAGCTGTCATCCACCTGTACCAGCACCTTGTCTATCGGATTGAGGGCAAAGGCAGTGGAGGCTGTCAGCGCGCAAAGCAAAATACTGGCGGACATCAGGGTGCGCGATACGCCCTTTTTCAGGCGTAATGGGGAGTTCAGGGAGTCGAGCGGGTATTCCACGTTGATTGTACCTGTGAGTAGCCGAGTATTTTCTGCTGGAGCAGTGAGAGTAAATCGCCGGAAAAGCCGGCAAGTCCTTTGAAAGTGAGTTCAAGCATGATGGCATTTTTAGCATCTGTCGTCCGTGGATCGTCCAGATCATTGTAAAAACGCCGTGCGTAAATGGCGCCTTGCCAGCAGCAGGAATCGTAATCGACCCCCAGAATGACTTCACGCAAGGTGCGGATATTCAGGTCATACTGGCCATAACCCAAAAAGCGCCACTGATTATAAAAAGGTTGGATCACTGCTGCGGTGGCTTGTTTCAGCGCTTTTTGATTTTGTTGTGTAACTGCAGCTTCATAACTGTAGGAAACCGTGTAGAGCGAGCCCGGCTGGTCGGTGTAATTCAGCTGCAAGGCATGGTGGGCATTGTCACCCGACGGTAACCATTGAGCGCTGGCATCCATGCGCAGATTGGAGGAGAGGGCAGCGCTGATTTCAGCTGCCGGTCCCGAGGTATCCGTTCGATCTACAGGGGAGGTGGGTGTGAGGGTTACCCGGCGATCCGACCAGTAAAAGCGTTGGCCAAGGCTAATCCGTGCCCGTTCAAAACCAAAATTTTCATAGAGCCGATGGGTGATGCCTAGGCTCAGGAAATGATTGTCATCCAGTCGGTCATGACCTGCAAAACGGGTACTCGAAAAGAGCTGACTGAAACTGCGCCCTGCCGCTGTGGTATCAAAATTGGGGAAATTGCTCTGGTCTTCGTAAGGCGCATAACTGTAAAAAAGGCGAGGCTCCAGTGTCTGGATAAAATGCCCGCGCAAGCGTTCAAAATACAGCCCGCTGTCCAGATCAAATTGAGGAACAATGGCATGCAAACGCTGTTCATAGGAATTTTGATTGAGCCCCTGGCTATTCAGGGAGTCCTTGTCATAAAAATCCACGAGCGAGCGTACTGAGGCGGCAGGGATGACGTATCCCCACGGCTGTCGGTAGTTGTAACGAGTTTTCAGGCTGTTATAGAGGCGTAAGCCACTCGATTCCAGCGCGGAGCCATCGGTAATGGATTTTTTGAAATAACCGCTATCGCTTTGGGCATCAATTTCCCACCCCAGTGGCGAGCCGGTGCTGTAGTTGATCAGCAACTGTGGCAGGCGCGAGTAGGGTTTATCGACGTCTTTTACTGTCGGATCAACGGTTTGAAAGGTTTGTGCCCTGAGTAAAGCATCCAGTCCCGGCCAGCGATGGCTACGGTATTTTAACGCGGCGCTGCGTTCCTGATTGACGGTATTATGTGCCAATGGGTCATTGCCGAGGTCGGTGAAATAATCTTTATCCGATACATAATTATAGTCCAGCCGGCCTTCAAGTTCCGGGCTGAGCGTCACGGTATGCAACAAGCTGGCGCGTTTGCGGTCTTTTTTACCGTAAGCCGTGTCCGAGGGCAGAAAACCGCCAGAGAGCACCGTACTTCCCCATCGCCCGCTGAGGTAGCGAAATTCCCCATCCAGCATGAGCTGTCGCTGGGTAAAATAACGTGGAGTCAGCGTGGCATCGTAATTGGGGGCCAAATTAAAATAATAAGGTACCCCGGCCTCCAGACCCCCCCCTTCGGTATAGCCTATTCGCGGGGTTAAGATGCCGCTCAGGCGCCGGTCATCAATCGGAAAATCAAAAAATGGCAGTGTCAATACGGGAACATTGTGTACATACAGTGTGCTGTCCCGCGATTGGCCACGGCCCGTTTCAGGATTGAGCACAATACTGCCTGCATCCAGCCGCCAGACCTCGTTGTCCGGCTCACAGGTGGTATAACGGGTTCGGGTTAAGACGATGTGACCCTTATCATTGCGCTCTACACGTTCGGAACTGCCGTGCGCCTGTTGTTCTTCGGACACAAACTGGCTGTTTTGCATGGAGCCAGACTGGGTTTCCAGATTGTAAACCAGCCGATCACCCTGAGTAACCAGACCGGGCTGGGATAAACTCACGTTGCCGCTGGCGATAGCCTCGGTCTGGCTGGCATTCAGCGTCATACGATCGGCGCTTACCAGTCGTCCTGGCTGGGTTAACACCACATTGCCACTCAGCTCAGCACCCTTGGCCGGGTGGTAATACGCATAATTGGCATCCAGCTCGGTCGTGGCGTCTGAGACGGGCAACACGTTTTCACGCGGCTGGCTGGCAATCGGTAAAACCCATCGGCCATGGCAGGCGGGGCGGATGGCCAAATTCTGTAGGCCCGCATCCAGTAATTGTTGCCGGTTTAGGTAACGCGCGAGCAAGGAAGCAGGTTGGGTGCCGCTACGTTCGCTACTTTCCAACTCAGTCGTCTGTACATTGGCCGGACTGGCGGACAGCGAGTTCAAACCCTGTTCATCCGGGGTGGCCGCGACCGTCATGGCAGGAGCGAGTCCGCCGATGAGCAGGCATGTCAGCCCGAGGCCAAAGCCTGGACGCAGTGCCTGCATCAGTGGGGTCAGGCGAAACCATTCCGGCGATCCGGTCATGAACGGCAGTTCCTCAGGGCAAATACGGGGCGCTGTGCTGGGTTAGATTAGATGTAGTCCGGCTTTAGGTCATCACTCAGGCTATCGTTCGGGCCATCGCTCAGCCTATCGTTCGGGCCATCGCTCAGCCTAGGTGTCAGGTGACACGTTGCAGGAGCCTGCTGGCAATGTCGCACGCAAAGAGCAGACTCGTTTGGCCCGGACTTGAGCACGAACGAATTGTGTAATTGAGGTCTGCGCATGATAGAGAAAAAGTGCCTGTCGGGCTACACTTTCTCCGCCTTCAATAGACTCTAGAAATACCCATTTAAGGAAGACTCATGACTACCGACCGAAGTGTGCGTGAACAGGCAATGACTGACTGGGTGGGCGCGCAACTCTCTCAGCATCTGGCGATTCCACGGGATCAATTGCAGTACCGTGTGTCCATGCTCGCGGGCGATGCCAGTTTTCGTCGTTATTATCGGGCGACCGCGAATCATAATAACTGGGTTGTGATGGATGCGCCTACCGATAAAGAAGACAGCCGGCCTTTTGTCGCTGTGCAGCAGGTTTTAGCTACGGGAGGCAATCGGGTGCCTGCCATGATTGCACAGGATCTGGATCAGGGTTTTTTTCTGCTAGAGGATTTGGGTGATCGACTCCTCAGTACCGTATTAACGGCAGACACCGTCGATGCACTGTACTCACAGGCAATTAACCAATTGATACACCTGCAATATTCTCCGGTAGCATCGTATCCCTTGCCCTCGTATGATGCTGATCGTCTCACGACTGAAATGCGTTTATTTGACCAATGGTTCTTGCCCTGGGTATTGGGTCGGCAGGTAGATGCAGCTGAATTGCAATTGCTGCAAGGGGTCTATCAGCTCCTGACAGACAGTGCCCAGAGCCAACCCCAGGCGCTGGTTCACCGGGATTATCACTCTCGTAATCTGATAGTACTGGACGAACTGACCGATGCCCAGCAGCCCATTCTGGGAATTATTGATTTTCAGGATGCGGTCATCGGCTCGGTCACTTACGATCTGGTGTCATTGCTGCGCGATGCCTATGTGCGCTGGCCCGCTGCACAGGTAGCAGGCTGGGTGAAAGTATTCTGGGAGCGGCAGCAAATCCTGGGCCATCTGGGTCACGTATCACTAGTGCAGTTACAGCACTGGTTTGACTGGATGGGCGCACAGCGCCATTTGAAAGTGCTGGGTATTTTTGTTCGGCTGAGCCAGCGGGATGGTAAATCCGGCTACTTAAAAGATTTACCGCTGGTGCTCGAATATTTGCTGGAAGAATGCAAGCCATACCCCGAGCTGGGCGCATTTGTTGCCTGGCTGGAAACCACCGTCGTTCCTGCATTTGCTGAGCGCCAGTCATGAAAGCCATGATTCTCGCGGCTGGACTCGGAACCCGCTTACGGCCGCTGACCCTCACCACACCCAAGCCACTGCTGGAGGTCGGCTCCAAACCCCTGATTGTCTGGCACATTGAGGCTCTGCGGCAGGCTGGAATTGTTGATATCGTTATTAACACCGCTTGGCTCGGTGAGAAACTGGTCGCTGCACTGGGGGACGGGAGTGCGTTGGGAGTTCGGATTGCGTGGTCTCACGAGTCCGAGCCACTGGAAACTGCGGGTGGCATTATTCGGGCCTTACCGTTGCTGGGCTCGGAGCCATTTGTGCTGATCAATGGGGATGTCTGGACGCGCTATCCGCTGTCCTCATTGATGGGGCACACTCTGGGCAAGGATCTCGCTCATCTGGTGCTGGTTCCCAATCCTCCCCAGCATCCTGCGGGGGATTTTCGGCTGCTGGATGGGCGTGTCGCGGTAAAAGTTGAGGGCGCTAACTCTTTACCGTCATTCCACTCGCTACCGTCGCACTCACCACAGTCCTCCTTGCTCTCGTCATCAATGGCATACACCTTTTCTGGCATAAGCAAACTGCATCCAGCGCTCTTTGCTGGCCACGGCGAGGGCAAGGCGGCATTGGCTCCTTTCCTAAAAGCGGCCATGAATGCTGAACGTGTCAGTGGGGCTCTCTGGGAAGGCGCTTGGGTGGATGTGGGTACTCCTGAACGTCTGCGCGAGCTGGATCAGCAAATCCAGCAGGGGACGATTTAGCCGCTTCATTCCGTTAATATCTGAATGCCGTGTTTTTGAATTGCTCACTTGTGAACGAGTTGTTTCTGAACGAGTGATTTCTGGACCCGCTATTCCTGAATCAGCTGGCTAACTTCGGCGGCCAGCGACTCACAGTTCGGCACATTCAGGGTCTGATTAAATGCCTGAACCTGCCAGCCAGCTCCTTTCCGGCTGAACAAACACATCATCAGCGCATTGGCCTCTTTCAG
This sequence comes from Pseudomonadota bacterium, assembly GCA_963204705.1. Classification (GTDB taxonomy): domain Bacteria; phylum Pseudomonadota; class Gammaproteobacteria; order Pseudomonadales; family Moraxellaceae; genus CAUJHL01. The sequence continues at coordinate 2,570 of CAUJHL010000068.1, read as the reverse complement.
GTCGGCCTCAACCGGCAAACGGATGATTTCCTGTCGATCTTTCTGTTGAAAGACATGACCTTTCAGGCAGTCGAGCAAATGCAGTGAAGGCCGGTCAGGGGAATACAGCAAAAAAGCCAGATATTCGATGGAAGGCGACAATTCGGCCAGATCCACATCAATCACATTCTGAATCCGGCAAATGTCTGGTAATGCAGCGGTATCCAGTGTTTTTTCAATCACTAAGGAGTGGGTCGAGTCTTCAGCATACACATAGCCCGACCGGTTGGCCTGCGGATCCTGCTGATTCAGGGTAAGGCCATGATGACGTACATGATCCTGCTGGCTACGGAGGTGTTTAAACCAGATAAGATCAAGCGCCTCAAGGTTTTCGGTCAATAACAGACACACCAGATCCACAGGTCCGACTTCGGTATGGCCGAGTAATTTGTCCAGCAAGCCAGGGGATTCCTGAACTTCTTTCCAGCTGACGGCAAAGGCACAGTTAAGACTTTCGCGTGCCAATGGCCGCGCAAATTGCTGTTCTGAAAGATACTGAGTCATGGTGTTTGATCCAGATCAATGATATCACTAGACCCTAGCATAAACAGTCAATTACGAGATCCACCACCAGACCTCTGCAAAAATCCGTCATTACCTGTATCAAAAGTGTTTCTCGACAGTCTATTTTTGAGCCAAATGACTAAAAACTGGTCAATGAGCCTGTATACGTTTGTCAAAATCAGTTCCCTGAAATGAGGGCAGGATACAATTCTATACAGCGTTTTAGTCCTCAGTTTCAGTCTGAGTCTTAGGACACAGTTCGAGGGTTAGTCAGTGGCCAAAGCAGGATTAGTCGAACTACTGGCTGCTGACATCTCCCACACCTCAGCGGCGAGCGATAACGGTTCTACCGCCTTGAGGCTTTTGCCAAAACCACGCAGCCACCAGATTAATTGCTGGGTATGAGGAACTGTAGCACTCAGGCGGATGAGGCTATTGTCGGTCACGGCAACCGTCTGGTCGGTGCTAAGCGGACATTCCAATAGGCCTTTTGCTGCTTGCTGGGTCATCAGCAGGGTGATGGCAATCGGCACAACTCGTTGATCGCCGACGGCCTGAAAACCCAGCACACCAGATTCGACATACTCATCCAGATCAAACTGGACGGGAGGCGTGCTACGGGCATCCAGCATTCGGGCTTTCATAAAGCGGTGTAACGCAAACATTTGCACGAACTCACGATCATTTCGCCGACAAATCAAATAAATGACTGGCCCACGCTGGATCAATGCAACAGGGTTAAGAATGTACTGCTTGAGAGTATTTTCCCGATTTTGATAACTGGCTTCGATTTGCCGCTCCAGCAGCAGCGATTCGTACAGCACTTGCTGAGTCTGATAATCCACATGTGGAGGGATCAATGGCTGGGTAGGCGGAATAATTCGCACCCGATTGAGCCATTGCCGGCCATGATGACGTTCTCCGGTCAGATTGCGTTTGGCCATGTCAAACCACGGACGCATTTCATCCAGCAGGCTAGGGGGAAGCAATTGCCTGAGGTGCTGCTCGACCATCAAAAAAGTGACTGCCTGCGAGCTGTTCATATGGGGCAGGCTTTGAACGGGTGCATCGGCTTGCCAGCGCCAGCCCTGAGGGATTTCACGGTTACTTTCAATCGGAAAGCGCGCGGCCAACTGATTCAGATCCCGCTGAATCGTTCGCAGGCTGATCTCGATACCTTCTCGTTCCAGCTGCTCCTGAAGCTGGCGGGTGCCCGTCCATTTTCCGGTTGTCAGCCGCGAGAGCAATTGCCATTGACGGTTCAGGCCGCTGGCCGTTTCCCGTGCCTGATTCAGCACGGGTTGCTCTGGAATAGAGGCTTTTTTAGGTCGTTTTGACTCCTGTGTTCCGACTGGCCTGGGCTGGCGGCTGGTCTTGCTGGTCGTCATTCTCCATTCCTTGAGGTCTAATTTTTAACGGCTACAAGCATACAAAAAGCTGAATGGCTTGGACAGACGGTACAGACGCTCAGCCAACCCAGTCAATATGCGGCACCAATCGCATTACTTACACCTGTTAAGTGTGTAACTACATGGGTTGTTCTGCCAGCCGTTCTGGCGAAACTGGGCTTAAGCAGGCCCTGGCCTTTTTCCTGCCGCAGCGAGTGTAGCGTAACCATACGCCAATTTGGTTACAAAGCCTTATCACGGCGACATAGGAACTCAGTCAATGCCAACAATTCCCTTGTATACCGCTGTGTCGTTAATTATTAACAATTCTATGGAGGGTTCAGCTGCTAGCGGGCGCAGCTGATAAAGCCGTGGGGTTTTCGTGGATTGTCCGGAAGCAAGCCCTTACCACCCAATAGCAACAGCCCTAAGCTAAGTCCCGTACCCAGAGGAAATGAGGTAGTTGTTCATGTGTTCACATTTAGCCGAAATGGACTCTAGCGAGGCGGCTTTACTTGATACTCTGAGGGTTCCGGCAAAGATATCGGAAGCTTTACCTGAACCGTTATCGCTAGTGCTACCCGAAACGCTACCGGCATCCCCGAATATGAACCTTTTTAACCATCAACAGACTCAGCA
>CAUJHL010000067.1 GCA_963204705.1 Pseudomonadota bacterium | reverse complement strand
GTTGCGGTATAAAAATTATTGATTTCAACAAAATGATCGGGCCGTGGAGGATGTGACATCGGGCCAGCGTCTTCCGCAAACTGAACTGATTTCAGGCTAGAAACATCGTCAATCCGCTGAACGGCAGGTGATTGCAGCGTGTCGGAAAAGGATTGATCCCGAAACACGGTAAAGCCTTCTTTCAGACACAGTTGAAACCAGTCGCGGCAAGTGATCCGATTGCCCGTCCAGTTGTGAAAATACTCGTGGGCAATGGTGGATTTGACGTAAAAATTGGAGGGGTCGGTGGTGGTTTCCGGGTCGGATAACACACAGGCCGTATTGAAAATATTCAGGCCCTTGTTTTCCATGGCACCCATATTGAACTGGCTGACCGCGACAATCATGTAATTGTCCAGATCGTAGCAGCGCCCATAGTGCTGCTCATCCCAAGCCATCGAGTCTTTCAGTGCCTGCATGGCAACGTGGCATTTGGCAATGTCGCGGGATTCGGTATAAATCTCTAGATCGACCGTTTTGCCTTCCATGGTGGTGAAGGTATCCCGCAGTACGTCCAGATTTCCGGCTACGCAGGCAAACAGATAGCTGGGCTTGCGCGTAGGATCATGCCAGACGGCAAAATGGCGATTTTCCGGCAACTCCCCTTTTTCCAGCAAATTGCCATTGGCCAGCAAGGTCGGGTATTTGCGATCGGCTTCCAGTCGCGTGGTATAAACCGACAAAACATCCGGGCGATCCGGGAAATAAGTAATTTTTCGAAAGCCTTCGGGTTCGTTCTGGGTCACAAATAGGGTTTCAGCCAGATAAAGCCCTTCCAGTTGCGTATTGGTTTCAGGGTGAATCCGTACTCGAGTCCTGATTTCGCACTGATCGGGAATGTGTTCAAGGGTGAGGCTCTCTTTGTCGAGCGTATAGGATGACGGGAGGAGTTCTTTGTCATCACAGTGAATGGACAATAGCTTCAGATCACGTCCAAACAGGACACACGGGCCGGGATGTTCCCTCCGCATCGCCAAAGTGCTTTCGACTAGTGTTTCGTGATCAAAAATCTGAATCGTGAGTGCAATGCTTTCCACCTGAAAGGCTGGCGGCTGATAATCCTTTAGAAAAATCACTGGATGTACAGAGTCAGTATCGGATGCTGTGGTGGCTGTCGTGGTCATGAATGATCTCCGCGATTCTGGTCAGGAAAGGACAACCGGTTGCTCAGCACAAACACCCTGCTTTCCTGCTTTATCGGTCTGAGCTAATAGAGATGAATCCGCTAAATCTTGATAGGCTGAAAATGCTGAACGTTCCACGGAACACACCGCTGAACCTAAGGTTGCTCCTACAGTATCGTATTACTGGTTCCTTTATGGCGATGCTACAGGAGCAATTGACGGTATTTCCGTAACGGCGTCAGGGGCTGTCTTCTTTAATGGGCATCTTGAACTTGCCCTTCTCAGTCAAAGACTCTATGCACTTTCCCCATCAATTCTTGGTGGCGAAACGGGGTATTTTTGCCCAGTGACACCATGCTGTCATCCCCAACTGTCCAGCGCTGGGTGGGGTCGAGCAAAACCCATCCCGCAGTGCTTTCTCGGAATGATTCAATCCCGGCAATGGCGGCTGGCCGTGTGCTTAGGCAGGCAGACAGTGTCAGCGGGGTCAGAACTCCTTCGGCGACCAGTTGGCAGCCCAGCGCAACATAGGTATCAAAGGCTGAAATGCCCGCTTCGGTGTCTGCAAATGGGGCGAGTTTGGCGGTTTTGCTCAACGGTTCATGATGACTGCAGATCGCATCAATAATGCCCTCCGCGACCCCTTGCCTGAGCTGTTGTCGATCCTGCTCACTGCGCAAAGGTGGGCGGACATGCGCCAGTGAATTAAAACCGTCAATTTCCTGATCGGTCAAAAAGAGCTGATGCATGGCCACATCCGCAGTGACTGGCAGGCCTTTGGCTTTGGCGAGACGAATTTGTTCCACGGAACTTCCACAGGACAATAATCCAAAATGGGCCCGAATGCCGGTTTGCTCTACCATCAACAGTTGTTTGGCTAGCGCCACCGATTCCGCCAGTCGAGGAATGCCCGTCAGCCCCTGACGCGAGGCAATAAAGCCATCGTGAACGCATCCGTCTTTGGCCAGATCGGCTTCTTCAGGGTAAAAAAAGACGGTCAGACCCAGAGACGCCGCGTACTCCAGCGTCCGCAGCATCACGTCATCACTGGCAAAAGCGCCACGCGCATTACTGACGCCGATACACCCGCCTTGCTTTAATCCAGCCAGATTAGCAGGCTGCTCACCCGCCAGTCCCTTGGTCAGGGCACCCAGTGTGTGCAAATGAATGCCGCCATCTTCCAGTGCTTTTTTACGCAGACCGGCTAGGAGCGCACCACTTTCCTGAACGGGACGAGTATCCGGCGGCAGCACCACATGCAGGATGCCATTGGCCCTTGCAGCCTTTCCTTCACTTTTCAGGGTGCCGTGTTGTTGCTGACCCGGCTCACGCAGGCGTCCGCACAGATCCACCAGTGCGGGCATCAGCCACATGCCAGTGGCGTCAATCACGTCACAGGGTTCCTGATCCAGTGAGAGTGGCGCGTTTTCCTGTAAGCGACCATCCCTGAGCCAGAGTTCTGGCTGAATGCCCCTATCCTGCTGATTCTGCGGATCAAGCAGTCGGGCATTTTTGAGCAAAATGACCTGACTGTGCTTTAATTCTCCGGAAAGTACAGGATGTGCGGAGGCGCCATGGAGGTGATTATCTGACTGGCTCATAGGGTCACTCCACGTTGCGACAACTGGCCTTGCATACACAGTGAAAGCACTGCCATACGCACTGCAATGCCATAATTAACCTGTTTTAAAATCAGGGACTGAGGGCCATCTGCCACGCTGGAGGCGATTTCAACGCCCCGATTCATGGGCCCCGGATGCATCACCAGAGCATTCGGCGCAGCCCGTTCGACACGCGCCTCGGTCAGTCCATAAAGTTTGTAAAACTCCTCGCTCGATGCAAGCAAGGGTGACCCTATGCGTTCATTCTGAATGCGCAAGGCAATCAGCACATCGCAGCCTTCAACGCCTTTGTCCATATTCTCATGGACCGTCACGCCAAATTCCTCAATCCCAGTAGGCAACAGGGTGCGCGGCGCGATCACCCTAATATCTCTAACGCCAAGCGTTTGCAGGGCCTCGATATCAGAACGGGCCACCCGCGAATGCTTGATATCACCGATGATGGCCACCGACAGATCGGCAAAGGCTTTGTGCGCATGCCGCCGGATGGTCAGCATATCGAGCATGCCCTGCGTTGGGTGCGAATGCCGCCCGTCTCCCCCGTTGATGATCGCTACATTTGGGCAGACTTCTGAGGCCATAAAATGCGCCGCGCCCGACGCCGAATGCCGGATCACAAACATATCCGCCGCCATGGCTTCGAGATTCCACAGGGTATCGCGGAGGGTTTCGCCCTTTTTTGTGCTGGATTGCTGCATGTCTATGTTCAGCACATTGGCAGAAAGCCGTTTGGCTGCCACTTCAAATGTGGTTCGGGTACGCGTAGACGGCTCAAAAAACAGATTCATCACGGTGCGGCCTTCGAGCAAGGGCGCGTTCAAAATGCTGCCTTCCTTGCCGAGAAAACCTTCTGCCGTATCTAGAATGTGATTGAGTAACCCTGCTGACAGTCCTTCAATGCTGATGAAATGCCTTAATTCACCGGCCGGTGTGAGCTGTATGCGACTGGGGGTGTGAAGCGCAGAATGGTGCATGGGCAACTGACCTGTGAAATCGGGCGAAACCGCCAGGAGCTAACCGTTAGAGCCTTACTGACAGGCACACTCTGCTGCTCAGTCGGGCTAACAGGTTTGGGACTGGTTGATGAAAGCTGCTCTTCAAAAAAAGCTTCTAAAACGAATCTTAAAAAACGGATCTTCGAAAAGCTCGCCATCAACGGCGTGTAGTTTACTGCAATGTTGTGAGAAGGACAGCCATGGTGTCGCCGAATCCGTATGATCGGATTAAAAAGTTGGAATAAAAAATAGGTTTTAGCGCTGCAAATCAGCGTTTTGCAAACGAATGTCTGCGCATCTTTGCAAATTCGCTAAAGACCACGGGTTGACAAGTAGTCAAAACTCCACGAAAACAGAGGGTGGACAAGGCATTGCTACTGCTAGCCCCCGTTTTAGTACCGGTGTTAGGTGTATACGTTGACTACAGGGAAAAACGACAATTTTTCTTCGACATGCCAGCACTTGCCCATACTTTTTTACTGCATAAGGAATTCATCATGGATCGGCGCCGTTTTATACAATTGGGCAGCTTTGTCACCGTTTCCACGGCAACGCTGGGATTGGCTGGATGTGGCAGTGATAACAATTCTTCCAGTGGCACTGCAAGCGCCAATCTCCCTCCTCAGGCAACGGGCAGCCAATGGAAATTTCCCCAGGGTGTCGCGTCTGGTGATCCCAAATCCGACAGTATTTTGCTGTGGACACGTCTGGTACCCTCCACGGCTGATAACGTCACCAGTTCGACCCACGCCGATACCAGCTTGATGCTGATGGTCACCGCCAGTGATAATGCGGGATCCGTGGGCACCGATACGGCATTGACCGGAACCATGGTCGTCAATGATGCCGTGCCAACCTACGCCAGCTATGACCATACTGCCCGCCATAAAGTTCAGGGACTGGCCGCAGGCACGACGTATTATTATCAGTTCGTGGCTGGTACGGCACGCTCGATGGTGGGCAGATTCAAGACGGCTCCCGCAGCGACCGACAGCACTGCCCAACTGAAATTTGCCGTGTTGACCTGTCAGGACTGGAGTACCAACCACTGGGGTGTTTATACCGATCTGGTCAGTCAGGATCTGGATTTTTATCTGCACTTGGGTGATTACATTTACGAAACCACCAAGGCAGACTTTCAGAATGTGCCGGTAGAAACCCTCCACGATGCGCTGGCATTGCCCGATGGAACGGCCTTCTCGGCGGATTCACCGGCCAAATACGCCACCACCATTAACGATTACCGCTATCTTTATAAAAAATACCGCACTGACAGCCGCATTCAGGCTGTGCATGCCCGTTTTGCGATGATCGCCATCTGGGACGACCATGAGTTCTCCGACGATTGCTGGATGGATTCAGAAACCTATAGTAATGGCACTGCGGTGTCCAATAATCACCAGCCTGCCCGTCGCCGGGGTGCCAATCAGGCCTGGTTTGAGTTTATGCCTGCCGACATTCAGCTGGATAACAGTGCCGCCGCCGGTTTTAATAATGTCAAAATTTACCGTGATTTCCAGTTTGGTACCCTTGCCCATCTGATCATGACCGATGAGCGCCTGTACCGGACTGACCACCTGATTGCCGAAGGCACAATAAATCCGGCAACTGGACAGCCTGTGGGCCGCATCGGCAGCCGCTACATGGCGTCTATTGATAATCTGGACAAATTGACTGCCTTTAAAGTGGCCCTGGCCCAGAGTGTGACGCCAGAAGATCCCCTGCGCCAGGTATCGATGCTGGGCATGGATCAGCGCAACTGGTGGAAAAAAACGGTCAAAAGCTCCCCAGCAACCTGGAAACTCTGGGGCAATGAAGTGTCGCTGCTCCGTATGGGCCTGAACGGCACCAATGCCATTGCCACGCTGATTGCTTTGCAGGCATTTTCGACGATTGCTTCTGGCATTCAAACCGCCGCCGCCTCCACCGGTGGCAATATTCCCGTAGCTGCAACCATCGTGGCAGGAGCGACCATGGGCGCGACTCAGGCCATTGCTGCTGCAGCCGCCCAGAAAATCGCCGTTGCCGCCGCTACAGGGCAAGACAAGCAGGCTGCCGCTGTCAGTGGTGGTTTGACTGCCGCACAGGCAACCGTGGCAGTTGCGACGTTCACTACGGTAGCCAATGCCGCTGCAGCGGGTGCGCCAGCCGCCACGCAAGTGATGGCAGGTGCTCAGTATTTAACCTTTGGCGTGATCAAAACGGACATCATGACCAACAAAGGCAGCTCCGCCTTCATTCCTACTGAGAAAAAGGCAGCGCTCGCGCCCTTCTTTGGCAAATTTGCGGTCAATGCCGACCAGTGGGATGGCTACAATGCCGAGCGTAAGGATCTTATGGCTTATCTTAAGGCCAATGCAGTCAGTAACGTCGTGGCCTTGACTGGTGATATTCATGCTTTCTTTGCGGGTACCGTCATGGATGACTTTGATGCGGCTGCGCCTGCACCCGTCATGGTCGATCTGGTTACTGCCGGCGTCAGCTCGGATTCGTTCTTTAACTATCTGAAAGATGCCGTGGGCAGTGTGTCGGCGGATCTGGGGACGCTGGTGTATTACCCGCTTAGCATTCCAGTGAATGCCTCCACTACCCTTAGTGTAAACGTCAATCTGCTCGATTATACCCTGGGTAAAGCAGCGCCTACGGCAGCAACACTGGCCAATAGTCTGAAGGTGCAGATTCGTACCGCGCTGGCTGCAAAGGGTATTCCTGAAGCAGCTCTCGATATGTACACCACACAAATCGTTGCTGGATTGCAGGCAAATCCGGACTTTACCGGCAAACTGGTCCCGCTGGCCCAGCAACTGGCCAGTTTGAACAGCAACCCATGGCTGAAGCTGGTTAACACGGATGCACAGGGTTATGCCCTGGTAACTCTCACTTCAGCCGCGCTGAATTGTGAGTTCCGTCAGGTCAACCGATTGGTCGCCAGCGCTGCACCTGCCACGTCACTGATCGCTGCCACAGCAACAGCCACCGTGACTGCGGGACAGCCTGCGGTGACTGTCACCGGAATGTCATAAGTCATTTCTAAACTGGCAAAAGCGCTTTATTAGGAGCTTCGAAAGAAACTTCTTTCGAAAGAAGCTACTGTGGAGTACCAAGTCTGTGAACAGGGTCATTGACACGCGTTGATGACCCTTTTGCTTTCAATGGCATTCAGTTTTCTTGAGTTAAAAAGTCGTTCTTAAGAAAGGTATTTTTGGAACGAAAATTTAAGTAGGATTCGGATTTTCGCACCTCAGCGATCGGAGTAACGCGTTTGTCCTATTCCCTCAGTCGGCAATTCACGGCAGAAGCCCTTGGAACCGCCTTTTTACTGGCCATCGTGGTGGGTTCTGGCATCATGGGCGTGC
>CAUJHL010000066.1 GCA_963204705.1 Pseudomonadota bacterium | reverse complement strand
TATGTGGAACCCTGTGAGTTCGGCAGTGGGACGGGATTTTACGATGCAATTCCACAACTTGGGTATGGAATGATGTTTCACAGTTTTGGCTATCCGGGGGAAATCGGCGGAGACCACCTGATCAGGCGACTCTGGCGAGATGCCGTCCTGAATAATGGGATTCTAACCTTTCCACGAACGGATGACCCGGGGCTTATCGTGCAAACCGTCCGCGCCATGAGTAGCCGTCACTACGGGCTGGGCGAATCCGTCCGTGCCGTGGCAGAGGAGCTTGAGTCATGAGCTGGATGCATCGCCTGTATCAGACCTATGACGTTGCCAGTGGCCTGACTCGCCTTCCGCTGGAACAGCAAATTGCGCCCATCGGCCATACCCTGCAAAATGCTCATATCCGGATCGTAATTGATGGAGAAGGCAATTTCCGTCGGACGGAGGTTCTGAAAAAAACTCAAATCCTCCTGCCTGCCACAGAAGCCTCTGAAAATCGCACCAGTGGCGAGGCCCCCCATCCGCTGGCAGATAAATTGCAGTACGTTGCGCGGGATTACCCAGACTATGGCGGGCAAAAAAAAGCATATTCCGATGGCTACATTCAACAGCTCGCTGACTGGTGTGCCTCGGCACATAGCCATCCCAAAGCGCAGGCTATCCTGAGTTATGTACAAAAAGGCCGGGTAATCGCGGATCTCGTGGCCAGTGGCATTTTGCCCCTCACAGAGACCGGCAATTTTCTGACTCAATGGACGGAAACTACCCGTGAATCACCTGAGATTTTTGCTGTTTTGCCGAAAGACAAAGGCCATATCGAACCCGGTTCGGCTTTGATTGCCTGGACAGTCGAAAGCGCACAGGATCATAGCGTTTCTACTGATAGCTGGAAAGACCCAGAATTACAAAAGTCATGGATGCAGTATCTGGCCAGTCAAAGTGGTGTTGAAGGATTTTGTATGGTGAAAGGACAGATCGAACCGATTGCCGCCATGCATCCCGCCAAACTTCGCCATACGGGGGACAAAGCCAAATTGATCTCCTCAAACGACGAAGTTGGCCTAACGTTCAAAGGGCGCTTTCTGGAGAGTGATCAGGCTGCCAGTATCAGCACCGAAGTATCGCAAAAAGCCCATGCCGCCTTACGCTGGCTGATCAGCCGGCAATCCTACAAAAGCGGCGATATGGTCACGCTGGCCTGGGCAGCCTCTGCCATACCCATTCAGCAACCCATCAGTGCTTTGGATCCTACACTGGAGCCGGAAGACGAATTGTGGGTGGATGAGGAAGGGTTTGAGCAGCTGGGTGAAACATCCCTGACGACGCTGGAGCCTCTGCTAGCTCAAACCGGTTCCGACCACAGCGCTGATCTGGGCGAGTCCTATGCGCGCAAGCTCAGACTACGGCTTAGCGGCTATAAACAGCAGCTTCAACCCACTGATCAAATTACGATTATCTCACTGGATTCCGCAACACCGGGACGCATGGCGCTGACCTACTATCGGGAAATGATGCCAGCGGAATACTTTAATGCGCTGGAACAGTGGTATGAGCAATTTTGCTGGTTTCAGCGCGTGAGTGGTACCACGAACGGAGACCAGAAAAAAGGCAGGGTTACAGTCAACTGGCCCGTCATCAGCCCAACACCACTGGCCATTGCGCAGGCAGCGTATGACAAAAGCACCCTCACGGATGCCCTCAAAAAGCAGGTTCTTAACCGGCTGTTACCCTGCATTGTCGGCGGTGGAGGTACGTCTGCCGATGCCTCACAGACCACGGCACCCTTATATCCCTTTCCTGTAGACATCGTACAGCGCTGTATTCAGCGAGCTTGCAATCCCTTTGGCGGTGAGCAATGGGAGTGGGAGCGCAACATTGGCGTTGCCTGTGCAGTTTTCAAAGGCTATTACGCCCGTCACCCTGATCCAGTACAAAGAAGGAACTATTCCGTGGCTTTAGATGAAAGCAACACCTCGCGTGACTATCTGTATGGACGCCTTCTGGCGATTGCGGAAAATATCGAATCCTATGCGCTGTTTATCGCCGAAGAAAAGCGCGTCACCAATGCTGAGCGCCTGTTTCAGCAATTTCCCACACAGCCGCTGCGTACTTGGGAACAACTGGAGAAATCCCTACAGCCCTACCTCAATCGACTGAATGCAAAATCAGACAAGCTTCGGGCATTTGCAATGAGCCGGAAAACAGAAATTGATCGACTGGTTGATTTACTGGGGCAACAGTTCAACAGCAACGAGCGCCTGACTGGTGAATTTTTATTGGGCTATCACAGCCAGCGCATAGCGTATCGCCTGAAGAACCAGATGGTTGAATCCAACCCAGAGCTTCAGGAAACACCCCAAACAATGAAAACTACTCACACTAACCAAACCCCTGATGCCGAAGGAATTGCACCATGAGCCTGTCACACAAAATCGATTTTGCCCTAATCATTAAGGTCACTAATGCCAATCCAAATGGCGATCCACTGAATGGAAATCGGCCTCGTACCGATTTTAGTGGCTTTGGAGAAATTACAGACGTTTGCCTGAAACGCAAATTGCGCGATCGCTTGCAGGAAGAAGGCCAAAACATTTTTGTCCAGAGTGATGATAAAAAAACGGATGGCATGGTGAGCCTGAAAAATCGTGCAGAAGCGGGTTTGGGTAAAGAAGCCTTTAACCCCAAAAAAAGCACCAAGGACGACACTGCCAAAGCAGCCTGTGACAAATGGTTTGATGTGCGTGCATTTGGTCAGGTCTTTGCTTTTGGTAAAAGCGAGGATGCTGCCGGTGTGTCAATCGCTATTCGGGGACCACTGACTATTCAGTCTGCTTTTAGTCTTGCGCCGGTCACCATTGCCAGCACCCAGATCACCAAATCCGCCAGCAATGAAGGCGATGGCAGCAAGCGCGGATCAGACACTATGGGCATGAAGCATCGCATTGAAAATGAAGCGGTTTATCTTACCTTTGGAGCCATAACTCCCCAATTGGCAGAAAAAACAGGCTTTAGCGATGACGATGCTGAGCTGATCAAACAACTCCTCCCGAGGCTTTTTGAAGGCGACGCCTCTTCTGCCCGTCCTGAAGGCTCGATGCAAATCATGCAGGTGGTATGGTGGGAACATAATTCCAAAGCAGGCCAATACTCTTCTGCCCGGGTACATCAAACTCTGCGGGATGCTATCGGGCAAAACACCACCGGGGCTTTTGACCATGAGCAATTGGTCAACTCACTGGCGAATCTGACACCAGAGATCATTGAGGGCTTCTAAACCGAAGCATTCATAGATTGGTGAAGACCAGTCATCTAAGGCTGGTTTTCTACTTTTGTAGCAAAAACCCAAAAAATTGATGCTACTTATTTACTTTAATAGTAAATAATAGGGGTGAGATGATGATCGCAACCACGTGTACGGTACAGATATGGTTTGAGGATGGGTGGATAGATTGCGTCGAGGTGTCGTTGCGAGGAGATGCTGCTACAGGCTGGGAGTGTGCTAGCCAGCTCATGTACGAACAATTATATGCCTGTCGTTTTCTGGAATGACGGGATGCGGTCGCACTATCAGCACAGTGCCCAGTCAGCCTGCTTCCTACCCGCTATTCGACTTGGCCGCCTTTCCTGCTGGATTTACTCCCACAGGGCATGGACGCGAGGAGCTTCTGAGTCAACTAGGGATGAGTCCTAAAGCAACGCAGCATGGTGATTGGCCGCTGTTGTTGCATGGCGCAGGTAATCCCATTAGTCATTTGCGCATAAAGGAAGCCACGGATTGGCTGCAATCACAATCACGAAGCATTGTTGAAAGTTTTAGTCATGAGGATATTGCTCAGGGTAATGAATGGTTTCTAGATACGATTGCCCGACATGGCTTGATGGTAACGGGCTCATCCGGGGTACAGGGACAGTGGCCTAAATTACTGATGACCCTAGGCAGGAATGGCCGGTTTTACCTGGATCATCAATTGCCTGATGCCCACGCAGCCCAGCATTACCTCATCAAATTTCAGCGAGGTAATCACGCCCAGTTAGGCAGAATTTTTGATGCAGAAGCGCCTTATATGCAACTTGCCCATCATTTGGGCTTAAGGGTGTATCAGCCCATTACCCGACTGGGACACGCATTATTTATCCCACGTTTTGACCGTAACACTCACGGCGCTTCGTTCGTACGACATGCTCAGGAAAGTCTTGCCGCTTTCTGTAATCGGGCGGGTTTTGAAATACGGCTTAGCCACGACGTAGCCTTGGCTGCGATACACTGTTATTGCTCCGATCCCATTATAGAAGCTACAGAATACTTGTGCCGGGATATGGCCAATGTAGTGCTTGGCACTAAGGACAATCATGCCAGAAGTACCGCGTTTACAAGGGACGGGAACGGCAATGTCATGCTGACCCCATTATTTGACTTTGCCCCCATGTACTTGCAACCGGATGGAGTCGCGCGAACAATGCACTGGACAGTGGGTGAACGAACGCCTTTGATAGATTGGATTGGCATCACGAATGACGTTGCGAGCCAGTTGGGCATGGATCCATCACTGATTGAGCACTGTGAGACGCCAAGGCAGCATTTGCTTCAATAGTTACAGGCAATGTAAATGGACAAACGCTTCCACCCGATCCCGCTGAATGCTCAGGTCCAACAGCGTCAGGCTCTTTACGATACGCTAGCAAGCCACCCTGAATGGCCCTTTGCCCAAATCTTGCGGCATTTACGCACATCACTGCACCTGACACAGGCAGAAATGGCCCTGCTCTGTCAGGTGGCCACTCAGACCATTGTTAAAACTGAAAATGGCCAGAGTAGCCCCACTCTTGATACCGTCCATAAAATCCTCAGACCCTTCGGGCTACAGTGGCGCATCACCCAGCGTGATAGTTAAATTTTTATCACGCCAACACACTAACTCATTGATAAGAATAGCGAGAAATACGCTATCCTCAGATCAAAATATAAACACCAGGCAGAACGGACATGGAACGCATTTTACTGTCACGCTTGCAGCACTATCTGTTTTGCCCCCGTCAGTTTGCACTGATCGAACTGGAAGACATCTGGGAGGAAAATCAGCTCACCGCCTTGGGACAGGTGATGCATGAACGGGTCAATCAGCCGTCGCATGAAACCCGTGGTACGATCCGTACAGTAAGGGCGTTGCAACTGGCTTCAGAGACTCTGGGAATTGACGGGATCGCCGACGTGGTGGAATACCATCGGCAACCCGATGGCAGCCAGCGACCTTATCCGGTGGAATACAAACGAGGCAAGCCAAAATCACACCGGGCAGATGAAGTGCAGCTCTGCGCTCAGGCGCTGTGTCTGGAGGAGATGAATGGCTGTGCTGTGCCCGAGGGTGCTTTGTTCTACGGTGAAACACGGCGACGCCAAGTGATTGTTTTTGATGATGAGCTGCGAAAATTAACGCACGAAACCATCCTTGGCTGTCGGGCCATTGTGGAATCTGGGCTCACCCCCAAAGCACATTATCAGAGCCATACCTGTCGGCAGTGCTCATTACGGGAGCTTTGCCATCCGCGCCGATTTAGCCATAGTGCACAGGATTGGCTAAAAATTCAACTGGGTAGCGATGCCGAGGGAAGCAGTGAAAGCAGTGGCAAGACGAATGCCAAGAACATGACTCGGAGCACTGTTGAGAGCAAGGAAGATAGTCCATGAAACTCCTGAAAAATCTATTGTATGTGCAAACACAGGGCGCCTGGCTGCAAAAAGATGGTGAAAATCTGGTCATGCGAGTCGAGCAACAGGAAAAAGCCCGATTACCTATGCACAAACTTCAGGGCATCATTACCTTTGGTCAGATAAGTATTTCACCGTATTTGATGGCACATGCCATGGAAAATGGCATTTCCATTACGTATCTGAATGAGTTTGGTCGGTTTCTGGCTCGGGTAGAAGGGCCATTGAGTGGCAATATTTTACTGCGTCAGACCCAGTATCGGCTGGCGGATGATTCGGTTCGTAGTCAAGCCATCGCTCGAAATATGATCACTGGAAAACTCTACAATCAGCGGGCAGTCATTCGTCGCTATCTGCGCGATTATAAAGACGAAACACCGACAGAAACGACAGATAAGCTCAATTATGCCGATAAACGACTAAGTGTTTTAGTGCAAAAGATCCAATTAATTGCCGATCCATTGGAGCTGCTTGGGCGCGAAGGAGAGGCGGCGGCTGTTTATTTTGGGGTGTTTGGTCATTTTATCCGGCAGACCGGAATCGTGTTTGATGGACGTGAGCGACGCCCACCGCGCGACGCAATGAATGCCCTACTGTCCTTTGGCTACACACTAATGACCCATGAATGCCGCAGCGCACTGGAAAGCTGTGGACTGGATGCGCAGAATGGTTTTTTTCATCGTCCCCGACCCGGCAGGCCTTCACTTGCTCTTGATTTGCTAGAGGAATTTCGACCGATCATGGATCGCTTCATGCTGTCTTTGATCAATCGGGGACAATTGAATCTGAATGATTTTCGAACGGAGCCGAATGGCGCCGTCACACTTGAAGAAAAAGGGCGTCGAACGCTCCTGCGACTCTGGCATGAACGCAAACAGGATGAGCTACTCCATCCCTGGTTTGAAGAAAAAGTTCCTCTCGGGCTGTTGCCCTGGTTACAGGCGCAGATTCTCATGCGCCATTTACGCGGTGATACGGATGCCTATGTGCCATTTCTGTGGAAATAACACCCAAATAAAGCGATATTTATCATGATGATACTGGTGACTTACGACATAAGTTTTAGCGATCACAGCGGCAAATCCCGCTTGAGAAAAATAGCAAAATTGTGTCGTGATTACGGTCAGCGTGTGCAGTATTCTGTGTTTGAAATTGAGGTGGAGCCTGCTCAATGGGTGATGCTCAAGGCAAAACTGGAAACTGTGATGGACCCCAGCGTTGACAGCCTGCGCATGTATTATCTAGGAAGTAATTGGGAACGCCGAGTAGAGCATATCGGTGCCAAGGCGGCGCTGGATCTGAATGGCCCCCTCCTGTTTTAACTGGCCTGTGCCATTGCGGAACCCAAGCGCGCATTAAAATGCCGGGGCGTTCGCACTTTCTTTAACAACCTGAATTGAAAGCATTTAAAGTGCCGCAAAAAAACGGTACAGTGTCTTTCACTGGAGCTTAACAGGGAGTTCGCAGTAATGCGACTTTCTGCCTTTATAAGTCATAAAGATAGTATCAGTGGGTTCGTGCCCTCACGGGCGCGTGAATTGAAACAGCCTGACGATCCTAACTACGACGATTTACCGTTGTTCGTGCCCTCACGGGCGCGTGAATTGAAACATGCTGAGACTCCTGTGTGGATGGAGTCGGTAGGTTCGTGCCCTCACGGGCGCGTGAATTGAAACATCGCCCATGCAGCGCGGTTTCACATCATGCAAGGTTCGTGCCCTCACGGGCGCGTGAATTGAAACACGAATGTCTTTGTTGTTCAGCATCA
>CAUJHL010000065.1 GCA_963204705.1 Pseudomonadota bacterium | reverse complement strand
TTTTTATCACGATGTAGAATTTCTGTGGCAAGCCATAACACACCCAGACCTAGCAGGATGCCCATGTACGGCGGCAGATGGGTGACGGTCTTGAAGATAGGGACAAACAGCAGTGCACCAATGCCGAGGGCAAACACAACATTCCGCTCAAATGACGTGGTCGGATCGAGTCGATCTTCCTGAAAGTCAATGGCTTCCGGTCGCTGGACTTGTCCCTGCATCCGGAAAGAGAGAACGAGTAGCGGCACTACAATACAGACCAGACTCGGCAAAAACAGCTGCTTCATAATGCTCAGCGAAGTGATCTGATTGCCGATCCACAGCATGGTAGTGGTCACGTCACCGATGGGCGACCAGGCACCCCCAGCATTGGCAGCAATCACGACAATACCGGCAAAAAACCAGCGATCTTCCTGATTACCCACCAGTTTTCGCAGCAGTGAAATCATGACGATGGTCGTCGTCAGGTTGTCCAGCGCGGCAGACAGAAAAAAGGTGATCAGCCCCACTATCCACAGCAGCGTTACCCGGCTAGTGGTGGTAATGCGGTCGGTGATGACCTTGAACCCCTGATGTGCATCAATGAGTTCCACAATGGTCATGGCACCCATCAGAAAGAACAGGATTTCTGCTATTTCACTCAGGTGGTGTCCCAGTTCGCCGTGAACGTAGTCTTGTGCGGCAGGGTTCTGGGGAAAAATTGCGGGAGCGCCCAGCATCAGCAATGTCCAGCTGACCACCGCCAGCAGAATGGCCGTGGCGGTTTTATCAATGCGGATCGGATGCTCAAAGGCAATCGCGAGGTAACCCAGTACAAACACTATGGCCATCATGGCAAACATGCAGAACCACTCCAATCGTTATGGCATCACTGCCAGCGTATTATCGATAAAGCTTAGCGGTGTCGCGAGCCTGCTGCAGTATGGCATGGACTTCTTGCCGTTGTCTCAGGCGTTTAACCTGTTGCCAGAGCTGGGCAGCCGCTTCCGAGCGCTGGGAAAGCATCCCCAGCCATTGCTTATACCGGCTGATCAGGCCGGTTTCATTGTCAGTCGGTGTGTGGATAAAGGCCAATTGCAAGGCCAGCAGGGCATCCCAGTCCAGGGCTGGCTTGCCGCGTATGCAGTCGGCCAGATCCGGACTGGTCACCGCTCCACGTCCCAGCATCAGATCCTCACATCCCGATTGCTGCTGACAGCGCTGGGCATCCGCCACTGTCCAGATTTCACCATTGGCGATGACGGGAATCCTGAGCGCGGCACTGACCGGGGCAATTTTTTCCCAATAAGCGGGCGGTGTGTAGCCATCGGTCTTGGTACGGGCATGGATGGTGAGCCAGCTGGCTCCTGCTGCTTCGATGGCCAGCGCATTGTCCAGTGCGGGCAAGTCGTCTTCATAGCCGAGACGCATCTTGGCTGATACTGGAATGTCCGGTGGAACTGCCCGTCTTACTTCCGCCACGATCTGATGAATCAGCTCGGTTTCGTTTAATAACACAGCCCCACCACGGTGACGGTTGACGGTCTTGGCCGGACAGCCAAAATTCAGATCAATCGCCGGTGCACCCAGTGAGGCGGCAAGGGCAGCATTGTCCGCCAGTGCAATGGGGTCATTCCCCAAAAACTGCACATGCAATGGCGTGCCAGCAGCAGTTTTTCCATCGGTATGCAATTCAGGGCAATAGCGATAGATAACATGGGCAGGCAGCAGGAGGTGGGTGACGCGGATAAATTCGGACACACACCAGTCGTAGTGTGCGGTACGCGTGAGCATGTCCCGCATCAGCGGGTCGGTAAGCCCCTCCATCGGAGCCAGAACGAGGCGCATGGCTTAGCCGATCTTGCGTCCCAGATACCAGACCAGAAACTCCTTGATCATATATCCGATAAAGCCGCCGCCAAGTGCCAGAAACATCATGATGGTGCCCAGTCGGCCTGCCTTGGACTGTTTGGCCAGATCCCAGATGATAAAAAACAGAAAGGCCAGGATGATCGGCACCCCGATTCCCATGCCCAGACGGGTTAACATTTCATCAGACATTGATCACTCCAGTCGTCAGCAGAGAAGCCCATAGTGGACGACAGCCCGTAGTTTCAGGTTGGCATTTTTCAGGGGGTACAGTGTAAAGGAATTCACGGATGAACACTGTGTAAAAATACGCGCAAGCTCTCGGAAATACCGCCTAAAACGCTCACAGTAACGACACGGTGATGCTTGTCAGCCGAGATCAGAACGTGCACCATCAGTGGCGAAAAACACTGACATTCCAAAATCTATTGTTTATCGAGAAATGGAGACTGCCATGGCGACCGATTCCGCCTTTGCGACACCTGCCAATAAAGGCATCGCCGTATATGCCAGCAATGCCGATGCGATTGGCAATACGCCCCTGATCCGGCTCAACCGCATCATGCCCGAGGGCGTCACGGTTTTGGCCAAAATCGAAAGCCGTAATCCGGCGTTTTCGGTAAAATGCCGAATTGGATCGGCCATGGTGGCGGCAGCGGAAGCCAATGGCCAGCTCAAGCCGGGCATGACCATTATCGAACCGACCAGTGGCAACACGGGTATTGCGCTGGCCTTTGTGGCTGCTGCCAAGGGCTACGCCCTGAGTCTGACCATGCCTTCCAGCATGAGTCTGGAACGACGCAAGGTATTGAAGGCACTGGGGGCTACGCTGATTCTGACCGACCCTGCCAAGGGCATGCGCGGCGCCGTGGACGAAGCGGAGCGCATCCGTGCCAGTGCACCTGAACAGTATTTTTTGCCCCAGCAATTTGAAAATCCTGCCAACCCTGCCATTCACCGCAGCACTACCGGCCCGGAAATCTGGGAAGCCACTGGCGGCAAGGTGGACATTCTGGTGGCCGGTGTCGGAACTGGCGGCACTGTGTCGGGCATTTCGCACTATTTTGAGCTCGATCGCCATCAGCCGCTGCACACGGTAGCGGTTGAACCCGCAGAGTCGCCCCTAATTTCTCAGACTCGCGCTGGCCAGTCGCTGGCACCGGCAGCGCATAAAATACAGGGCATTGGTGCCAATTTTATTCCGGGTAACCTGGATCTGACGGTGATTGACGAAGTGCAAACCGTCGCCAGCGATGAGGCCATCCAGTGGGCTCGGAGAGTTGCTCGGGAAGAGGGCATACTGGCTGGGATTTCCTGTGGTGCCGCACTGGCAGCCGCGCATGCGATTGCTTCCCGACCCGACTCGCAGGGCAAAACCCTCGTGGTCATCTTGCCGGATTCTGGAGAGCGTTACCTGAGTACGATTCTGTATGAAGGCGTGTTTGGTGCACAGGAGCTAGGCACCTGAACTAGGTGTCTGAACTGGATTGCTGAACTGGATTGCTGAACTGGACGCCTTACCCCTCGCTGACTGGAGCCGGACATGGGACTGGAGCACTTTGGCATTGCGATTTATGCCATGCTGATGGCGGGATTGCTCCCGCTGGGATTTTCGCTGCTGGCCAAACTGGCGGGAGGGTTCCGGTTTGCGGATAACGCCAATCCGAGAGCCTTTCTGGCGCGTACCGAAGGCATGGCGGCACGAGCCCATGCTGCCGAAAAAAACAGCTATGAAACCCTACCATTCTTTTTTGCAGCCATATTGATGGCGCAGTATATGGTGGTGCCGCAAGCGGTCATCAACAAGCTGGCACTGGCCTATGTGCTCTTGCGTGTGCTGTATGGGCTGGCTTATGTGCTGAATTTTCCGGCGCTACGATCCATACTGTGGACGCTGGCGCTGGCCTGTCCTGTGTTACTGCTGGTGATTTCTGCGCAGAGCTAAATGGTTCATCAAGGGCAGGGATGACTTGCTTTTTCTTAGGTGAGTAACTGGCAGACACTGACCATAGGCTTTGGGGTATACTGCGGCTGAGAGTGGGAGCCATTCCTACACCTGAATATGACCGTACTGAGTGTTTAACAATGAGTTACAACAAAGTGCCTGCGGGCAAAGATGTCCCTAATGACCTGTATGTCGTCATTGAAATTCCAGCCAATATCGATCCGATCAAGTACGAAATTGACAAGGATTCCGATGCGCTGTTTGTCGATCGTTTTATTGGCACCGGCATGCGCTATCCGGCCAACTATGGGTATATTCCGCACACCCTGTCCGAAGATGGTGACCCGCTGGATGTGCTGGTCGTGACGCCGTATCCCGTCGCACCTGGTTCCGTGATTCGTTGCCGTCCTGTTGGCAAGCTGAACATGGAAGACGAAGCAGGTGTGGACACCAAACTGATCGCTGTTCCGCATGACAAGCTGACACCGCTCTACAAAAACGTGGCAGAACATACCGATCTGCCTGAGCTGCTGATCAAACAGATTGAGCATTTCTTTACTTATTACAAAGCGCTGGAACCCGGCAAATGGGTAAAAATCACCGGTTGGGATAATGCCGCCGCGGCCAAGGCGGATGTGTTAAAAGCGCTGGAAGCGGCGAAGAAATAAGCCGTTTCAGTCGAAAAAAAGGGCCAAATCACTTGGCCCTTTTTGTTGGATACATCAGCGAAAGTCGATGATTGACCAACCCTTGATTAACTGGCCTTGGCCGCTATTTTTGCTTTTTTATTGCTACGGTTTTGCAATTTGCTGGCAGCGACAATCACGCGCTGATACGAGGTCGGCAGCACGCGCTGAACCAGATCAATGATTTTCGCATCATTGCCGATCAGCAGACGGCGGCGATCATGCAGCACGGCATCGAGGATTTCCTGCGCCGCTTCTGCCGGAGGCGTGCGCAGCAGTTTGTCAAATTGCTTTGAGCTTCTGGCGGGATCCATACCCAGTGACTTAATACTGTCGCTCATGCGGGCGGCACGGGCAATGTTGGTACGAATACCACCGGGGTGAACACAGGTCGCACTGACACCACATTGTTGCAAGTCAAGTTCTTGCCGCAGGGATTCGGTAAAGCCACGCACCGCAAATTTACTGGCATTGTAGGCACTTTGTGAGGGCTGGGCGGTCAGGCCAAACAGGCTGGAAATATTGATGATATGGCCTTCACCGGCTTGTTTGAGCAGCGGAAGAAAGGCTTTGGTGCCATACACCACGCCCCAGAAATTGATGTTCATCAGCCATTCGAAATCTTCATATTTCATGCCCTCGACCGAGCTGCCCAGCGCCACGCCGGCGTTGTTGAAAATCAGATTGACCTTGCCATGATCTTTCACGGT
>CAUJHL010000064.1 GCA_963204705.1 Pseudomonadota bacterium | reverse complement strand
TCAGCTTCAATCGGCCGACTGCCAAATGTGGCTGGCAGCACACGGTTAAGAACCTGAAACGCCTTTTGTGCCAGTGCTTCGGCGGGGCGACTGTCGGTGTGCTGGCCCAGCAACAGGGATGGCTGAAAAATCAGCGTCTGATCAAAACCCAAAGCACTCACCGCCTTTTCCAGCCGGGCCTTGACACGGTTATAAAATATCAGTGACTGCTCACTGACGCCCATCGCGCTCACCAAAAAATAGCGCCGTGCACCGCCCTGCTTTACCGCTTCGGCAAATACCGCGTTCAGCCCATAATCAATGGCTTCAAACGCCTCTTTGCTGCCCGCCTGTTTCAGTGTCGTACCCAAAGTGCTAAAGGCATCGCATCCCTTGAGGTCCAGCCCTGCTAATACGCTACCCAGCTCATTGAAATCTGGGACAATCTGCTCGGTGATAGCAGTTTTTCCCTGCGTTGACCCAAACCCTGCTGGCCGACGGGTCAGTACAATGATATCGCGATAAGCACCACTCTCAGCCAGCATGGGCACCAGTAATTTGCCAATCAGTCCGGTGGCGCCGATGACGATGGCACGGTGGGGTTGGGCTAGCGACATCGCAAATTCCTCGGGTGCGGCCTGGACAGGCAGTGGCTATAGGGTGCGTTAGGGTGCGTTGATTCGTGGGTCTACTACGTGGATCAACTCTGTGGGTTTACTAAATAGGTTCACTCAGTAACCCTGCGGCTGTCCGTTGTAGCAGGATATTCGTTCGCGCGTCTATCCACTGTCAGACAAAACTAGCAGCGCCACCTATTACCCACCAATAAAACCAGACTATCGCCAGAGAATCAGTGCACGTTAACTGACGATGTAACTGACGATGTAACTGACACTAGTTATTGGCGATGTTCCGCCTGCAAATACTCATCAGACTGCATTTCCAGTAGCCGCGAACGGGTACGCTGAATTTCAAAGGCGAGCTTTTCCCCTTCGTACAGCTCCAGAATCGGTTGCTGCGCCGTCACCAGCAATTTCACGCGTCGATCGTAGAATTCATCCACCAGATAAATAAATCGCCGCGTTGCATCGCTGATCTGATCATTCAACACGGGCACTTTGCCCACAATCACCGTGGTGTAAGTCTGAGCAATCTCAATAAAATCTGCGGCACTTCGGGGCTTCAGACACAATTCATCAAAATCACACCAGAGGATATCCTCACTGTGGCCACGCACCTCCACCAGCCGGTCGTTCACTGTGATCGGTTCTTCGGACACCTGATGCTCGCGGCACAGGGCGCTAAAGCGTTTGGCCAGCCAGAAATCTGCATCGTCCGTTAGCGGAGAACGGTATAGGTGTGCCTGTTTGAGTACTCGTAACCGATAATCAATGCCCGCATCTACGTTAAGCACCTGACAATGCTGTTTTACCAGCGCAATAGCCGGTAAAAAACGATCGCGGTGAATGCCATTTTTATACAAACCATCCGGGGCAATATTCGAGGTCGCCACCAGGGTTACGCCGCGTTTAAACAGCATGCCAAAGAGATCACCCAGGATCATCGCATCGGTGACATGACTGACAAAAAACTCATCAAAACAAATAACAACGGCCTCGGCAAAAATCAGGTCAGCGACTTTTTCCAGTGGATCCTGCTGGCCCGTCAGCGCAGTTAATTCACGATGCACACGCTGCATAAAGTGATGAAAGTGAAGTCGGGTTTTACGGCGAAACGGCAATGAATCGTAAAACTGATCCATCAGCCAGGTTTTGCCCCGCCCCACGCCACCCCACAAATAAACGCCTTGCGGCGCAGTTGGCATACGGAAACGACGAAATCCCCCCTTTTGTGCTGCCTGATACCGGCTCATGAGACCCTGCCACAGTTTTTCCAGAGCCTGCACGGCAGCAGCTTGCTCCTGATCGGGCAAAAACTCCCCTGAGTGCAAGGCCCGGGCATAGCGTTCTGCCGGTGAATCCGCTGCAAACGAATGCGCGGCTGCAGACAAATGCGCAGCTGAAAGACTGGAAGCTGAATCAGCTTTAGATGACGTGGCTGACATGGCAGTGTGTTTCCTTGGCAGTGCAGCGGTAAACGAAAAAACTAACGATTCAAAATCAAGCAACTTAACAGCAAGCAATTCAACATCAAGCAACGCAGAATACTAAAAAAGACAGAATCACGGCCCGAAGGCCAGTAATTTCAAGTCGTTAACCAATGAATTTCAGTGTCACCGTTGAGCAAAAACAGTCCGGCTACGACCAGTCATGAAAATGCTCGGCAAGCGCCGTTTTCAGTTCAGTCAGTCGTCCATGAAAAAAATGTCCGGTATCGGGAAATATCTCCAGCGCATGTCCATGGTGATTGGCCCAGTCAATGATCGCCTGAGGATCCACTACGTCGTCCTGAGCGCCCACGTAGACCGTGGTATTTGCAGGAAGTGTCAACGCAGCCATGGCATAATGAGTCACTGCCGGAGCGACCAGACCGAGATCCTTAATCCGCCAATGTATTGGATTTTGGATGGACGAATTGATGGAAGACTGACAGGCTAATTGATCGGCAAGCGCAGCGGCAATGTAGCCACCAAAGGAAAAGCCTGCCAGGTAAAGCGTGCGCGCAGCGCATTGTGAGGCCATCCAGTTAAGCACGGCAGCCGCATCGGCGATTTCTCCGACTCCATCGCCATGCGTACCAGTACTTTGCCCGACACCACGGAAATTGAAGGCGACGACTGACACCCCCCGATCCCGATAAAAGCGAAACAGTGTACTCACGACTTTATTATCCATCGTCCCTCCAAACAGCGGATGGGGATGACAGATCAGCGCCATGGCTGGACTGTTTCCCTCACTGGGAAAATGGCTACGGACTTGCACGCTACCGGCTGGCCCGGAAATTAGTTGTTCATTCATGAAAGACACACATCTGTATACAATGAATCCATTGGCGAGATCGCCTGCTGTCATGCACAGTCATGCATTGTTAAGCTCTGTCTATCCCATACTGGAGTGTCTGGACTGCCGCCATGTGGTTACTGGAAAAAACTTCTCCACCGCCCTTTTATCGGCGCCAGCTCTCGGAACAGCACAGAAACGAGCTGGATAAAGCCTTTATTGGGGAGCGCTCCCAAGCCTATTACCTCCGCCATTTCCAGCGATACGATCTGGCACAGCGCTTGCTGCCGGACTGGCACTGGGCAGCCTTTCTCATCACCTTGCCGTGGCTATTGTACCGCAAACGTTATATTGATGCCGTGGTCTATGCCGTTGCTGGATGGTCTTTCATTCATCTGGCGATCACCTTTGCCCTGTTATTCAATGAATACCTGATCCTGCCCTTTATTGATGAACGCTGGACCTGGTGGCTGAGGGGAGGCATTACCCTGGCAGTGTGGCTGGGCTTTAGTGCCTGGATTGCCCGCTGGGCTAATGCCTATTACTACCGGATTGCCCGGCGCGAAATTGCCGATGTGGTGGATGAAGGACTGGCGCCCTTTGCCGCCGAAGAAGTTCTGGGCCGCGAAGGTCGTACCAGTCTGTTTGGCATGGGGCTGGCGTTTGCTTTGTTTGGCATACTGCTGTTTATGATCATGACGGTGTATTTGCCGCTGTATGCCCGCCAGCAGGAACAGCAAACGCTCTTTCAAACCTATGATATGTTGCAGGCAGCACAGGGACGGGTGCAGGCAATTGTGGGCCAGACTGGCCGATGCCCCTCGGGCCTCCCTTTGAGTACCGCTGAGCAAGATGTTTTTCCAGCGCATCTGGAGGTGTTGGCCACGATGGAAGGCCTACCTGCCGCTACCCACTGTGTGATTCGCGCAACCGTTACAGGCTCGCACTGGCCAAACCAGCACCTTAATGGAACCTATATGGCGCTCTATCAATCCCCTGATCAACACTGGCACTGCGTCAGCTCATTGAGCCACCGTGACCAGCCACGGCCGTGTGGGGAGTGATCTATGGCAAATAATCGGTGGCAAATAATCGGTGTTAAGCAGTCGGTAGCGAGCAATCGGAGGAGTCGTCTCCCCTAAGTCACGCCATCAGCGTCGTAATACCGATCACCTGATCAATTCGGCGTTTACCGGACAGCGCCATTAATACACGATCCAGCCCTACGGCAATGCCTGCACACACCGGAAAATCCCCCAGCGCCGCCAGTAAACGGGTATCGATGGGAATCACCGGCAAGCCCTGCTCCAGCCTCTGCGCATTGTCACCCTCAAACCGCTGTTTCTGCTCCTCTGGATTGGCCAGCTCATCATAGGCATTGGCCAGTTCCAGGCCATCGATATACAGCTCGAAGCGTGCTGCTACCGGAAACCCATCTGCATCATTCACCACACGCGCAAGCGAAGCCATTTCTGCCGGAAACTCGGTGAGGTACAGCGGCCCATCACAGCCCAGCGTGGGCTCCACAAAATGGGAAAACAGCACATCCAGCCACGCCAATCGATCTTCACCCAAACGAACCATCAAACCAAGCCGATGTGCTGCCGCCTGCAACTCCGAGACAGTGGCCCGCATCGGATCGAGATCAATACGCTGCAGAAATGCCTGCCGATAGCTCAGTACTTCCGGCTCCAGTGGCTCTCCCCACAGTGTCGAGAGTAACGCGGTCAATTCCGCTTGCAGTGCAGCCAGTGACCAATCGGGGCGGTACCATTCCAGCATGGTGAATTCGATATTGTGTTTCCTGCCCAGCTCGCCATCCCGAAACACCTTGCAAATCTGAAACATCGGTTGTTTGAAATGCGCCACCAGTCGTTTCATGGCAAATTCTGGCGAGGTATGCAAATACAGCGTTTGCGCCTGCCCTGAATCGGTCTGAACGCTGGCACTGACTGAGGCCAAATGCACATCCGTAACCCCAGAATGCGAAAGCAGCGGCGTTTCTACTTCAATGACTTCACGCTGGGCAAAAAATTGCCGGATGCTCTGGTACATACTGGCACGAGCGCGATAGGCAGCCCAGTCGGCACTAGGAGCATAGGTGTGATGCTTGGCTGGTTTGGACAATTCGGTCATTACAGTCTCTACGGCTAACATGCGTCAAAGGGGGCTGGTCAGCCCAATAGGCTAAAAAGCAATTCTTCAGCGTTGCGATCGACTGGTTTCAGGTGTTTAGTTTAGGGAGCAGTTTTCAGGTAGCTTGTTACAGAAAGCTGGTCTCAGAAAGCTGGTTTCAAGCCTGAAAACACCTCGGCAATCCTGATTCCGAGCGCAGACCATTCGCGGCGCAAGGGATACTGTTTCCGCAAACGATCAAAGGACTCACCCTGTACTTCCCCGTCACTCACGGTGGCACGAAGCGCTGCGTCATCACGCATGATCGGATAGGCTCGCAGCATAGCATTGAGCAAGGTCTCCAAGTGCGGCACCTCATTGGGTGCAATCAGCGGGGGGACAGACGGCAACAAGTTTTGCAGCGCCGCTTCACCGGTGAGCTCAGTGTCTGGAAGCTGCTGTTTCCACTGACACCAGGCCTGATAGATCATTTGCGTGCCCCGGACTTTGCCCTCAAGGCTATAGCCCGCGATATGCGGCGTGGCGATGGTGATGGCAGACAGCAATTCCGCAGAAATACGCGGTTCATGTTCAAAGACATCCAGCACGACCGGACGTGGGTCAGTGTGCAGACTCTGCATCAATTCGCTTTCTGAAATCACTGGGCCACGAGCGGTATTGATCACAATGGCATTAGGTTTCAGGAGTGCTAAGGTCTGTTGATTGAGTAAATGGTAGGTCGGAGCCGAACCGTTTTTGGTAAGCGGCACATGCAGGCTGATGGCGTCAGCTTGGGAAAGAACGGTTTCCAAAGTCGTACCGCAGACGCCTTCCGGCCAGGCGTTCATGGGTAGCAAAGGGTCGCTGGCCAGCACGCGCCAACCGAAAGCCCTCGCCAGCATTTGTAAGCGTTTACCGACATTGCCCATGCCGATAATGCCCAGTGTAAAGCCCTCAGCAGCATGGATCAGCTCGGGACGCAGGGTCAGCAAGGCGGTCATCACATATTCTGCCACTGCCTGAGCATTACAGCCCGGCGCGTGAGCCACAGAGATTCCCAGTCCGTTTAAGGCCGTGAGATCCAGGTGATCGGTACCGATGGTGGCACTCCCCACAAATTGGACTGGTGTACCTT
The DNA here is from genome assembly GCA_963204705.1 of Pseudomonadota bacterium. Taxonomy (GTDB): domain Bacteria; phylum Pseudomonadota; class Gammaproteobacteria; order Pseudomonadales; family Moraxellaceae; genus CAUJHL01. Next base: position 13,056 of record CAUJHL010000064.1, on the reverse strand, counting down.
CGATCAGTTCGCGATTGACCCGGGTGATGGAACGAACAAATAAACCATCGGCCTCCATGACATCCTGATGACTGATCTGACGGCCCGGCAAGGTCTGTAATTCCTCGCTGGAAAAAAAAACGTCCAGCGCTTCGAGATTTTCATCTGCAACCAGCTTCATAAGGAGTCTTCAACCTATTTCATAAGCAGCCTTCAACCAGTTTCATAAGCAGCCTTCAAACAGTTTCATGAGAAGGCATCACCAAAATCGTCTGTATTTTTGCCAAATACATCACATTTTGTCAGGAGGCGGACTTTTGACTTCTGAGGAACAGATGTGTCTTAATTCACAGTAGGATAACATGCTGTTACCTGAGACTGGCAATCGGCGGTATCATACCTGTAAAGAGCGATACTGAGTTGCTCAGTGAACGCCAAGCGTCCCGGGTGATTCACTGGAAAATCGCTCCGGCGGGCTTTTCAGCGCTGGTAAAAAAGAGTGTAAAAAGGAACTATCAGGCAATGGATGCTTTTTCGGGGTTCGCTCGCGTGCTGTGCCGCTATTATAGTCACCCGATGTTTGCGCTACCGCTGTTCACTCAGCTACGCCTAGTCGTATTTCCCTCATCGTATTTTAACGCCTGTCATTGATGGCCCGGGCTATGAACCTATCCACTGTGCGTACTCAAAAAATGATGACCTTAAAACGCCACCCGATACCACTCATTATGACTGCGGCGCTGCTGTCACTGGCCGCCCTGAGCACTTCCGTGAATGCCGAGGATATCGCGCCAACTTCGTCAGCGATAGCAGACGCGCCCATGACGGAACTCCCTCCTCCAGCCAATCTGGAAAATTCCAAATCGGATATTTTGCAACTGGATCGGGATCTGGCTAATTACGAACAACGGTTTCTGACGCCATTACGAACCACGCTATTGTTTGGCTTGTCACCCAACAGTCCTCTCGGCCTGCGTAACTTACAGGTACAACTTGATGGCAAACTGCTGGTCAACCGTGACTATGGCAGCCCGGAGCTTGCCAGCCTGCAAAAGGGTGGTATGGATTTATTATTTGACACTAATCTGCCACTGGGCAGACACGTCCTAAGTGTGACGGTACAACCGCTGCGCGGCCCACAGGTACAACGACAACTGGCTTTTATCAAAAAAAATCCTGTGAGCCTGATGGCCATTCAATGGGTAGAAAAACCGGCACCGGGCACCTTCCCGCTGCGACTGGTGGAGTGGGTACGACATGACTGATTCTTTACTACGGTCACCTTCCCCTAATACCCGTCTCCTGCCCAGAGCCCGAATAGCGACTCAGCGCAGGCTTGGCCTGGGCGTACTGAGCCTGAGTATGCTCGGGCTATCGGTTTGCCAGAGCCATGCTGCTGATGACCGTCTGGAAGTCCGGCGCGATGCACGCGAACCCGCCTTTGCGCAGGTCATCTATCAGTATTATCAAAATCATCCGTATAAAGCCTTAACAACCCTGCTCGGCGATCGTGAGCTGGCCTTTAATGCCTCCGGAACGGTTAATGTACTCTTGGGCGATCTCTATGCACGCTACGGCTTGCCACGAGAGGCCGATGCGGCTTTGTCCCGCGCCAGCTCTCGCGATGTCACCGCGGGCAATCGCAATATGCCGTGGTTGCGTTACGGCAAGTTGCTGTATCAGACGGGTCAGGATTCCATTGCGCTGAATTTTCTGCGTAAACCTCCCGCCATGCTCACTCCCCTTCAGGAAAGTGAGCGTGTCATCATGGTGGCGAATATTTTGATTCGGCAGTCCCGCGTGGATGAAGCCATTGAATCGCTCCAGGATTACCGCACACCCTCGCCGTTTTACCGGCAACTGGCGCGCTACAATCTGGCGCTAGCCCTCTTGCAGCCTCCAACAGATACGCTGAAAACTACGGAGTCTCAAACCCGGCTGATCAAAGAAAGCGAACGTCGGGAAAAAATCGCCAGCCAGATCCTGAGTGAACTACTCCAAGGCAAGGTTCAGACGCTCAAGCCGATTATCGTCAACCAAGACACCAGCAGCTCCAAAAAATCCGGCTGGTTTGGCAGCCGAAACAACGGCACTACAACCCTGCTTGAACAACGGGTGGATGCCATTGGCAGCCAGCTCAGCGCCAGTGCCGTCACGCAGGATGTAGAAGACGACAGCATTACCGATACCGATCGCAATAACTTGCGAGACAAAATTGCCCTGTCTCTTGCCTACCTTGCCCTGACACAAAAAAATCCGGATCTGGCTCGACAGTCGCTGCGGCAGGTGCGGCTGGACAGTCCTTATAGCAATCAGGCCTTGCTTACCAGTGCGCATGTCTATTATCAGCTGGGTGATTTTGCCAAATGCTATAACTTTGCGACCGAATTGTCGGGACGGAATCCGACTGATCCGCTGGTGCAGGAAGGCTGGCTGCTGGGTGCCCGTGCCCTGGAGGAACAGCGCAAACCGGAAGCCGCCGAACGCTATCGTCAGGCCATCAACCTGTTCAAAGCGCAAACCTCCCAGCTGGATCAGCTGAATCGGGAACTGGAAGAAATGGACTTTAATCGGATTTTTCCGGTCGATAGTCTGGATCCGGTACTGCTTGGCTTGCCTTCCATACCCGCTTCTCCCTACGCTGGCTGGTGGGCACAGTTGCTGGATCAGCACGATGTGCTTGCAGTGGTTCAGCAGATTCAGCAGACTCAGGTATTACGAACCAATCTGACCAATTATGGAACACGGTTAAACCGACTGGAAAATCGTACCGATCTGAATCGCGATGACCGGCTGGCGCTGCACGAAACACAGGATCTCTATGACAAAGTGCGTATGGATTTTGACAAGGCAGCGGGACAGGATCGCGTGGCATTGATTGCCCGCATTCGGGTTCCACTGAAAAAACGACAAGAACAACTGGATCGGTATTTACTGGAAGCACTGCTGGGATTGCAGCGCGTTGAACAGTCCAAGGAACGATGACTTTGAAACCATCGATGTTGTACACCCTGGTCAGACGTGCGCTGTTGCCAGGCGCTCTGGCCAGCACTCTGGCGGCACAGGCGGCTACCGGAACACTGGCTGATCTGGAAACAGCCACGCCTGCAGCGCCCAGGCTCAAGGTGGATACCCGGCTTAGCCCGCAGGAAGAAGCGCGGATTACCCAGCAGCTTTATGAGCGGATGATTGCCCTCGCCAAGGCTAGCCGTGATACTGGTGTCATCAATGCTTATCTGGAGCTTGCCCGAAAGATTCGTAGTAATCAGTTAGGGCCGGTCAGTGAAACGGCCGATCTACAGAGCCGTGTCGACTTTTATGAAGATTTGTTGCGCGGCCTGCCCAGCAATGAACAACGCGATGAACTCTATTACGAGATTGCCAGCAGTTACGACAAACTGGGCAAATCCGAGCAGTCCAGCGCGGTGTTGCGCCAATTACTGACCAAATTTCCCAAATCCAGCTTTTCGGTTGAAGCACACTTCCGGCTGGGTGAAGACGCCTTTTTTCGCAAGGATTACGCGAGAGCCATTGCGGAATATCAGCAGGTGCTGAGCAACCCGACGCCAACCTACCGCTATCAGGCACAAAATAAGCTGGCCTGGTCGTACTACAAGGACGGGCGCTATGAACAGGCCATTCCACCGTTCATGGATCTGATCAACAGTCTGAAAGACAAACCGAACCGCAGCAAAGGCGAAAATCTGTTGCTGGAAGACAGTTATAAAACGCTGGCGCTCACCTTTGTACAACTGGGTGGCGCCCCAGCTCTGGCGAAGTATTTTGGCAACAAAGCACCGGATGACGAAGAAACTCTGATTTACCGTCAGGTGATCGCTCGCTATCAGGAGCAAAAACAGGCCTTTGACATCGCCAAAACCTATGAGGATTTTATCAAACGCCATCCGATGGCAGCCGATACGGCGACCTTTAACAAAGAGCTGATTGGCGTTTATAAATCCGCAGGTTTCGCCCAAGACATTGTGCGCGCCAAAACCGAATACGTTCAGCGCTTTGACATTGATAATGACTATTTTAAAAATGCCAACGCCGCCCAGCGCGATGCCATTCGCCCTGAGTTAAAAACCAATCTGGATGATCTGGCCCGTCACTATCACGCATTGGCACAAGAACAAAAATCACCAGAAGACTATTCCAAAGCAGCGGATTTGTACCGAAAACAGCTGGCGATCAGTACGGATCCCGCCGATCGTGTTCGTATACGCGAGTTACTGGCTGAGGCCCTCTACAGTGGCGGTCAGTATGAAGCAGCCATTCCGGTTTTCGAATCCCTTGCCTATGGTTCCGATTCTGCAGCTGGCAAGGAAAGCAGTGGCAGCAAACCTGTGGATGCCGGGTACTTTGCCCTGCTGGCCTATCAGGAACGCATGAAACAGCTGCCAGAGGCCAAGCGCAGCGACTGGCTGAATGCCCTGAAAGACAGTAGCTTACGATATGCACAGGCCTTTCCTGCGGATAAAAACACTGTTCCCGTACTGCAAAATATCACGGCACAATACCTGAGCCTCAAGCAGTTTGCCGTGGTCAGTCAGCTGGCACAGACCATGCTGGCACTGCCCTCGCTGTCACCAGCCGACCGCAAAACAGCCAGTATTCTGCTGGCCAATGCTGAGTATGACCAGAATCACTGGCAACCGGCGGAAAAAGCCTATCGTCAGGTACTGGCACTCGGCAGCCTGAACGTAACCGAAACCACGCATTATCAGAATCAGCTGGCGGCAACGATTTACCAGCAAGCGGATCAGGCACGTACCAGCAATCAGGCGGCAGAAGCCTCACGGCTGTATCTGCTGGCCAGCAGCACCACTCAGGATGACAAGGTACGGGTCGATGCGGCCTATCAGGCTGCAGCCGTGTTCGGCGATCAGGCGACTGCCTTGCCATTGCTCCAGTCTTTCTATGCCCGCTATCCTGCCAGCGCGCAGGCGGAAGGCATCCCTGAACGTATTGTCAGCCTGCAGGAAAAAGCCAGCGACTGGAAAGGTGCCGCACAGACCTATCTGAGCATCTATAAACGGGATTATGCCAGCAAACCCGCCAATGCCATGGCGGCCCTGTGGCTTGCCGCGGGCAGTGAACGCAAAGCCGCTGGCAATCTGACGGAGGGCGATGACAAACCTGCTTCTGCTGCTGAACTGGCACTGTATCGCCAGTATCTGGCCGATCCACAGGCACAGCTGGCTCCATCGCTGGAAGCCAGTGACCGGTTGTATCAGGCGGCCGTACTCGCTAAAGATGCCGCTTCCCAACAGGCTGAGCTGGAACGCGCCTGGCAACTCCTGCAAAAAAATCCGAACGCGCCGGCTGCGCTTAAACCCCGCATGAATTATCTGGCTGCCCGTGCTCGTACCCTGTTGGATCAGCCTCTCGTGGATCGCTATCGGGCAATCACCATTACCGCACCACTCAAAGATAGCATTGCCCGTAAACAAGCCGGACTGCAGCAGGTTCTGGCCAGCCAACAACAAATACTTGATCTGAAAGTGGCTGAATTTGTGACGCAAGCCCAATTCATCAATGGCGACAGCTATGCGCGTTTTTATCAGGGGGTGCTAAAAGCCCCTGCGCCTGCCGGTATGAATGAACTGGAAACCGAGCAGTATCAAATTGAAATTGAAGAACAAACCCAGCCGCTAAAAGACAAGGCGATCGAATGGCACAAAGCCAATACCGCGCTGGCGCTAGACCCCGATGCCAGTCTGTGGGACAGCTGGATTGCCCAGAGCTTTGAACAACTGGCAGTGTTGTCTCCGGGCAAATACGCCCGACCACTACGCAACCCAGTAATTCCGGCTAGCGATGCGGCGCTGAACGCTATAGTGCCTGTGATCGCCAGCGCCCCTGCCGATGCGATGGTACGGCTAGACAGTTTGATCGCCCAGCGCCAACAACCCCCAGTTCCCAGCAAGAAGGCTGCAAAAAATGCCCCTGCTCTCCCAGTGAGCAAATCTGACCTGTCACTGGCCTACAGCTATCGCGGACTGGCCCGCCTGAAACTGGGGCAATTTGCCAACGCAGAAAGCGATTTCCGTGCGTCGACTGCAGCGAGTCCGAATTTTGCGGATTCTGCTTACTTGCAAGGTGTCACCGAGGAACTGTATCTCAATCAGCCTCAGGCCGCACTGAACAGCTATCTGGAGTATCTGGCACGCCTTGATTCCGCCAAACTGCCTGCAGACAAGACCGTGCAAAAATGGGTCGTCATTCTGCAAAAGCAGCTAAAATTGCCAGTGACCAATTTTAACCCGGTACCTCCCGCACCGGCTCCTAACGCCAATGCTGAAGCGCCTTCTACTGGTACTACTGCAACGGTATCAACGAGTTCTATAGTAAACGACTCATCCGCTCACGTTGCAGCTGCGAAAGAAGCCCCTGCAACTGAAACTCAGCCAAACGCGGTTTCCGTAACGGACAAAACGCCATGACCCAGACATTCTCCCGGAACGCTCATCCTGTGCTGGCTTTGATGCTGGGCGGAGTAATGATGTCGGTATCCCCTTCGCTTTTCGCAGCAGAGAAAGTATCCGCTAAAAGTGACTCAGCCAAGGCAGTGAGTGCCAGAACCGCCCAAAAAGCCAACGCCACATCCAGCCCACCCCCATCCAGCACAGCTGCCCGAAAAATGGCTGGAAATGCCGTTGAACGAGTCACTTCAGCCACTGCCAGCAAGCCTGTCTCTCCCGCACAATCGCGCCCGCACACACTGGCCGAGGCAGCGAGCCAGCAAGTAGGCAGCACCGATGTAATCGCCAGCGTGGATACGCCCCAAGTAACCAATATCGTGGACTGGAAAGAAAAAGTCAGTGCCATTCCCAAGAGCGTACTGGAATTCACCGCTCTGGAAGAAACCATGCAGCCGACCGACCGTGATCGGCTGGTCAGTGAAATCCGTTATACCCAGCTGCTGAACCAGTCGGTTCCTGCTGGCAAGAAAGTCCCTTAATTTCAAACTCATGCGCCACTACGTGCCCACAGGAGCCAACCCATGAACAGTGCGATACATTTTATCCAGCAAGGTGGTGTTTTCATGTACCCCATCATGCTGGTGCTGGTGGTGGGTTTGGCCATTTTTGTAGAACGTGTGATTTTTCTGAATAAAGTCAAGGCGCGCAGTCGCGCGCTTTGGGAACAGGTTCAGCCCAGCATCCGCAGTGGCCAGCTGGAACAGGCTCAGGCTCAGGTCCGCAAAAGTGATAGCGAAGCCGCGCGTGTACTGGATTATGGCCTGGATGCGGCCCTGAGTGGTGCCGATCTGGAACACATCGAAAGTGCTCTCGATGAAGGTCTGCTGGAAGTCACGCCGCGTCTGGAAGCCCGTTCCAATTACATTTCGACCTTTGCCAACCTGTCTACCCTTCTGGGTCTGCTGGGTACCGTTCATGGTCTGATCGAAGCCTTTGCCTCTGTTGCCAATGCGGATCCCGCACAAAAAGGTGACTTGCTGTCGGCGGCGCTGGCCATTTCCATGAACACCACGGCCTTTGGTCTGGGCGCTGCGATTCCCCTGATTCTGTGCTACACCTATATTCAGAACCATACCCAGCAAGTGGTTGAAAGTCTGGAAGTCATTGCCATGAAAGTCATGAACTCCATCCGTCGTACCGGTGTGCAGGGTCAGTAAGTGACCGCTAACAGAATGCTCCTTAACACCGATCGACGCTGCTTGCAGGAGTAACGAAATGTCCTTTCGTTCCAAAATAAAAGCCAAGCGGGATACCCACACTGAGCTGGAACTGACACCATTTCTCAACCTCATGGTGATTCTGATTCCCGCCCTTTTGCTGGGTGCCGTATTCACACAGGTCAGTATTCTGGGAATTGAACAACCCGGTGATGGCCCTCAGGGTGCCGCTGCGGCTACCCCGCCTGAACTGGTTCTGGATGTGTATCTGACCAGCCAGGGTCTTGACGTAAAAAACCGTGGTCATGAGGATCTGGGACATCTCGCCAGTAATGATTATGCAGGTCTGAATGCACTGCTGCACACAATTAAAACCCAGCATCCCAAAATCAACTCGGCGACGCTGCGGGTAGAGCCGGACATGAATTATCAGGATATCGTGACCACACTGGATGCCATTCGCACCGTGGAAAGCAAGGAATCTGGCCGTCGCTATGCCTTGTTTCCTGATATTCAGCTGACCGGGATTGAGGGGGCCGCATGAGTATTGCCAAACGCCGCCGTGAAATGCGTCGAGCTAACCCCAAAGGCTTTGTGCCGCTCAACCTGACGCCGCTGATTGATATTTTTACCCTGCTGGTGTGTTTTTTGCTGGTCGGGTTTCAGGGTGATGTTCAAATCCCTTCGATCAAGGGCATGAAATTACCTATTTCGAGCGCGCTGGATACCCCTACACCTGCCCTGACTCTGGTGCTGACTCCTACTGAAATTCGCATCAATGAAAAAGTGATCCAGCCCATGGGTACTGGAAATTATGCGGCGCTGACGCAGGCTCTGGAAGCCGAAGCGCAGCACTTTAAACCCGTCATGACCACCAATGGTGTTGGAGAGCGCGGCGTCATCCTGCTAGCAGACAAATCGATACCCTATCGGGAACTTCAGCAGATATTGGCGATTTGCAGCCAGACGCATTTCGGCCACGTGTCGCTGGCGGTGAACAAGGAGGCCAAGCGCAATGCCTGAACACATGCCTGTGACTCCAGCGAACTGGAGTCCGTCCGCAAGCCTTCCCTGGGATCAGACACAGTTTCGACGCTCTGATCTGACGGTCATGGCGATTGCCCTGATTGGCTGTATTGGGCTATCGCTGATTCCCATGCGAAAACTCACGCTGCCCACCTTGCCCAGCAAAACCATGGCTCCACCGGTCGTGATTCTGACGCCACCCGTTGTGGAAACGCCAAAACCTGAGCCCAAGCCAGAACCCAAACCGGAGCCGAAGCCTGAACCGAAGCCCGAGCCCAAAACTGAACCCAAGCCGCTGCCCAAAGTAGCCCCCAAAGCAGCTGAAGCTCCCAAGGCGCTGCCTCGTGCTGCCGCGCCAGCGACGCCAGCTCCCAAGCCGACGCCCCCTGCCCAAATGGGCTCACCGGATAAGCCTGCTGTGCAAACCGTGCGTCCAGCCAAAGCAACGACGGATAGTGGCAAACCGGCCCCAGCGACCAGCCCCAACCCTTCCGCTCTGCCGACCCAGACGCCGGTTCCCGTTTCCTCGAATCCGGGCCCCAGCGCGGCAGAACTGAAAGCCGCTGCACAACAGCGGGCCCGTGCCGCTGTCCGCGATCTGGGGCTGGGCTCGGCCATTTCCGGAGTGACCAGCGGAACCCGTAGTAAATCTGCCCCTGTCGAAGGTCGTGGCCTGCTCAAAGGTGGTGTGGAAGGTGGACGGCCCGATGCCAAGCTGACTACCGGCGGTGGTGGTACTGGCGGCAACGGTGCAGCAAAATCCGGTGTCAAGTTTGGTTCAGCGACCGATGGCGATGCGACTGGCAAAGGTACTGGCTCTCTCTCGGGTAAAGGCACCAAAGACCTGAGTGGCAGCCGCATTTCCGATACCGGCAGTGCGCGCAGTGGCAAAATTGAAGACGGTGGTGGCAAAGGCGATGGTGGTGAGAAAGCCAAAAAAGGCCGCTCTGACTTTGACCGGGTGATGAACGCCGCCAAAGGCCGCTTGCAGTCTGCCTATAAACGCGCACTGGATGATGATCCCTCACTGGCGGGAAATGTCACCTTCAGGGTCAAAGTGTCTCCAGATGGCAGTGTTATCAGCGCCAGCATCAGTTCCAGCGACCTGAATAATCCAGCTCTTGAAGCCAAATTACTGGCAATTGTTAAAGCCCAGCATTTTGATAGCGGTAGCTTTGACACTTATGAAGGAACGTATAAATACAACTTTATGCAATCCTGAAGTTGGCGAGAAACTGGCGAAACAGTGACGTTGTACTGCTTGCGCCATATCGAGATCCCGGCTCTGCCGGGATTTTTTATACGCGTTGATTTAGGGTCTCTGGCGTTTTCAGCGAAAACTGACCAAGCCGCTAGTACTACTGACGCTAGGACTGCTTTTGAACCAGGGCCGCACTGTATTGCAAACAATCTTCCAGCTGAACGGTGATCACATGGACTGCAATAGGAATCACTAATTTTTGATATTCATGAACGGCAATATTTCGAAATCCCACCATTTTTTGCAGGGAATCAGCGAGGCTGGACTCAATCCATCCGCTTTCAGCCAAAAGCTTAAACACGTCACGTGCACTTTGCGGCAAGCCCAGTTTCTCACGCCGAATCAGGTACTGACCCATATCAATGGCCGCTTCGCAGGCCCGCTGTACATTTAAAATCGCGGCATCCTGCCGGGTAAAATCGGTCGCAAAATGCGGACTTGCCAGTCGATATTCTTCTTGTGCACGCTGTACACAGCGCTCAATGATGGCAGCCTTGTTCAAAATAACATCATCGACCATAGACCTGCCCCGTTTTAACAATGTCATTGATTAATCCGGCACGCGACACATCAAACGCCATTTTTTCACTCAGTACAAAGCTCTCGTAGATGCCAGTGTCGGGCTGGCTTGCCATTAGACAGACGCCGTCCCTAAGGATACGTGCCTGCAATACCGTACTCGCTGCTCGAAAATCCAGCAAATCGACTGGCAGTGATAGGCTAGCCTCCAATTGAGCAGCCACTTCCCACAGCTGCAAGGGATCAGCCAAACCGGGTATAAGTATTGCCAGATCCAGGTCACTATTTGCGTCTGCCCCACCGGTAACCTGACTCCCAAATGCATAAACAGCAATGAGTTTTGGCCAGTGATGCAACAGGATTGTCAGGACAGGGCCACTTTCTGACAAGGCCAATGCCATGGATTGGGATAATCCAGAAATCTGCTGCATGCTTATTCCCCTTTTACTACCAAACACAGGCTTCATCATAAACCGCAAAATGGGAAAATAGACGCTTGGTGCATTCGATGTGGTGAAAGATTCTTTGACGACTTACTTTCCCGACCATTCTATTTAGGTCTATTTAGGTAAACTCGTTGATCCAGGGTCTGGTGATGTTTCACAGATGCTTGCGACAACGGCCATTTTTGAGACGCTACCAGGCATGAAGGAGACGATTTAGTCATTCTAAATAAATATCTGATAACGAAATACTTTTTTACTGAAACAAACAAAAAGCCGGACGATTGTCCGGCTTTTTGCTCTACGTTCGCAGTAGTGGCTACTTAGCCCTCTACTCGCTCACCATGCTGGCTAACATCCAGACCAGCACGCTCTTCTTCTTCACTGACACGCAGACCCATCACCATATTGACCAGTTTCAGCAGGACAAAGGTCATCAGTGCACTGTAAATCACGGTAGCGGCAACACCTTCAAACTGAACCCAGAGTTGCTCAGCCACCGGCATGATTTTGGGAGCACCGCCGGTGATGACTTCGGTCGCCAGTACACCAGTCAGCAAGGCACCCACCATTCCGCCCACTCCATGCACACCAAAGGCATCCAGTGAATCGTCTACTTTCAACAGTTTTTTCAGGCCAGTGGCGCCCCAGAAACAGACCGCACCTGCTACCAGACCCAGAATCAGCGCACCGGAGACACCCACATAACCTGAGGCAGGAGTAATGGCAACCAGACCAGCAACCGCACCCGAAGCAGCACCCAGAACCGAAGCCTTGCCACGGAAGATGCGTTCAGCAGCCAACCAGCTCAGAGTCGCCATGGCAGCAGCCACTTGTGTCACGACCATGGCCATGGCAGCGCGGCCATCAGCACCCAGCCAGCTTCCGGCGTTAAAACCAAACCAGCCTACCCACAGCATGCCTGCACCAATCAGGGTCAGGGTCAGATTGTGGGGAGGCATTGCTTCACGGCCCATGCCTACCCGGCGACCGACCACATAGGCAGCAACCAGACCAGCAACACCCGAGTTAATGTGAACCACTGTACCACCGGCGAAATCCAGCGCCCCTTTGGCAAACAGCCAGCCATCAGCATTCCATACCCAGTGAGCGATAGGCGCATACACGGCCAGCACCCACAGGGACACAAATACCATGAAGGAACCAAATTTCATCCGCTCTGCAATTGCACCCGACATCAGCGCCACGGTGATAATGGCAAAGGTCATTTGAAACACCATAAACAGCGTTTCTGGAATGGTATAAACCGTACCTGCCGCATCCGTCCAGAGCTTGTCAACGGCAACGCCACTGAGGAATGCTTTGTCCAGATTGCCGATATACGGTGCCAGTGACCCACTGGCATCACTAAAGGCCAGCGAATAGCCTACTGCCACCCAGAGTACGCTCACCAGTGCGGCAGCCGCAAAGCTGTGCATCATGGTTCCCAGCACGTTTTTACGACGCACCATGCCGCCGTAGAACAGCGCCAGACCCGGAATCGTCATCATCAGCACCAGGGCTGTCGAAATCAGCATCCAGGCGGTATCACCTTTATCCAATTGCACTTCTGGAGCGGGGGCAGCCGCCGCTTCAGGCGTCGGCGCAGGTTGCGCGGCAACAGTAGCAGACTCGGTTGACAGCGCTGTTGAAGGCGATGTTGAAGGCGATGTTGAAGGCTCGGTAACCACTGCAGGCTGGTCTACTGCCTCTGACGCCGGCAGTACCGCTGGGGCACTCGTTGCAGTATCACTTGCCGCACTGGCAATTGACGGATCGGCCAGCACACTGCTGACCGGCAGTACACAGAGCGCGCTGGACAGGCACAGGGCCATCCACGGTTTGGACATGATGGATACTCCTTCGAGACAAGTCGTTGTCGATACTCGTCGTTGTCGAGACAAGTCGTTCTTCAACTCAATCTAAGCAGTATTCATGCCAACATAAGTAAATTGATTCAATTTGGTCATAAAATTCACTAAGCACCTTATTTTTAAGAATTATTAGTGCTAACGCTGTTCAAAAGAAGCCAATTTAAGCGTTGCTTCCAAATCGACTCCGCAGCTTGGAGTCAGCTTGACAGGGTGCTGGTCGGCCTATATTTAGGCGGTAATGCGTCTGAAAGCTTAAACCCCCAGGGCTTAACCACAGGTGAGCGTCGGCACGAGAGCACTCGAAGCTGTTTC
>CAUJHL010000063.1 GCA_963204705.1 Pseudomonadota bacterium | reverse complement strand
TCCAAAACCATGGATGAAAAAACCCTACTGGCAGTACATGAAACATTGACCGGGAAAAAGACAAAAATGCCATACGAGGAAGCGCGAGGTTATATTGAATCTATTAAAAAATTTGTTCAACAGCATGGTAGAGCGCCAAATCCTAATGCGTATCAGAAGGTTGAGCAACTACTTGGAGAGGCAACACTTGTGATCAAAAGTTATGCTGAAAAATCACGAGCTATGAAAGCCCAGCGTAGTTTGGTAAGTGATGACCAATCATGAAGTCCACCGAAAAGCGAACAAAAAACAAAACAGAGCTTGATGAATATAGTGACGATTTACTGGCCGAGCTAGGGATTAGTCTGGATGAAGACGAGCTAGAGGGACTGACGCCCCGACAGGAACGCATCCTGTCTGGCTGGGAAGATATTCAACAGTTTATTCAACAGCATGGCCGGTTTCCACAATCCGGTGAGGATCGGGATATTTTTGAGCGGCTGTACGCGGTCAGGCTGGCGCGCTTGCGTGAATTGCCGGAAGCCCAGAGCCTGCTTGCCGCCCATGATCCGGAAGGCTGGCTCAATGGCGCTGAACCTATGGAATCAATGGCCGCTCAACAGGAGGATATTCTGGATGATGATGACCTACTGGCCGAGTTGGGCATCGTGCTGGAGACTGTCGAGCAGTCTGCAGCGGACAGCATTCATGTTCTAAAGCATGTGCGTAGCGGCGAGGAGCGGCAGGCCGCCGAACAGATCGCCCAGCGTCGCCGGTGTCAGGACTTTAACCAGTTCAAGCCGCTATTTGCTGAGCTGCAGAAAGAGCTAAAGTCGGGTAAACGGGTCTCAATGCCTTTTGAAAAAAATGCCAGCATCCAGCAGGGTGATTTTTTTATCGTTAATGGCTTGACGGCCTATGTTGCTGAAGTGGGTGAGGATTTTCGGGCACCCAATGGCGAGCGGGACGCGCGATTGCGCGTGATTTATTCCAATGGTACGGAGAGCGACCTGCTGCTGCGATCCTTGCAGCGTGCCCTTTATGCCGACGAAGAAGGAAGGCGTATTAGCAGGGAAGATGCCTTGCCTTTGTTTGCCGAGCTGGATCGCGCTCAAATGGCAGAGTCAGGTAAAGATCTGGCAGCGGATCATCAACGCTATCCAGTCAAGTCGGCTGAAGCCAGCTTTGAGCCGGAGGATTTGCCTTCAGGCACGATTTACGTTCTGCGTACCCATTCGACTCATCCGCTCATTTCTGCACACCGTCAGCTCATTCATAAAATTGGCGTGACGGGTGGCGACGTGAACAAACGCCTGAGTCAGGCCAGTCTCGACCCGACATATTTGTTGGCAGAGGTTGAGGTGGTAGCGACCTATCAGTTGGCTAATATCCAGAGAACCAAGCTGGAAAAATTGTTTCACCGTCTGTTTGCAGCAGTGCAACTGGACATTGAGTTACAGGATCGATTTGGCAATCCGGTTCGACCGCGTGAGTGGTTCTTGGTCCCTTTGTCGGTGATTGATGAAGCGGTACGACGAATAGAAGACGGCAGTATTACCGAGATGGAATTTGATGCGGCGTCTGCTCAGCTGGTCCGGCAGGTTTAGGGAATACATGAAGCTCCCTGAGCTCGTCGAAAGCAATGAAGGGCTTCGAAAGCGCGGTTCCTGAGCTTGCCGAAGGGGCAGGCTTCGACAGCGCGGTTCCTGAGCCTGCCGAAGGGCAGCCACCGAACCGTACCCCGAACCTGTCGAAGGGTACAGATACAATCAGGTCATTTCGACAGGCTCAATGAACCTGATTGCTACACTCAATTATTTAGACATTAAAGCGAAAGTGCATCACATCGCCATCCTGTACCAGATAGGTTTTGCCTTCCAGACGCCATTTTCCGGCTTCCTTCGCACCATTTTCACCGTTGTATTGAATGAAATCATCATAGGCGACGACTTCCGCACGGATAAACCCTTTTTCAAAGTCGGTATGAATCACACCGGCTGCCTGTGGTGCAGTGGCGCCTTTTTTCACGGTCCAGGCACGGACTTCTTTCACCCCAGCCGTGAAGTAGGTTTGCAGGTTAAGCAGGGAATAGCCCGCGCGGATCACGCGATTGAGCCCGGGTTCTTCCATGCCCATGGCTTCCATGAATTCGGCTTTTTCATCCTCATCCAGCAGGGCGATTTCGGCTTCGATCTGATTGCACACCGGCACGACGATGGCATTTTCCGAAGCAGCTAGCTGCTTGACGGCCTCCAGATGAGGATTGTTGTCAAAGCCATCTTCCGCGACATTGGCGATGTACATGGTTGGCTTCAGTGTGATCAGGCCATAACTGCGAATGAGTTTTTTCTCGTCGTCATCAAGGCCTGCAGCACGGGCAGGGCGGCCTTCATTGAGCAAAGGTTCGATACGATCAAACAGGGCCTTCACCGCCTGGGCTTCTTTGTCACCGCCTTTGGCCAGTTTGGTCAGGCGCACTTGCGCTTTACTGACGGATTCCAGATCAGCCAGTGCCAGCTCGGTGTTGATGGTGGCGATGTCATCCAGCGGGTCAATTTTGCCATTCACATGGATGACGTTTTCGTCTTCAAAACACCGCACGACGTGGGCAATGGCATCGGTTTCCCGAATGTTGGCCAGAAACTGGTTGCCCAGCCCTTCGCCTTTACTGGCACCGGCGACCAGACCGGCGATGTCGACAAACTCCATGCTGGTTGGCACCACCCGTTCTGGGTGAACAATGGCGGCAAGTTTGTCCTGACGGGGATCGGGCACAGGAACAATGCCAGTGTTGGGCTCAATGGTACAGAAAGGAAAGTTTTCGGCGGCAATCGCTGCTTTCGTCAGCGCATTGAATAGGGTAGATTTACCGACGTTTGGCAGACCGACGATGCCACAATTAAAGCCCATGAGTGTTCCTGAAAACGCAGAGATCAAAGTCGGCTAGTTTACTGCATTGCATACCGGCTGTGTGGCGGGTTGCGTCAGTTTTATGGCGTTTAGGGACCTTCTATTCCGCGAATGACCTGAGTTTAGGGAGTTTTCGGCTTCACTAACGAGTGTGTCACATGCGTACCCTGTATCAGTTTCCATTGTCCCATTATTGTGAAAAAGCCCGCTGGATGCTTGATTTCAAAGAGCTGGAATACAACGCAGTCAATCTGATGCCGGGAGTGCACCGGATTCTGACACGCTGTAAAACCAGTAAAAACACGATGCCCATGCTGCGGGATGGCGATATCTGGATCAGTCATTCTACTTAAATCGC
>CAUJHL010000062.1 GCA_963204705.1 Pseudomonadota bacterium | reverse complement strand
CCAAATACATACGCGAACTGGTGAGTGCAGCCAAACAGGGCGACCCGGATCCAGCGCGGAACCCTCGCCTCCGCGCAGTGGGTGAAAAGGCGCTCTCCGTCAACATGACGCGGGATACCATCAATCGCGCGATTGCCCGTGGGGCTGGTAACGAAGACAGTGATGACCTGAAAGAAATCACCTACGAAGGCTATGGTCTGGGTGGTGTGGCCGTGCTGGTCGAAACCATGACGGATAACATTAATCGCACGGTACCCGATGTCCGTCATTGCTTTACCAAGACTGGCGGCAATCTTGGCACGACTGGTTCGGTGGCCTATCTTTTTACCAAACGGGGTGAAATCCGCTTTGAAGACACCAGCCTCGAAGACCGTATCATGGAAATTGCGCTGGAAGCCGGTGCAGATGACATCGAAAATGATGGCGAGAGCATCTTGGTAATTACCAGTCCGGAGAGTTTTGGCGACATTCAGGACGCCCTGACGGCGGCCAACCTGAAATCCACCAGTGCCGAAGTCACCATGCACCCAACGACGCAGGCAGACATTAGCGATCTCGAACAGGCAGAAAAAATCATGAAAATGATTGATATGCTGGAAGATCTGGACGACGTTCAAGAGGTGTATACCAACGTCAATTTCAGTGATGAAGTCATGGCAGCGCTGGATAAATAAAGTCAATGCAGCAAGTTCATTTCTTTTAACTCAGCGCTTTGACTGTTCTCTGCGTCAAACGGTCGCTTAATGTTTGACGCAGAAGAATTTTTTAGAAATTCTTTATATTTTTTAGCCACTGAATCCCGTTTTGAATCGAGTTCAACCCGATTTTTTGTCCATTTTTTGGCCTATTTTTGACGCCTAGTGATCATCCCTCAACAATTTCTGATTATTGATTATTGATTACTGAAAAAAAATGATAAGCGGGTTCTTCGTAGGGATGTGCATCCCGTAAAGCCTGTTCTACGGCATTCCTAAATGCATTATCCACAATGGTTTCAAGCCGCCACTCAGGCACCGCTTCAACGCTGCCGACAGAACCCAGAAAAGGGTTTGCGGCCGCCAGTGGCCGAAATTGCCCTTCTCCCATGACTTGCCAGCTACACTGATCATAATTGCCGTATTTTCCTGCGCCAGCAGCAAAAATGGCTGACTTCACCGCGTCAAGATGGCTCTCAGGTACATACACAATCAATTGAAACATGCAGTTACCCCTAGATGACGGAATGTATGATTGAATAGGATTCAGTGCTCCCCACCATAACACAACACCCCCAATCGCTTCACGCTTCAGGAGTCTGCTAGTGCCCACACCAACGACCACCCCTGCTGATCCACGCCCGACCCGTTCACGCTGGATTCTGATGCTGACTGTGTTTGTGTTGATGGATCTACTGGTATTTGCCGGATTTTTTGCCTGGCAACAGTTTAAAGCGCCTGCCCAACCTGTGAATACCTGGACTAGCCAGGGTGTGCTGCAGAAAATTCAGCAACTCAATAATCTGGAATCTGCGGTATTTCATATCGAATCGGTAGTCACCAGCAGCAAGGAAGGTAACTGGTATGCCCTCTGGCAAGATCAGCAAAAAGGGCTGTTTGTCGCCAAGGGGAGCGTAGTGGCTGGGATTAATCTTTCACAACTCAAGGCTAGTGACATCCAGTGGACTGAAGCAACGAGGCAGGTGGTGATCCATTTGCCGCCGGTGCAGATTCTGGGCGTCCATCTGGATGACTTGCATACCTATGACTTTAAGACGGGGTTTAATGGATTGCTCAAAATGTATCCCGCGATAATTAATGAAGCACAAACGGCTGCCAAAGGGCAAATTCGGCGCTCTGCCTGTCAGTCCGGAATACTCAATTTTGCCAATGACAGCGCACAACAACAGATCAGCCGATTGTTTACGCTGGTACCGGATTTAACCGTGAGTGTCATTCCCGCCAAGGTTCCCGCTTGCCATTAAATTAGGTGGGATTTAAGCCACCATTGTAAATGTCGTGCACATTTCTGTAATGGTGAGTGCAATAAAAAACCCCCACCTTCTTTAACAAAGGTGGAGGTTTTTAGGCAATCCTAACGTTTCAGGCGAAACTTCAGAATCACCGTTTAATCCAGAACACTAGGTCCTGAACGATTAGTCCAGAACCTTAAGTCCTGAACGATTAGTCCAGAGGACGTACGTCTTCAGCCTGGAAGCCTTTCTGGCCTTTAACGACGGTAAATTCAACACGCTGACCATCACGCAGGGTGCGGTGACCATCGGATTGAATTGCGCGGAAGTGAACGAATACGTCCACATCATTTTGACGCTGGATAAAGCCAAAGCCTTTAGCGTCGTTAAACCATTTGACCACGCCTTGTTCACGTTGTGACATCTTGCTTTCCTCAAAACTCTAAACTAAAGGATCGTTCGGGGTTGAAAACAGCAAGAAAGCACAGACAGCGAAGACATTGTTATATGACTTGTCGTCGTTTTCATTCGTTGAAGCATTCAGCAATTCCGATTGAATCCAGGAATGTAATCAGACCTGATTGGTCGTCCTTTACATCGTGAGCTTAACACGAACCAGTACAAGTGCAAACCCTGTTAACTGAATGATCACAGTAACTATCCAGCCAACTGACACACGGTCGGTTGCACGCATCCAGAGAGTACCGAGTATCGCACCCATTACCGCGCTAAGGCATAGCCATATCCAGCAGTGTTGATACAGCGACAGAATTTCAGCATACAGCAGGGGATCTGGTGTCATGACAGGGTCGGGCAGCACGAAATTAACGATAAGGAAGCACTAATGAATGAATCTAGCAATAAATTTTACAGAATAGTAGCAGCAGCCAAAGGTGCCAGTCCCTCAAAATATCTATCTCTTACCACTAAACCGCGCTGTCCTGCGAATATTGTGTTCATAAGAGTCTCTTGAGACTCTCCACCGTTGACACTCCTGAAAAGGCTCTAATTGCCTCACCGCTTTATTCGTTAAAATTGCGATTTTCTTGCCAGATCGCTGCAAGTTCTCTGAAAACTCCTTGTCATCTGCTTGCAATTAATAATTGCACTTAGCGCCAATTTTGCGTATCTTGCAGACATCTACACCTGAATCTGCGGTATTTGACGACGATCTTACTGGCAAAGCCCGTAAAATTGCATCATCTGACGTGTGGTGCCCGTTTTGATAGTTTTGTCAGAATTGACTGGTTTTAGCCACCCTGCACCGCCATTCAGAAAAAGTGCCCGTTAAGCAACAACCCAGGCATTTCGCAGACGATTGAAAGCACCGCTCGCCGGGTTTCTGTCGAACGCTAGGCTGTGGTTACGCGACTGAAGTATGGCCAATTAAAGGCGTGGAAATTAACATGACTCGCATTCTGATCCTGAATGGCCCAAACCTGAATTTGCTTGGCAAACGGGAACCCGAGATTTACGGCTCAGAAACACTCGCGGATATCCACACTTCTTTAGAATCCATTGCCCAGGAACATGACATTGAGCTGGATACCTTCCAGAGCAATCATGAAGGTCAACTCGTCGATCGCATCCATGCCGCGATGACCGATGGCACAGTGGCAATAGTAATCAACCCGGGGGCGTTTACGCACACCTCAGTGGCCCTGCGGGATGCACTGTTGGGCATTAATGTCCCCTTTTACGAAGTGCATTTATCAAATGTGCATGCTCGTGAAGCCTTCCGACATCATTCCTATTTTTCTGACAAAGCCATTGGCGTGATCTGTGGACTTGGCTCCGCTGGCTATCGCTATGCCCTGCAATCCGCCATTAGCCGATTCGCCAAACCCTAATTTTTCAACCTTTGACTGCACAGGTTCAGAGCCCATGGATATCCGCAAAATCAAGAAACTGATCGACCTCATGATTGAATCGGATCTACAGGCGCTTGAGGTGTCCGAAGGCGATCAGTCAATTTCACTGACGCGGCGTACTGCCGTGGCAGCAGGCCCATTGCTGGCGGATGCAGCGCCTGTTCCGGTGGCAAAGACCTTTAGAGCCGTGGAAAATTCCCCCATGGTCGGCGTCTTTTATGCGGCTCCCAATCCGGGAGAGCCTCCCTTCATAAAGCCTGGCCAGACAGTACAGGCGGGCGATGTGCTTGGCATTATTGAAGCCATGAAAATAATGAATCCAATCGAAGCGACCCGAAGTGGAGTGATCGAGGATATTCTGGTAAAAAACGGTGAAGTGGTGCAATTCGGACAGGCCCTATTCCGCTATCGCGACTGAGCGCTGTTTCATCAGGATGATTTATTAAAGGCTGTTTCATGAAGCTTTATTTTAGTTCCAGAGACCAGACAGCCTGGACTACCTATTTTGCCATTCAATTGACATACAGGGTGAATCTGACATGGTAAGGCTAAGGAATATTCACCATGTTGCATAAAATCCTGATCGCCAATCGGGGCGAAATCGCCCTACGCATCACGCGAGCATGCAAATCTCTGGGCATTAAAACCGTCGGAGTCTATTCGACTGCGGATACAGGACTGATGCATTTGCGCTTTGTCGATGAAGCCATCTGTATCGGCCCGGGCGCAAGCAGTGACAGTTACCTGAATATTCCTGCCCTTCTGACGGCAGCACAACTGGCCAGCGTGGATGCGGTTCACCCGGGTTATGGCTTTTTGTCCGAAAATGCGGAATTTGCCGAAGCCGTCGAAAATGCTGGCATGATCTTCATCGGCCCACGGCCCGAGCACATTCGCCTGATGGGCAATAAAGTGTCTGCGATTCACGCCATGCAAAAATCCGGCGTCCCCACAGTGCCAGGATCCAGCCGTGCCGTGAACCCCAATAATGCGCTGTCAGAGGCCAAAAACATTGGTTTCCCGCTGATTGTCAAAGCGGCTGCTGGTGGTGGTGGCCGTGGGATGCGCATCGTCGAGCGTGTGGACACCCTGCTGGAATCGGTACAAGCCGCCCAGCGCGATGCCGAAATGTGGTTTGGTGACGATACGGTTTACATGGAGCGGTTCCTGCAACATCCCCGCCATGTGGAAGTGCAAGTGCTGGGCGATGGTGAGGGCAAGGCGATTCATTTGTTTGATCGCGACTGTTCCCTGCAACGGCGTCACCAGAAGGTACTGGAAGAAGCACCCGCTCCGGATCTACCCGAGGAAGCCCGCAAGGACATTCTCAATGCCTGTGTACGGGCCTGTGAACAGATGCAGTACCGTGGCGCCGGAACGTTTGAGTTTCTGTTTGAAGACGATCAATTTTATTTTATTGAAATGAATACCCGTGTTCAGGTCGAGCATCCGGTTACCGAGATGATCACGGGCGTTGATATTATTGAACAGCAAATTCGCATTGCTGCTGGGCTGGGCCTGAATCTCTCTCAGGAAGACATACACGTTAAGGGCCATGCCATTGAATGCCGGATCAACGCGGAAGATCCCCTGACCTTTATGCCCTCACCGGGCACCATTACCCGTTATCATGCTGCCGGAGGCAAAGGCATCCGCATGGATTCCCATATTTATAACGGCTATGCCATCCCACCCTATTACGATTCCATGATCGGCAAGCTCATCGCCCATGGCCATGATCGTGCAGACGCGCTTGCGCGGCTACGTCAGGCACTGGATGAAACGGTGATTGAAGGGGTCAAAACCAACCTTAGCCTGCATCGCACTGTGATTTTGGCCGATGCAGAATTTAATCAGCAGGCGATGGATATTCATTATCTGGAAAAAAATCTGCTACGTGGCCTGGACAGTGGCACTCAGGAAGACAGTACGGCAGCCTGACGGAAGCACGCTGCCGCTTAGCCTATTCGGCATATATGCTATTTTATATCAAGTAGTTACCGTTATCTCAAAAGACTAGGGCAACACTTTATTCAGGGTCAGCACACACTGTGTGCCATCGGGAGCATTGCAAAATTCGATGGTATTGCGGCCTGTCCATTTCACGTATTGTTGCTGCACTTCGCCATATTGATCGATTTGATTGCCAGAACAATCGGTTTCAAGATTATCGTAAAGAATTTTCATGGTCAGTATCGGCAAGGTCGTACTGCCTGCTTCGGGCAGCTCTAGCTCGTATTTCCCCCAGGTCCATTCCTTGCTGCTTTTAACCAGCATTTGGCCATTATCCTGAAAATTATACATTTCTACGCAGGTTTTCCCCGGAATCGTCATGCCCCACAAACCGGAAAGCATGGAACGGGGAACCACTTCAAATGCCGGCTCGGGATCCAGAGACAATGGACTGAACTGCAAGACGTCCGAAGCAATGGGCTGTTCCGAAGCGCCCGCCAGCGGGCCGTCGGTTTTGTGATCGTCTGAGCGATCTGCAGTCCCACGGTTTGCGTCAGCATGAAGATGGCGGGAGGTGCGCGCTGTTTTTAAGGAAGGTGAGGTTTTTAAGGGGCGAGTTGACTGTGTGGTGTGCGGGTTTTTTGTGTTCTTGGCCGTAGTAGTTGAAATGGATGAACCATGACGCGATTGTGGCGCTGCGGTTGCAGTCAGCACCGATCCGGATATCACGCACAGACCCAGAAAAACGCATCTTTTGATACCAATGACCTTCAAGGCTGGCTCCCATTTAAACGCTGTATAACTCGTCGGAGCACCTGCACTCCATCTGAACGCCAAGAGTGACAAGCACAACCCGTAGCGTCAAGACTTCCTTGGAGTTTTCAGCCTTCTGGCTACGGAAAATCCACAAAGCGCTGCTGAGTCACATGAGTTTCCGGAAACTCATCTTTGCCAAACTGATTGGACGAATGTTTCGGCGCAAGTCACTTTAGGGTTTTTTAACCGTGTGAGCGTTTGCAGGAATCACAGCGACGGCTAGAAAAGACACCATACCTGCCACCACAAACACGGCATTTCCTCCAAGCGTGTCCCAGTATCGCCCACACAGCCACGACCCAGCTGCCACACCCAGCCCCCAGACCATACTGAATAAACCCTGCGCCCTACCCTGTTGTTCAGGCAAAAACTCCCGATTGATCAGTTGCATGGATAACACCTGAAACAGCGCAAAGCTGAAGGCATGGGCGCATTGAGTGATCAGCAATAGACTGAAATAATCATGTCCCACTCCAGTGAGTATCCAGCGCACTCCGGTTACAACCAGGCAGACAGCAAACAACTGCCGCTCTGACCAGCGTAGCAAAAAATGACGGCTATTCATAAACATGACGATCTCGGCAACCACACCGACCGTCCAGAGCACGCCTGTCTGGCTAACGCTATAGCCTAATTCACCCAGATAGAGCGAATAAAAACTATAAAAGGGCGCATGGCTCAACAGCAGCAAAGCCTGCATGGCAAAGAAACGGTAAACCGTTGGCCGTTGCAGTATCGGCCACACACTGGGAGGACGGCGGGTTGCCTGTGGTGCCAGCGGTGGTTCAGGACAGGCCAGTGCAACGCCAAAGGACACCAGACTGAGCGCTGCCAGTATCGCCGGTAAAAACGCGACAGAGAGATGATCAAACACCACGCCCAGTAGCAGCACAGAGGCAATAAAACCGGCCGATCCCCAGAGACGAATTGCTCCATAACGCTGGCGCTGATGCTTTAGCCAAAACAGCGTCACCGCTTCGAATTGGGCTAAAATGGCATTTTGAAAAAAACTGTAAAAAAACAGCATGCCCACTAAATAGGGCAAGGTCGATGGCAGCCACCACAGACTAGCCCATGCCAGCACTTCCGCTGCCGTGGCAAACCGCACCAATTGCATGCGGCGACCTCTGCGATCTGCCAGCCAACCCCAGGCTGAGGGCGCGATGATCCGTGTAAACACACTGATAAATGCCAATAAGCCAATGGTGGCCTTATCCAGCCCCCGATGCTCTAAATACAACGTCCAGTAGGGCATAAAGGCGCCGATGACGGCAAAGTACCAGAAGTAAAAATTACTGAGGCGAAGGGAGGGAATCGGGGTGAGGTTAACGGCAAGCCGCATTGCAGACCCGTAATTGCGTCATCATCCTGATGTTACAGTTAGCCCATTCATTATTTGGCATAAATCGACTTCTGGGCAAGGTACTACAGGCCAAAGAGTGCAGGCACCCTTGTTGTGAACAGCGGGCACTGTACTTAGCGACTGCAGGTGAAATAATCACTGGTGCCGCAATGTTGCCTGTATTCTCCGCTGCAGCAGCTGCCATTTGGGCAGCGTCCATGGCAGCGTAAGGCGTGTTTGTGGAACAGGCTCCGAGATCCTGATTCGTGTGAATGCAATTAAGAATTTTGTGGGAAGGGCTGCTTAGCTTGGCTGGAACCTTGGCCGGAACCAGTGGATCATCACGCACTGCCATGCGTTTGATCGTTCCTTTACAGGGCATGGATTGAAAGACCGTGCTGCCGTCAGATTGACGACAACTGTGCACCTCCGCTCCAAGTGCCGATGGTGCCATCGCAGCCATCAGCAACAAGGGGAAAATTCTTTTAGACGAGCGATGCAGTGGAGTCATATCGTTTTATTTCTATTGCATACCACTGGATTATCAGCCTTCAGGATTTTCAGCCTGCTGGCTTCTCAATACTGTTGGCAAAGCAGGGTGATTTGAGCAGTTTAAATCGCCGCCAAGGGCGCAACCACATCCGCATTTTGCGCACGATGACGCAGTGCATGATCCATCAGCACAATCGCCAGCATGGCCTCGGCTATCGGCGTGGCACGCACGCCAACACAGGGATCGTGACGGCCCTTGGTCAGCATCTCGGTGGCTTCACCGGTCAGGGTAATGCTGCGCCCTGGTGTAGTGATGCTGGAGGTCGGTTTTAGCGCGATGCCCACTCGGATTGTCTGGCCAGAACTGATACCACCAAGAATCCCCCCTGAATGATTGGCGGTAAATCCCTCGGGGGTCAGCTCATCACGCGACGCATGGCCGTATTGGCCAGCAACGGCAAATCCATCGCCAATTTCTACGCCTTTCACGGCATTGATGCTCATCATGGCATGGGCAATCTCTGCATCCAGCCGGTCAAATACAGGCTCTCCCCACCCTACCGGTACCTGCTCGGCCAGTATTTCCAGCGCCGCGCCGACGGAGGTGCCATCACGGCGGCAGTCCGTCACGATCTGCTCAAATTGCACCACTGCCTGCGGATCGCCACAAAAAAAGGGATTCAAGGGCACTTGTGACCAGTCCAGCTGCGTGGTTTTGACCGCGCCAATTTGCGTCACATGGCCACGAATCACCACGCCAAAACGCTCAAACAGCCACTTTTTAGCAATTGCACCGGCGGCGACGCGCATCGCCGTTTCACGCGCACTCGACCGTCCGCCCCCACGATAATCGCGGAAACCGTATTTCATGGTGTAGGTATAGTCGGCATGTCCGGGGCGAAACGTCTGGGCGACATTACCGTAATCCTTGGATTTCTGGTCAGTATTGCGAATCAGTAAGCCAATCGGTGTTCCGGTGGTTTTGCCCTCAAATACGCCAGAAATAATCTCGACCTGATCTTCTTCCTTGCGTTGGGTGGCGAAACTGCTGGTACCGGGTTTGCGGCGATCGAGATCGGCCTGTAAATCGGCCTCTGTCAGGCTCAGTCCAGGGGGTACGCCATCGACAATGGCCATCAAACCGGGGCCATGCGATTCTCCGCAGGTCGTGACACGAAACAATTGCCCGATGCTATTGCCAGCCATGATCAGACTCCTGCCGTGCTGGATTGAAACAGTGCCTGATGCTGTCGGCATTCCTGTGCGGTGAGGGCAAACACACCCGTACCACCCTGCACAAAATGCAGCCAGTGGAAGGAAACTTCAGGGAATGCCTGCCGCAGCGCCCATTCGCTATTGCCGACTTCGACGACCAGCACGCCACGATCACTCAGGTAATCGGCTGCTCTGGCCAGTATCTTCCGGACAATATCCAGCCCATCCTGACCAGCTGCCAGCGCCAGATCGGGTTCATGCTGAAATTCTGCCGGTAAATCCGCCATATCCGACGCATCGACATAGGGTGGATTGGACACGATCAGATCGTATTGCCGTTGCGCCGGAATTTTATCGAACAGATTCGATTCAATCAGACTGACCTGATCGTCCTTCAGATGATGATCGACATTAATGGCCGCGACTTCCAGCGCATCGCGGGATAAATCAACTGCATCCACCACGGCGTCATGAAAGGCATACGCCAGTGCAATGGCAATGCAGCCAGAGCCGGTACACAAATCCAGAATCCGCTCAGGAATATAGGGCTGGTCACTGTGTGGTAGACGGTTGACGCCCTGTTTTGGGTTGATGCCCGCACCATCGGTCATCAGCGGCATAAAGCGATTGTCGATGAGTTCGGCAATGGGCGAGCGGGGAATCAACACCCGTGAATCCACGTAATACGGCTGTTTGCAAAAATAGGCAACATTCAGCAAATAGCCCAGTGGTACCCGGCCATTAATGCGCTGCGCAAGCAACTCAATAATCTGCTGTTTTTCAGAGGGTAACAGGCGTGCATCGAGAATTTGCTCATCCGCCGACCAATCCAGCGACAGAGTCTGCAACACCAATGCAGAACTTTCAGCGAAATAATCTTCGGTACCCTGCCCCAGATGCACTTCATGCGCCCGCATGGCCGACACGCCAAAGCGGATAAAATCCCGAATCGTCACCAGATGCTGGGTTGCTTCGTTAAGCGTTTCCTGATTGATGGTCAGCGTTTCCAAGCGAATTCCCCATGGCAGACTGGTAAAGCGCAGAGTTTAGCGTGTTAGCCGGTGGTTTTCATCTTGAACGACAGCAATTTGGCGTTTGGGAGTAGGATGGAGGAAAGTCGATAGGTGAATCATTTATGTTTGGCTGATTGAGGCCAGCGGCCTTGTGTTCACCGCGATTGCCATCAATTCCATTTCTCACTGAAACACCCGATCTCCTACCCGTATCCATCCTGCCGGGTGCTTGCCCGCAGGGTCATGGTGCGTCCAGTGCAGCAGGCCGCCCTTGTCGTTCCAGACATATTCACCATAACTGGCAATCGCCTCGCCTTTATAAACCGGCTGAACGCGCGGAGCGAGGTCAAGGTTGTGCACCAGCAGTACTGTTTGCCCACTAGCCAGCTGTATCAACAATTTTTGATGGCGGCTTCCATCCTGATCGTCCGGCAGTTCTTTTTTCAACGTGCCGCTGATCTGGAGCATTTTTCCATCGTCGGCTGCCGTCAGCTGGCTTTGAAGGTCAGAATTCAGTGAATCAGAAAGGGATGGTTGCGAAGCTGCTTTAGGAAAAGGTGAATCACTAGACGGCGGCACATTATCCGGCTCAGTGGCCGTGGAATCGGGCGAATACTTCTGGCTTTTACCCGTATGTGAAGAGCTCTGTACCGAATGATCGCCAGAAGGGAGTTGCCATTGCTGATGGGCAAACGCGACAAATAACGCCACGACCAGCCCGATCAGCATCGAGCCTAGCTGACCGGCAAAACGACGTACTGGCATGCGTGCCCCCTATTGCGATCACAATCCACTGCCCAGAGAGTAGCACGTGACTAGCCCTTAGGATCGCCTATCGGATCGCCTAATAAGGGCCTGATCCTACCCAGAAAGAGCGGACACCCTGTTAAGCAAGTAAACTTGCACACAGAGGTGAACCATGAGCAAAGCCGCAATCCCCAAGAAGCCTACCCGTAACCGCCTCTCTCCGGCCTTCAAACAGGAAGCCCTGGCGCTGGCTGATCGTGTCGGAGCCGCCGAGGCCGCCCGTCAGTTGGGGCTACAAGCCACACAGCTTTATGCCTGGCGCAGCAAGGCCCAGCAGACGCAAAGCGTCGATACCCGTACCCGTGAGCTGGAGGCTGAGAATGCCCGTCTCAAGCGCCTGTTGGCAGAGCAAACCGAGGATCTGGCGATTCTAAAAAAGGCGGCGGCGTACTTCGCGAAAAGCCAGAAGTGAAGTACGCCTTCATGTTCCGGCATGAGACCGACTTTGCCGTGCGCCGGATGTGCCTGTGCCTTCATGCGTCGTCCAGCGGCTATTATGCCTGGCGTGGCAGGCACGGCAAGCCAGGGCCGCGAGCCTTGAAACGGCAGGCGCTGGATGCCCGCGTTGCCGCCTTGTTCAACGCCTTCAAGGGCCGCTACGGTGCCCCCCCCGGTTAACCCGTGAAGTGAAGCAGGAAGGCTTGTCCTGCAACCTCAAGACCGTGGCGGACAGCCTGAGGCGTCAGGGGCTGCGGGCCAGGGCCGCCCGGAAGTTCAAGGCGACCACCAACAGCCGCCACACCCTGCCGGTATCTCCCAACCTGCTCCAGCAGAACTTTCGGATGTCCGCCCCGAATCAGGCCTGGGCCGGTGACATGACCTACCTGTGGACGGACGAAGGCTGGCTGTACCTGGCCGTCATGCTTGACCTGTATTCCCGCAGGGTGATCGGCTGGGCGATGTCGGAGCGCATGACGGCTGACCTGGTCTGTGATGCGCTGCAAATGGCCTTGTGGAAGCGTCAGCGGCCATGCGGCGTCATCGTCCATAGTGATCGCGGCAGCCAATAGTGCTCCAGCGCCTATCAGTCGCTGATCGCCCGGCACCAACTGCGGGGTAGCATGAGCGCCAGGGGCAACTGTTATGACAATGCGTGTGCTGAAAGCTTCTTCCATTC
>CAUJHL010000061.1 GCA_963204705.1 Pseudomonadota bacterium | reverse complement strand
ACCCGACTGTACGATGCGTGCATAGCCTTTTTGCAGGGTACGCTGGGGGCTTTGCGAGAGTATTTCCCGTACCGTGGCTTCTGCCTCACGCGACGCACTGTTGACCTGTTGGCGACTCAGTTGCTGTATACCCTGCCAGTGGTGCTGAATCGATTCCATTGAAGTCTGACACAGACCTTGTCCCCGTAGCCCAATCTGTTGCTGTAGTACCGCCAGATGATTCTTTTCACGCGCAATCAGTGCGGGCGTCTGACCACGGATATGCTGCTGGTAATGATCCACCTGACGCATCTGCATCTGTGTCAGCATCTGACTGCGGTGGCTAATGCTTTGCCATTGCCGAAAGAGCGTTTGCTGGCTCAGTGCTACCTGCTGAACCACCTGTTTGCGAATCGCCTGCTGCGATTGCCGCACACCCTGCGCAAGGTGCCGCAAATGCTGAACGATGCCATGGATCACCTTGCTGGGTGTGTCAAAACTGCGATGGGCCACTTCATCCAGCAGGGTTTTGTCCCGTTCATGCCCGATGCCGACCCAGACCGGAACCTTTCGCTTGCATATGAGCGCGGCCAGCTCGTAGTCGTTCAAATACGCCAGATCGTTGACCGCACCGCCACCCCGGATCAACACGATCAGATCGGGCGCCGCTACATGACGCACAGGCCAGTCTCGCAGCGCCCCCGTGAGCACCTGACGAATGCTCAATGCTGCATCATTGCCCTGAAAAGTAGCGAACACATATTCAAACGTGCAAGCTCCTGCTTGAGCCAGACTGTCTGCTTCCCGCCGAAAATCCCCCAGCCCAGCCGCATTGGCCGGCGCTACAACCAATACGCGCTGAATGTCAAACGGTACAGGCAATTGGCGATTCAAACGGTAAATCTGTTCTGAAATCAGTCGTCGGCGAATGTCTTCAATCTGTCTTGCCATCAGACCCAGCGTAAACACCGGATCAATGTCCGTGACGTTCAGGGCAAAGCCAAACTGGGGATGAAAGGTGGGCTGGGCACGAATCAGCAATTGCACGCCCCGATCCAGCCGAAAGCCGGTCTCTTGCTGAAACCTCGCCACAACCTCAGCCGCGCGCGTTTTCCAAAGCGTGGCACGGCAACTGGCCAGACGCTCGCCGGTATCAGGATCTTTATCCAGTAATTCCAGATAATAATGGCCGCCTTTGGTCGTGAGTGCCGTCAGTTCTGCGCGTACCCAGACACTGATGGGAAACTGACTCTGAATCGCATGTTCAACCTGTTTCATCAGCACAGAGAGCGAGACCGCCTGTGATTCAGGTGCCGTTTTGGGAACTGCTGATACTGCACTCAGATCCGTTGACAGCTCATCCAGTTCTGCCAGCTCCAGCCGGATGCCCCGACGAAATCGGGAACGGCCACCATAGGACTTCAGCTCTAACTGCACTTCGGTCGCTTGTCTCGTTTTGCGAGTTTCGTCAGTCTTGCTTTGCCGTTCTGGCTCTTGGTCATGGGGGGTATTCGTGTTGACCGTCATGGGCGATTTATCCTGAATGTTCACTGGCGCTGAAGGGTTAGCTCAGTACTGTTATCCGAGCTAATACGGTCTCTCCTAGCGAATCCTATTCATCCTATCGAATACGGTCGGTAAAGCCGATTTAAGCAAGCTTGCTACGAAACACAAAATACACCGCACCCAGCAAACACAGTCCGGCCCAAAGGTAATCCAGTTTTAGTGGCTCCTTCAAATACCAGAGAGCAAAGGGCACAAATACCGACAGACTGATGACTTCCTGCAGCATTTTTAATTGACCCACACTGAGCACTGTGTAGCCAATCCGGTTGGCTGGGACTTGCAACAGATATTCAAACAGGGCAATGCCCCAGCTCACCAGTGCGGCGACGATCCAGGGCCGACTGCTGAGTTCTTTCAAATGCGCATACCAGGCAAAGGTCATAAAGACATTGCTGCAACTGAGCAGAAGTATGGTCAGACTGATTTCGCGCATGCCGTGTGCTTTTCCGATAAGGGTGATGTTATGAGGACTGTGATTCCGAAAACTGTGATTCCGACGAGGGGAATGCTCCCATGTGTGTGAATTGCCGATTTCGGTATCCAATTTAGGGAGAAACGTCACGACTCTCCATTTTCCTTGTAGAGTACAAACAGTGCCACGCGCAAGGAGATTCTCATGTGGGAAAAAACAGCCCTGCTGGCGCTCAGCTGGGGACCTGCCGTTGCCATTGGCCTATGCACGGCCCTGCAAGTTGGCGTGAATTCCGAATTGCGCGGGCAACTCCACTCGCCTTTGCAGGCGGCGTTTATTTCCTTTCTGGTGGGCACGCTGGTGCTGACCATGCTCTTGCTCGTGCAGGGAGATGGCTTGCCCAAATGGCAGCGACTTGCTGACTTGCCCCTGTGGATGTGGGCGGGTGGCTTGCTCGGGGCGTTTAATGTCGGGGTCACGATTTTTCTGGCCCAACGCATGAGCGCGCTGGCACTGGCGGCAGGTGTCATCAGCGCCCAGCTCATCACGTCGATGCTGCTGGATCATTTTGGCTGGCTGGGATTTCAGCAGCGATCGATCAACTGGCAAGCGATTGCAGGAGTGATACTTCTTATTGCCGGTGTCACCCTGATTGCCCAGCGCTGAACGCTTAGGCTCCCGGAGACTGATTGTTACCCGCCTTCAAAGGGGTCAACCCTAACGTGATCCTGTCTCCGACAACGCTGAGCAGCAAAAGCAAAAAGAGTGCTCCCTTTGCATATCGCACATCTCACACAGTCCCTTCGTCAGGGATGGTATAGACTAGGGTCCAGTTTTTCTGTGTGTTGAGTGAGCCATGACGACGTTTCAGCCTGCCGAATTGTGTTTTGTCCAATTTTCCCTGAATGGCCCGGATGTCGAGAAATTTTTGCAGGGTCAGGTCACGCTCGATGTACCGAAATTGCCGCTTAACGAACAGCGGGCGACGGCGATCTGTGATCTGAAAGGTCGTGTGATGTTTGAGCTATGGCTCACGCGCCGCAGTGCCGAGCATTGTGAGATCGTCATCCCTGCCTCAGTCGAAGACGCCCTTCGTGCGCATATCCGCAAGTATGGGGCTTTCTCCAAAATGACGTCCACCGAAAGCCTTCCACTGTTTCCGCATGTGATCCATGGCATGGCCTGCCTCAGCCCCGAGGACATTAACGATGGTCAGGCCTGGGCGGCGGCTATGATTGCCGCAGGCCGCACCTGGATCAGCGCTGTTACACAGGGAATGTTTCAGCCGCAGGAATTACGGCTGCACCAGCGACATGGCGTGGATTATGACAAGGGCTGCTATCTCGGGCAGGAAGTGATTGCGCGACTGTGGTTTCGGGCCAGCCCGAAGCAATGGCTCCATCGGATTGCCGGTTCGGGAGCCCTGCCGGAAGCGGGCAGTTTTGTCCGGGAGCATGTGCAAGTGGTGAATGCGGTACAACGAGGAGAAGGCTGGGAGGCACTGGTGGTGGCCCGGCCAGATGCCTTGGAAGGATTTAAGCTGTTGGAGTTGCCGCCTGAATTGTCTGGTAGTCCTGAGCGGCCGCGTTAACGCTCCCTGAGCCTGTCGAAGGGACAGTTAACGCTCCCTGAGCCCGTCGAAGGGAGCGGTGATCGGCAGGTCATTTCGACACGCTTAATGAACCTGCTTTTAACCAGTCACCAGCCCTTCCCACACCGGCTGCATGCCTGCAATCACTGCCGGCGTCTGACCCAGCCGATGCCAGGGCATATGCTCCCCATGAAAATCCGATCCCACGGATACTTTCAACTCCAGCTGATCCACCAATCGGTAAATCATCGTGCGTGTGCCAAAGGGCTCATTTTCTGACGGCAATTCAAGTGCATCCCCGCCGAGTTCGGCAAAGTCGGTGATCAGCTTCCGCCGATGCGTGGCTGACAGGGTATATCGGGCAGGATGGGCCAGAATGCTCACACCGCCAGACTCACAGATCACCCGAATTCCTTCTGCCAGACTGACCCACGGCAGTGGCACATGGGCCGCTTTGCCCTCGCCCAGCCAGCGATCAAATGCCTGCTGATGGCGGGTGACTTTGCCCTCGGCGACCAGCCAATTGGCTAAATGCGTGCGGGTTATTCGGTCGGCGCGCCCATCGACCATGGCACACACCGCTGGCCACGGATCGCACTGCACGCATTCAGCCAGCTTGGTGCACATTGCCCGGGCACGATCCGCCCGACACTGCTGCTGCTCTGCCAGTAATTTATCCATTGGGCCACGTTCTGTCATGCCCAGCCCAACCACGTGAATGGAGACTGGCGGCTGGCGGTGTCTACTCAGGCGAGCAGGTTTTTCCCATTGCGTGGACAGCTCGATGCCGTCCAGCAGCTGAATCCCCAGCGTTTGCGCCGTCACTCTGGCTTCAGGTAAACCATCCAGCGTGTCATGATCGGTGAGTGCCAATACCTCAACCCCTGCTGCATGCGCAGCCGTTATGAGTGCCGAAGGGCTGAGGGCGCCATCTGAAAAATGACTGTGCGTATGTAAATCAACTCGCTGCATAGGGGTGTTGTCTTTTTTGAGGTCTGGGTTCATTAAGAACCGTTATTAAACGGCTAACAAGCGACGTGCGAGTACGGATTGCATGTCACGCCGACAATCTACAATCAGGTAAATAATGACCTGACTGCCTGTGACACGATAGATCACACGGTAGGGTTTAAAGAAGGTCTGACGGTATTCTTTAATCCCAAGGTCTGCCAGTTCCTTCGGAAAGCTTCCGCGCTCCGGAAATTTTGACAGACTCTCCACAACGTCCATTAATGCATCCAGGACAGGATTGGCATTGGCCACACTGTCAAACTCGGAGATACAGTCGTGGATGGCCTCCAGATCCCGCTCCACTGCCTCAATAAGTAGTACCTCAAACCTGGCTGAGTGGCTGGTGATCAGACTGAGGCACGCTTGGCACGAAGAAAAGCGACGACATCCGCCACTGGCCTGACATTGCCACCGACCACCTCCTGATTCCCCAGCGCCAGAGTTTTGAGCAGGGCTAGGGTTTCTTGCGTCTCTATCTATCAATGATAGTAAATGCCCTCTGAAATCACCGGTGCGTCTGTCCATCCACGCGCTGTATCGCCTATACTTTCGCACCAAGGGAAAACCGCCTTTACTCAAATCTGTTTTGAGCACCCCTTACTCCGTTGCTCCCTGCTGATCCCCGCTCACTCGGAACCCGTCATGAAAGCCCTGCTTGATTTTATTCCCCTGATTGTCTTTTTTGTGCTGGCCAAACAACAGAATATTTTCATGGCCACCCAGGGGCTGATGCTCAGTTCGGTGCTGGTGTATGGACTGCATTTTTTTCTGCAAAAAGGCAAACTGGAAAAAAGCCAATGGATCACGCTGGTGCTGACGATTGCTTTTGGCGGATTGACGCTGGTGCTGCACGATGACGTATATTTGCGCTGGAAATCCCCGGTGATTAACTGGATTTTTGCCAGTGCGTTTCTGATCAGTCCGCTGATAGGCAAACCGCCGCAACCGCTGATTCAACGACTGCTCGGCCCTGTATTTGACCTGAGCCCACAAGGCTGGTTTCGCCTGAATCTGGTGTGGGCGGCTTTTTTTGCCGCGCTCGGCGGATTGCATTTATTGTTTGCCTTTGTGTTTCCCCAGTGGTGGATTGATTTTAAAGTCATGGGGGGCACCGCAATCATGATCACGTTTATCGTGCTGAATTTTGTTGCGCTAAGAAAGCATCTGAAACAGCCCGATCAGCCCGTTTCCTAGTCGTGTTAATCTGACGAGAGCCGCCATTATGCCCCTGTTTTGTGTGATTGCCACCGATGCCCCCGGAACCCTGCAACAGCGTCTGGACTTGCGGCCCCAACATCTGGAACGGTTGAATGCGCTGAATGCGCAAGGAAAACTCGTTTTAGCGGGCCCCTGCCCCGTCAATCCGGCTAACCCTGCTGAGGGCGTTTTGGGTAGCCTGTTGGTGCTGGATTTTGAGGATCGCGCCGCGCTCGATGCCTGGCTGTCGGAGGAGCCCTTTGTGCTTGAAGGCGTGTATGCCTCGGTTGAGGTACGGCCATTCCTTAAGGCGCTGCCATGACCACACCGAGTCCTGTGACCCCAAAACCGGCGAGCACTTCTGCCGCACCAGCCAAACCCACAGTCATCGTAAAAGGTTCCACTCCGGCCGCAGGGATTTCTGCCAACGCAGAACTGCAGGCGAAACTGATTCGGCTGTCACAGCTGGAAACCGCCAATGCGCAAATTTTAACCAGCAATCAAAAATTGCAATTGGAAAATGACAATCTTGGCGTGCAGATCAAAGTGCTGCAAAGTGAAACCTCAGCGCAAATGTTTCTCTATGGTGCCGTCACGCTGGCGGTAGGCATCATGATCGGCATGATGCTGTCGTTTTATTTTAATCGTCACCGCCGCTGGTAAGTAGTGGCGGCTACCTTATGAAAGGCCCAATCACCCCTGCTGCTATCGACTGGCAGGATGGGGTGCCGGTATCGCGGCAATTTGGTGATGTCTATTTTTCCCGTCAGGATGGGCTGGCCGAAACGCGCCATGTCTTCTTACAGGGCAATGATCTGGCGGAACGACTGGCGCAGTTGCCGGATCGTGTGTGTTTTCAGGTCGGTGAACTGGGGTTTGGCACCGGTCTCAATGTGCTGGCGCTCTGGCAACTATGGCAGCAGGTGCGGCCCGATAATCACAGCCGATTGCACGTTGTGACGGTAGAAAAACACCCGCTGACGCGTCAGGATCTCGCGCGTGCCCATGAGGTCTGGCCTGAGTTGAGCGCTGTGTCCCGTCAGCTGCTAAGCCAATACCCCCCTGCCCTGCCTGGCCCGCACCGGATGATTTTTGCCGAAGAACGCTTTTCCGTGGATCTCTGGCTGGGTGATGCGGACGAAATTTTGCCTGAGATCATCGCCGACCGTGGCATGGATGCGTGGTTTCTGGATGGTTTTGCCCCGAGCTGCAATCCCGAACTGTGGCAACAGACCATCCTGTCCCAGGTGATGCGCTTATCGGCGCAGGGCCGGACGACTTATGCCTCGTTTAGCGTGGCGGGCGTGGTCAAACAGGGCTTGCGTGCGCACGGCGTGACGATTACCCGGCCTCCGGGCTATGGCCGCAAACGGCAAATGCTCAAGGCACACTGGCCGCTGGGCGAAACTGGGCCAGGCGAAGCGGAGGCTCACCCGACCGAGTGCCACGTTGCACCAAAAACGCCACAGACACGCGTGATCGTCGGTGCAGGTATCGCCGGACTGTCCTTGGCGTGGGCGTGGGCGCGCCGTGGCTATCCCGTTCAGCTACTGGATCCGCTGGGTGCGGCTGGAGCAGCTTCTGGCAATCCGCGTGCGTTATTGGTACCCAAACTGACCACACTGGCGCAAGCGCACCGGCATCTACACACACTGGGGTGGCTCAGCACCTTGCGCTGGTTTGCCGATTGGCCACAAGTCATTGAAAGCACTGGCGCACTGTGGCTCAACACACCGGACAGCCGTTTAAAACCTGAACTGCTGGCCGACTATCCCGAGGACGTGGTGCAGGCGATGGATGCTCAGACGGTTTCAGCACAGGCGGGTTTAACGATCCCATGGTCGGGCTATTATTTTGCTAAAGCTGGCCTACTCAACCCGCAGCAGTTTGCGGCAGAGGTGACCAACCTGCCCCTTGTCACGCTGAGTAAACAGGAAATTTTTGCTATTCGGCTGGCAACGACGTCTGTCGAATCAGCACATTGGCAAAAAGCGGATCGAGATGCAGCACATTGGGAATTGCTGGATCCTTCCGGTCAGGTGATTGCCACAACCTCTCAGCTGAGTCTGTGTACCGCACTGTCAACACCTGCCTTAGTGCCATCCGGATTGACCGCAAAGCCACTACCGGCACTGCAAGCCATTCGCGGTCAAATCAGCCGCTTTCCCGCTCCGTGTCCGCTGAGATTACCGCTCAGCTATGGGGGGTATGCAGCCTGTGTGGAGGGCGACTGGATGCTGGGTGCTTCGTTTATCCGGGGTGATTCTGACAGCACCGTGCGGGAGGCCGACCATGGGCACAATGCGCGTTTGTTGGCACAAGCGCTGGGGTGTTCTGAGCACAATGACCATCCAGTACTGGCCACACTCCCCCCTGTATCCGAGTGGCAAGGGCGTGCCTCGATACGGGCGCAGACACGGGATTATTTGCCCTGGGCGGGCACTTTGACGGGCGATACTGAGGGTATGCAAGCATCATCCGTACCCTTAGCCCCCTTATTTGCACCCTTGCTCAGCGTACTGACCGGTCTGGGCTCCAAGGGATTTGCCTTTGCACCCCTGTGTGCGGAAATGATGGTCAGTGCGGCGCTGGGCGAAGCACTGCCAGTGTCGCACTCCCTGCACCATAGCCTGCGGGTATGCCGATAGCAATCACAACACTAGACCAGTGGTTTGAGGTACAGAAAATCACAGGATTGGGCAAACACCGATAACCAGTTAATGCGTAAGCCGATCCATCAGCGTCACTGCCTTCTCCGTCAGACAGTTTCCACCAAATACCGGACTGATCAGGGCTCCCGATGCCCGTGACTGTACCACCAACCGATACTGACGCGCACCAGCAAACTCTGGGTTAAACCAGTTAACGGTGTAATGGGACATGCCGCGCACAGTATCCTTGATCCAGCGCACTGACATATCCACGCCTTCATCGTCGGTCAACACCCACCAGTGCTGTCCATGGTCATCACTGGCTTCAACATGCGCCAGCGGACGGTGCCAATCGATCTGCGAGGGATTGACGTCCAGCCATTCTGCCGACCAGAAGCCTTCTTCCCAGCGTATCGGCAGCCGATACACCGGCTCTGTCAGCCAGCGTGCAGCATCCAGAGCCAGTGCCGATTCGGGCATATAGCGGTGCAGACTGAGGCGAAAATCCAGTCGCTCCGGCTGATCCACGATCGACTGTGCCGGAAGCAGCCGACCGGCCAATTGCTGCATCCAGTCCGCCATAATGGCATTACTGTGCGGCCCGTACAGTGTGTGGCCACCTTCGTAAAACTGACAGGCATATTCCTGCTCGGTGGTGCAATAGCCCCAGTAATCGTTACACACACTGCTCAGGCTGATGCGGCAGTTCGTCAGGGCAGGATGCGTTCTGAGTGCGGATTCGATGCGCTGCCCCGCGCCTACCGTGATTTCAAACGGCAACCCCGCCAGCAGCCAATCACCGATTTTGACCAGCTGTAAGGGTAAATAATGCGGATAATTCGCTGCTGGCAAAATAATCTTGCGCAACACGGCTGGGATCATCGGTACTTTGGCGCCATGCGCTGGCCCTCCGGCACGATGCGGAACCGGCTTGCGCCAGCCTGCCTTAAACGGTGGCAAATGCTCCAAAAAAGGCGTGGTATTTTCCCGGGCACCGGCTGCGGTTGCCGCACCAATCATCGGTTCTGGCAAACCTTGCCATTCCTTGTGACCCGCCGTGGGATGCAGATCCCGGATTTCAAAGGCCAGTTGTAACTCGTTCAGCTCGGTCAGGCTCGGTTCCAATTGGCCAAACAGGCGAAGCGCCGCCTGCGCAATGGCTTCCCCAATCCGCCGTGATTCCATATAACCGGCAGCACCGACATGGATGGCGGGTGTCATGTCGCCATGATTACCCTCAATAGCAGCATGTAAAACAGGCCAGGGAGTATGAAAATCAGCCGCGACCTGATTGGCCAGATCACGTTCGACATGGGCCCATAAATCCGCCGTGTATTCATCAATCTGCTGGGGAACCCCCGTCGCATGGATGGAAAAAGTCGAAATGGCTCCCAGCGGATAATACTTCCCATCATCATGCAAGGCGTCAATACGCAGCAGATTCAGCCGGGGATCAATCGCATAAAACACCGTATGGCTATCGATCGCAGTGACCAGACGCTGGATATTTTCAAAATGCGGAATCAGGGATCGGTTGCGCGTCAGACCCCAGACGGCTACCTGTCCGCTGGCAACCCTGGCAGGTCGGGCCGACTGATAAGCCTCGATCACTGCCTCGGCGATTTGCTGGCTCAAAAATTCAAAATACACCGGATCAAAGCCGGATTTATTGGAGGCATAGCGATTGTAAAATTCGGACGCGCAAAAATTCCCCGGCCCGGAATGCGTGTGGGTGGCACCCAACATCAATTGTCCAGGGCCAATATCGGTGACCGGACTAACGATTTCCAGTACCCGCTGACGGACGATCAGCGAACCGCCCAGCAAATCCAGCTGCACCAGCGCAAAGGACAATCCGTCCTCTGCACGCAGATAAAATGCCCGTGCTTTTAATCGGGTACGAAATCCCTTGCCGCATTTGGCATTGGCAGAATAACCCGCCTTGGGCATATGCGGCGGCGGCGTAATATCACGCTGGGCATGTCCCGCCATGCTCTGGCCAGACTGCGGTGTTTTCCCAACAGGAATAGTACTGAAATCATAGAGCTGCCGCATTTTCTCCCCCCGTGTCAGTGGATTAGGGACTGTCCTGTAATGTATTTGGAATACTCAGCCCAATTCAGGCCGATACTGGAAACACCGGCCATGCCGCTTCAATGTGGCTGCGCTGACTGTCATACAGCTGCACATCGCCGAATTGCAATAGGACAGCTTCACTCTGGGTCGGGCGAAAAAACACCCGATCATTGACCGTTAACCCCGTAGCCTTCGAGCCCATCCACAGTTCCTGATTAGAGGAAACGCCATACAGGCTACTCCGCTCCAGTCCGGCAGGCGACACCGGATCGGCCAGCCACTGCCCACCATGGATAAAATAACCACGTTCGGCATTGCGATCCCACTGTCGGCTCACAGCACTCAGCCATTCAATGCCCGGAATCTGCACTGGCTCGACCACTTTCAGCACGGGCGTTGCGATAAAACAGGCCGGAACATGGCCCGATACCGTGTCATCAAAATGCGAAGGCTGGACAAAGGCACTGCCAATCGCCACCTCATTCGCCCGTGTTCCTGCCGCGTGCCGCTGATAGGTCGGGCTGCCGCCTGCGTTCAGGGTGAGCTGGTCAGGCACATAACCGGCTGCTGTTAACTGCGTGCGGGCATCCGCGAGGCGACTCTGAACCGTCTGCCAGGCATCCGCCTGCAAGCCGAACAGGCTGGGCAATTTGGCTACATGGGCGTCATAGGCCATGATACCGGCCAGAGTCAGACGATTCTTTAGCGTAGACAGTTGCTGAAGTACTGCACCCAACGCTTTGGAATCGGGAAATCCCCCCCGATGCAGGCCTACATCCAGTTCCAGATTGATACGCAAGGGTTGAGTGGTAGCCAAAGCGGCGTATTCCTGCACTCGGGCTGCGCTGTCCACCAGCCACTGTATCGACGCCAGACGCTCGGTGTGTGGCGAGGTCTTTACCCAGTGGGCGACTTCTGGCGCTGGCATTGGCTTGCCAAACAGCACATCGGCCTCTGGAAACGCCGTGAGTACACTGTCCAGCATCGGCAGGTTAAACACCATAAAGCGCTGGGTCTGCAATTCAGCACTCAGCTGCTGCAAAAGGGCTAAACAGGGTAAGGACTTGACCACCAGCCGACAGGGCAGTTGATGTACCGCCAGCCACTGTTTGACGGTCTGAGTATTGGCCTTCAGGGCTAGCTGATCGATGACCAGCGTCGGTGCCCAGATGTCTGCCTGCTCCAGTGCCAGCTGCAAGCGTTTAAAATAAAGGCCAGGTGGAGCCCCTCGAAGGGCTGGCCGCGCCGCAAACCCGCCCGCCGCTGCCACCGCCATACTTC
This sequence comes from Pseudomonadota bacterium, assembly GCA_963204705.1. Lineage (GTDB taxonomy): Bacteria > Pseudomonadota > Gammaproteobacteria > Pseudomonadales > Moraxellaceae > CAUJHL01. Next base: position 25,921 of record CAUJHL010000061.1, on the reverse strand, counting down.
CTAACAACCACTGGCGACGAGTCAAACCCTGTTGGGCCAAGTGTCCGGTCAGGCGTCTGCCTCCCTGCTCTGCCACGGTCAGGCTCCCCACAATGCACGCAGATAGGCATTCAGCATGCGGTTTTGCGGATCCACTTGCTGGCGCACTGCGGCTACCTGCTGCCAGCGTGGGTACAGTTCTTTCAGCTCAGCCGCCTTGAGGCTATGCAATTTGCCCCAGTGCGGCCTACCGCCGTAACGGCGAAAGATTTTTTCTATCGCGCCAAACACTGCGGTGTGATCTTCACGATAATAACTGTGCACTGCAATAGAACCCGTCGCCCGCTGATAAAACGGTGATAGCCAGGCCTGCTCGTCCGCTGCCACCACACGGCATTCCACGGGGAAAAATACCTCGGGAAACTGTGTCTCAATCAAATGAATGATTTCCTCTAACGCGGGCAACTGATGCTCCAGCGGCAAGTGATATTCCATTTCGTTAAAGCGAATCGTCCGCTCAGAGGACAACAGTTTCCATGCTTCGTCCACTGCCACTTCCGGACTGTGTTTGTTGCCCAATGCCTGCGCGATCCGTTTGCGCAATGGGGTTGACCAGCTGGCCCAGTCGCGCAGTTTTTTCAGATCCATCAGGCCATCCATGTCCTGATCAGCAGGGCGTGGAATCGGTGCATCGGTCGTCGTATCGTGCAGTATGCGCACGGCCAGATCGGTAAAGGGCAAATAATAAAATTCAGCGTTGCGATGCTGTTGCCGGAGGTTTTCCCATTCCCCCAGCATCTGTTTCAGTGGAACCACCTGTGTTTCCCGACGGGTACGCGCCAACGGCCAGTTGAGCAGGGTGTATTCGGTCACGATGCCAAAACTGCCCAGCCCCACCAGCGCCGAGTGAAACAGTTCAGCATTCGTCTCAGGACTACAGTTCAATACCTGCCCCGTTGGCGTTACCAGCTCGAAAGAGTGTACGCGCCCGTGCATCGCCGGAATGTGCAAACCGGCGCCATGCGTTCCGGTGGATATCGCCCCGGCCAGGGTCTGCTTATTGATGTCTGGCAGGCTCCACATTTCCTGACCGGCCCTGGCCAGCTCCTCGCCCAGCTGCATCAGACGGGTACCCGCTTTGACGGTTGCGGTCAGGGCAGTCGTATCCACAGCACGAATACCGCTCCAGCCGTCAATCGACAGCGCCGTTCCTTCGGTCACACATTGCGCATTAAAACTGTGACTCGCACCGAGTACCCGAATCGGCACAGGGGCGCTGGCAAGCCGTGCCGCCAGTGCCTGCGGACTGTCCGCAGCGATACGTTGTGCCGGGTAGCCATGATTCAGGCCAGACCAGTTTTGCCACAGGAGATGACCCTTGGCATCTGCAATCGGTAAACTTGCTGCAGAGGCTGCAGACTGGCGCTGACACCCTGTCAGTCCACCTGCGACCGTGGCCGATCCTGCCACCACGGGCAATGCCGACAGCGCCGCAATCCGGCCTAACACGTCACGACGACGATATGCAGGTCGTCTGGTTACAGCCGTGGCGGGTTCAGCAGTGACTGCCATTGACAGAACTGGTTCAGAGGATGACGACGATAGATCAGGTTTGGACATGACAGACTCAATTCCACAAGGCCGGAGTACACACCTCCATGCCGGATTCCATTAAGGTTTGGCCGCAGCCGTGTTCAGGTAGCGGATCAATTGGCTGTAATCCTCTGCACTGCAGGTGGTGCAGAGGCCACCCGCTGGCATGGTATTAAAGCCTGCCACCGCATGTTGAAGTAACACCGGCATTCCTTGGGCTGCCCGGGCTTGCCAGGCAGCCAGATCGCCTTTTTGTGGAGCAGCCACTGCCTTATTTTCATGGCAGTTTTTACAGCTCTGGTTATACAACTGTTGCTGGGCCGCCGTCAGTACCGGCAGGGCCTCAATACCTTCCGAAGCGGCCGGCCCAGATTGGCCAGACCCACCACAACCCGAAATCGCCACTATCAGCGTGGGAATTGCCCACCACCCAATGACCGAACTTAATGTCAGTGATTTTAATACGTTAGAGGATTTCAAGGATCTGCGCATCGTGGAGCTTCCTGTCCTGACAAAAACTGAAAAAAGTGCGGCACGGTGAACCAGGGCAACGCATTCCACGGCATAGCCAGCATGCGCGGGTAATGGCGGGTAATCTAGCTTAAAAAAGCACCTGCAATGTTCCAAGGACGATTTCGGACAATTAAGGGGATATTTCCGGCCAATAACCCATTCCTCATCCGCAACAACTCATCCGCAACAACTCAACAGAACTAACTTAATAGCGTCAACTCAACTGCAGTGACGGAATAGCCGGCCCTGGTCCCAGCCCCTGCTCCTTTCGGCAATTGTCTGAATGCCAGGGAAGCAGTACGCTCGGGCCTTGCCATTTCCTACTTGTACTGCAGCAAGCTGTCTGCAATACTGTGCCAAAATAGTGTACGATTGTTCACTGGAAATTCTGTATGTCCGCCCCCGTGCTCCTGCCCAATCCCCCCACTCTCATCCACCGCTTGCCTCCGGTAGCCCGTGGCATTCTGGCCTCTGTGCTGTTGGGAGCCAACACTGCCCTCCATTTCAGTGCGCTGTTGCCGCTCACCATCATCAAACTGTTACTGCCATTTTTATCCGTGCAGCGCACTATTGAACAATGGCTGATTTATGTGTCGGAAAGCTGGACAGAAGGCAACAATGCCTGGCAACGCCTGACCCAGCCGACCCGCTGGGAAGTTGAAGGAATGGCGTGTTTGCAACGTCAGGGCTGGTATCTGGTGACCTCCAATCATCAGTCCTGGGTGGACATTCTGGCCATGCAGCGCATCGTTAACCGGCGCGCGCCCATGCTTAAATTTTTTCTAAAACATGAGCTTATTTACGTTCCTATCATGGGTCTGTGCTGGTGGGCGCTCGATTTTCCCTTTATGAAACGCTACAGCAAGGAGTATCTGGCCAAGCATCCTGAAAAACGCGGACAGGACAAGGAATCCACCCGCAGGGCCTGCGAGAAATTTTCCCGCACGCCGACTTCAGTAGTGAATTTTCTGGAAGGAACGCGTTTTACGCCGAAAAAACACGCACAGCAGCAGTCGCCCTATCGACATCTGCTGAAACCCAAATCTGGTGGTATCGCCCTGGCCATTAACGTGCTGGGTGACCAGTTTCATTCGCTGCTGGATTTTACGATTGCCTATCCCAATGGCATTCCGGGGTTCTGGGAGTTTATGTGCGGCAAGGTACCGGCTATTCAGGTGCATATTCGTGAAGTACCGATTCCAGCCGAGCTGCACTGCGGGGATTATGAACATGACCCAGCGTTTCGCGAACGCTTTCAGACTTGGGTGAACCAGATCTGGGAAGAAAAAGATCAGCGACTCGATCAGATGCTGGGAGGCCAATCGGGCATTGCACTACGTCCTTCAATGGCTGCTTCCTTCAGCGAAGTCCCCTGAATCACGTTAAGACATCACCACCGGAAATCGCTGCCGGGGGGATTGCCCATGCCAGCGATGAAAGGCCCGCCGAAAACTGGCCACTTCCCCATAGCCCAGCTGAGCTGAAATCGCTTCGACCGACAGCGTGCTATTCTCCAGCAGCCATTCAGCCCGCTTTTGTCGCTCACGATCCTGTTCCCGCCGATAATCTGTCCCCTGCTCTGACAGTCGCCGCCGTAAGGTGCGTTCGGTCGTGGACAATGAACGCGCCAGGGCGGGCAAATCAGGCCACAATAGCGGATCGGTCTGAGTCAGTATTTGTCGCACTTGTCCCCTCAGATCCACAGGTGATGACTGGTCTTCCTCCTCATCTGCCAACTGTTGACAGATACGCCGCAACTGCTGGGAAGTCAGGGCGTGCGCATAGGGCAAACCTCTCTCCAGCAGCGAATGGGCAATGGTAAAACACGTACTGTTCGATCCGGTCGCAACCGGACACCCTAAAAACTGTGACAACGCATCGGCATTCTGCGCAGGCAAACTCACCGATAAGGGCGTAAATGCCTGCCCAATCAATTGACGGGCTATCTGGCAAATACCGGCCAAATGCTCCTCCGGTGCAAACCGTCCCAGCGCCGGCAGTTCATAGTCCATGAATGCCTCCAGACACAGGCCCTGCGGCGTCCAGCGGGATTGCAGCGTCATGAAATTGCTGGTCAAACGATAAAAGGACAACCCTAGTTGCACCGCATCACCGACTGTTTCTGCCGTTTGCATGGCATGGCCCAGCACACCGTAGCTGGAGACGGTGAGTTGCTGGCCAATGTCGACACCGAGCGATGCGTGGCCCTCGTCATAGAGTGCTGACAGCAGCCCTTCATATTGCAGTGCAGACAGGCGGCAATCGGCCTGACTCAGCAGATCCAGAGTGGGAATATTAAGTCGGGTTGCCAGCCAGCCGGCGGAATATCCCCGTCGCAGTGACCAGTCCACCAATGCGCGTGCCAGATAGGGCTGAATAGTGTGTAGAGTGATGGCGCTGATGGGGCGATTGGAAATATCACGAGGTCCTGCAGCAGGCATTCCTTGGTTCCTTTTCTTGTTTCCTTTTCTGAGTTCCTTATCTTGGTTCCTTTGCTGGAGTGCTTTCCTGGGTTCCTTTCCTCGGGTACTTTGTGCCCTGTATTACCTAGACTATTTTTTAGTCTATTGTTAACCGAGTGTTAGCCTACCAAGCCCCGAACTCCCCGGCGGGCCAGGTCTTTCAATAATTCAATGTGCAACGGATCGGTGTTGAGCGCCGGAATATAACCATACTCCTGACCGCCGGAAGCCAAAAAATGCTCCCGATTTTCAACCGCCAGCTCTTCGAGAGTTTCCAGGCAGTCCGCTGAAAATGCCGGACTGATTACCTGTACTGAGCGCACTCCAGATTGTCCCCAATCCGCCAGCACCCCATCCGTGTAGGGCTTAACCCATTCCTGCTTGCCAAAGCGCGACTGAAAACTGATCGCCCATTGATCGTCAGCCAAATTCAGCAGGCTGGCCAGTAACCGCGCAGTGTGATGACACTGATGGGGATACGGGTCGCCTTTATCGGCATAGGGCTGGGGAATACCATGAAAGGACAGCAATAATTTTTCCGGCACACCATGCTCAGCCTGATAGCGGCGCACACTGTCTGCCAGTGCCTGGATGTACAGCGGATGATCGTGGTAATCATTCAGCAGATTAAGTGCTGGCAAATCGCGCTGTTTCGCCGTCCAGCGCTGCACTGCATCGTAAATGGCGGCGGTGGTTGTGGCGGAGTACTGTGGAAATAACGGCATCACCAGAATATGACGAATGCCCTGCTTCATCATGGCATCCAGTTGACTGGAAAGCGACGGTTTGCCATAGGTCATGGCCGGCAAAACACAGATCGGTTGGGCCTGTAGGCTTTCCAGCTCCGGCGAAGTGTCCGAATCCAGCGCGCAGGCGACTGCCATCGCCTGATCACTGAGAATACGCCGCATCGGTGAATCGGTTTCCCAGATGGAGGCGTAGGCTTTGGCAACCCGTGGAGAACGCAGGGGTAACACAAACAGCGTCAGGATCGCCCACCAGATCAGGCGGGGTATTTCAACGACGCGGGTGTCAGAGAGAAATTCTTTGAGATAACGCCGGACAGCTGCCGGCGTTGGCGCATCGGGAGTACCCAGATTGACAAGCAATATGCCCAGAGGTTTCGACGAATTAGGCATTTTTAAATCGTTGTTTAGCCAACATTTTCGATAACAAACGCTCACCTGCCGGAGACAGCTCCCACAAAACGCGATGACGATTGTCACGGCCAATTGGCACGATCCAGCCATTTTGCTTGAGCTGCATCTTGATGGTATGCAAGCCGCGTACATTAATTTGGCTGCGGGCCACCGCATGGGCCCGTGGCATGACCTCACGAACGTCTTCCAGCGCATGACTGTTCAGATAATCGTTGATCACACGACCAAAATTTTCTTCTGGCGCACCCGGGCTAAATCCGGGGCCAATCACCATCAGCAGGTCATTCCAGCTCATACGGCGCTGGGGGCGTAATTCGCGGAAATTACCATCCTGATACGCATGGACTTTGTAGTCAAAGGAAAATTCTTCATCACCATTGACCTTGGGAATGTCAAGCCCGGGTACCAGACTATCGCGCTCGGCTACGGCTGCCTGCGGCTGTGACTCCAGTTGTGCAATTTTTTGGCGGAGCTGGTCGATTTCATCCTGCAGGCGCTGGGTTTGCATGGGTCGAATCCAGCCCTGGGCGGGATAACGCGTCACAAACTGTGGCATCGCATGGCGCAGGGCCAGTTCCAGATCGCGGGCTTCACGATAGGTAACGACCATCTCACGTTCCCGCTGCAACTGACGGCGAAAATCCTGAAATTTGATTTTGGCGTCCTGAGTGGTTTCTTGCAGGGAAGTCAGGCGTGAGTCCGGCGACTCATGCAGCAGGACAATGATCGGCTTTTGCTTGGTGACCGCATAAATGTATTCAAGATGCATGTAACTGACGCCAGAAGCCGATAGCTCACCGTATTTGCTTCCCAGCAGCAGCAGAAAATAATCGCATTCGTCGATCTGGCGACGGGCAAACGCCGTCGTCAGGGGTGTCCTGTCTTCCAGACCCCATGAAAAAAAACCAAGACTGGCGAGGGTTTGCTGTACCACAGCACGCTCCGGCTGGGTATCGGGACCCGCCGTGCTGATATAGACATGATATTGCTTGTCAATCATGTTCCACTCCTTGACTGCCCAGTCGTTAAACTGGACGCATGTCAGGTCATCCGTCCATTGACCTGAGTACAAGTGTACAAGCCTGTCCTTTTGCCTGCAACCTGTGATGATGATCGCATTTTTTAAACCAATTGCTGATCAAGGCTGCCTGCTCTTGTTTAACAATAACCCGATCCCGCAGGATTTACAGTGTAGCCTGTCACATTCGGGCGGTCTTCACCCGACGCATACCTGAAGGAATACGGCTAAACCTGTGATTTCTACCCCTATATTAAACGTTATCCATGCAACGCCAGTACAGGCACGTTTTGGCCGAGCAATCGAACGATCTGCCCCTGGGCTTCCGGTACCGCACCGCTGACCAGACAGCGAATGGGGGGCTGATTTTTCTGATCCAGGCTGGCCTTTTCCACGCGTAGCAATCCCTGCTGATCCAACACCCGCGCAACCTGTCGCGCGACTGCGGCGCCGGAATCCACGCACTGAAACTGGTGGGGAAATAGCTGCTCGATAACAGGCCGCAAAAAGGGATAATGCGTACAGCCCAACACCAGCTGGTCTGCACCTGCGGATACCACTGGCTGCAGGATTCGGCGCAACTCCGCCTGACAAGCCGCAGATTCCTGCTCTCCCCTTTCCACAAAAGGTACCAGCTCAGGACTGACCACGGTCATGACCTCGACGCCACGCGGATCAGCTTCCTGCCGGATGACGTCCTTGAGCAAATTGCCCCTGAGCGTTCCCGGTGTCGCCAGCACGCCGACTTTTCCCGTTTTGGTTGCCAGCACTGCGGGCTTGACGGCTGGAACCAGCCCGATCACCGGAAAATGCGGGCCATAATGCTCCCGCAACTGCGTCAAACTAAACGCAGAAGCCGTATTACAGGCAACCACTACCGCTTTGCAGCCTCGCTGATACAGCTCCGCAACGGCATTGGCGGTTAACTGGCGAATCTCCTCATCTGGCCGCCCCCCATAGGGCACGTGCGCCGTATCCGCCAAATAAAGCAAGGTTTCCTTAGGTAATAAAGCCTGAACTTCAAGCAATACCGACAGCCCGCCAACCCCGGAATCAAAAATGCCAATCGGGGATTCTGCAATCGTCCGTTTTTCTGGCCTTAACGCAGTGGAATCAGCGGTCATAGTGTCCAGCTCGCCCGGTAATCCCCACTGCGGATCACCAGCTCCGTTTGGCCTTCATGGGTACTCAGCTCACTCTGGTCAATTAGACTGTAAAACAGGCTACGGCTAAGGCAGGCTTCGATGCCCGGACGGAGTTGAACGTACAAACGCTGCTCGGATTCAGGCTCATGATGCGGGGAATGAAAGGTCAACGGATGCGCTTCATCCACAGTCACTACATCACCTTGTGGTGTCCGCAGTTGTAATTGAGGGAACGTGTCATGCGGTAGCCTGCGCATTTCGGTGATTTGAAACGGCACGTCCTCTACCCGAATGCGCATTTTTTCAACCGGCGTTTTCAGGAAAAAATCATCGCCCTCACGCCACAGAACGCTGCTAAACAGTGTGACCAGCGGCGCACGGCCTATGCGCTGGCCTTCATGCCACCACTCACCATTGGCTTTGATCTCAATGGCAATGTCACCACAACTGGCTGGATTCCAGCGTTCGACAGGGGGCAATTTCCGCGTGGTCCAGTGCGCTTCCAAGGGATCGACCGGTAGGGCACCACCAGCGTCCGATGGCTCAACCGACTGGCGGACTGCTGCCATGACGGCACCCAGACCCTGAGTCTGGGATTGAGCCTGAGATTGGGGCTGGAATTGGGACTCAGTTTGGGGTTCGGTTTGGGATTGCCTGGCCGTGTCAGGGTGTGAGGGTGAATCCGGCAGCATGGTGGCTCAATCTCCCGCAAATAATGCGTCTTTGGCAAGTGGCACTCAACCGACAATAATTCTATACTACGCGGCATTTAACAATGATTGTGCCCTGTGCAGGGTTTGATCTTTTGTAATTTCCGGGCAGACAGCCCGCCCATGCCCGACTGGTCATGGCGCGCTTGCGTTGGCACCCGATTCACCTGAGGAGTCCAGTATGGAACACATCGAACGCGAATCGATGGAGTTTGATGTCGTGATCGTGGGCGGCGGCCCGTCCGGCCTGTCTGCGGCCATTCGCCTGCGCCAGCTGGCAGCTGAACAGGGCTTGCCCGATTTATCCGTCTGTCTGGTCGAAAAAGGCTCGGAGATCGGCGCACACATTTTGTCCGGTGCCGTTATCGAACCGCGTGCGCTGAATGAACTGATTCCTGACTGGAAAGAACAGGGGGCACCCCTCACCGTGCCTGCGCGTGAAGACCGCATTTACATTCTGACTTCAGAAAAACGGGGCATTCAGGCACCCAATTTTGTCGTCCCCAAAAGCATGCATAACGAAGGCAATTACATTGTCTCGCTGGGCAACGTCGTGCGCTGGCTGGGCGCCAAGGCCGAAGAACTCGAAGTCACGGTATTCCCGGGCTTTGCCGCCGCCGAAGTCCTGTACCATCCCGATGGCAGCGTAAAAGGCATCGTGACCGGCGACATGGGCGTTAGCCGTGATGGCGAGCAAAAGCACAGCTTCACCCCAGGCTACGAACTGCATGCCAAATACACCATTTTCGCCGAAGGCTGCCGTGGGCATCTGGGCAAAGAGTTGATCAGCCGCTTTAACCTGAACAAAAATGCCGATCCGCAGCACTACGGGATTGGCATCAAGGAACTGTGGGAAATTGACCCCGCCAAGCATGAAGAAGGTCTGGTACTGCACGGCAGTGGCTGGCCGCTGACCGAAACCGGCTCAACCGGTGGCTGGTGGCTGTATCATGCGGAAAACAATCAGGTGACGCTGGGGATGATCGTCGATCTCTCCTACCATAACCCGTATATGTCTCCGTTTGACGAGATGCAGCGCTGGAAACATCACCCAGTTATCAGCAAATATCTGGAAGGCGGCAAACGCATTTCCTATGGTGCCCGCGCCGTGATCAAGGGCGGCCTGAATGCGCTGCCAGAGCTGGCGGTGCCCGGCGCTTGCCTGATTGGAGATGACGCAGGCTTCCTGAACTTCGCCAAAATCAAGGGTACCCATACGGCCATGAAGTCCGGTATGCTCTGTGCCGAAGCCGTCTTTGAAGCCATCAAGGCTGGCCGCAGTGGCGACACGGTGACTGCCTATGCCGACAAATTCCGCAACTCCTGGCTGTATGAAGAGCTGTATGCGTCACGCAACTTTGGATCGTCGATGCACCGCATGGGCACCATCATGGGTGGCGGGTTTAATTTTATTGACCAGAATCTGCTCAAAATTCCGTTTACAATCCGCGACACCACGCCGGATTACAAAACGCTGGATCTGGCCTCGCAGTCGTACAAACCGGACTATCCAAAACCAGATGGCAAGCTGAGCTTTGACAAACTCTCGTCGGTATTTATTTCCAATACCAACCACGAGGAAGACCAGCCCGTCCACCTGAAGCTGCGCGACCCGTCGATTCCGCTCAAGAAAAATCTGCCCTTGTACGCAGAGCCTGCCCAGCGCTATTGCCCAGCCGGCGTGTATGAAATTGTGTCCTCGCCTGAAGGTGCGCGGTTCCAGATCAATGCGCAAAACTGCGTACATTGCAAAACCTGTGACATCAAAGACCCGGCACAAAACATCACCTGGGTGACTCCCGAAGGCGGCGGCGGGCCAAACTATCCAAACATGTGATCACAATTAAAGTCAGAGCCCACTGTTTTTACAGTGAAAAATGGCAGCTTCGGCTGTCATTTTTTTGGGCCTCCACTGCCAAATTGCAGGCAAAAAACAGTCAGCAGTGTTTTACTACCGATCGTCCTGTTTGGTCATAGAGTTAATGCACAACTGTGAGTACACTAACGTGTAATACACATTCCATGTGAAAAAGGAATTTTTCATGACCACAATCCCATATTCTCCCCATACTGCCGATTTTGCCCAGGGAACCTACCGTGGTCGTTTGCCGGAATCCCCCCGACACGCTCAGGAACACGCTCCTACCAGCGCGCTGTTGACAGAACACGCCGCTGAACAGCCGCCGCCTTCCCGACCCGCCCTGGGTCGTCGTGCGACCATTACCCGCGAAGAGCTGATTGATGCCGCACTCAAACTCCTTGGCCCACACCGCAGTGTGTCCACTCTGAGCTTGCGGGAAATTGCCCGTGAAGCTGGAATCGCGCCCAACAGTTTTTACCGTCATTTTCGGGATGTGGATGAGCTTGCCATTGCACTGATAGAACGCGCGGGAACGACCTTGCGGAAAATTATTGGTGCTGCGCGTCAACAGGCATTTTCAGGCCGCAGCATTGTTCGTAATTCGATGACTGTGTTTCTTGAGCAACTCAATAACGACCAGCACTATCTGCAATTATTGTTACGTGAAGGAAAAGTCGGCTCCCCCGCATTTCGTAACGCGGTGGAACGCCAGTACGTCTTTTTTGAAGAAGAATTACGCGACGATCTGATTCGGATCGAACAGTCGTTTGGGTACACAGTCTTTGAGCCTGCTACTACGGCAAAAGCCATTACCCGGATGGTCATTGGCATGGCAGCGTCTGCCGCGGAGTCCAATTCCGAAGTTCAGCGCGTCCTGCTCGATCAATCCGTCGTGATGATTAAAATGATCTTGCTCGGCGCCAGAACCTTACAGGAACGTCAGGAAAAAACGGCCTCCCCGCAACCCTAGGGAAGCTAAAGGGAAGTCAAGTGACCGTTGGCTGGGCGCTCAACCAGTTCGCAGGGGTTATTCTGAGAGCTCCGAAAGGCTTGACTGGTGTGTTTGTGAGTTCAATTCCTCTAAGACCTCTTTCACGGCAGTTAGGCATTGCGAGTTTTCTTCCGGGGTACTGACCGTGAACCGCAAGCAATCCGTCAGTAGTGGATGGCCGCCATCCAGGCATTTGATGAGTACGCCCCGCCGTTTCAATCCTTCAAACAACGGCCTCGCCTGACCCGATGCGGTTCGTGCCAGAATAAAATTGGCACTGGAAGGAAAGGGGTGCAGTCCCACTTGATTCAGTTCAGTCTGCAAGCGGTCACGCTCTGCACAAATCCGTTTAGCCTGCGCGTCAAATTCAGCCTGATGTGTCAGGCACAAGGTCGCTACCGCCTGAGTTAAGGCATTGATATTATAGGGCAACCTTACTTTCTCACATTCATGCAGCAGCTCGGGACGGCCGACCAGCAAGCCGAGTCGCAAACCCGCCAGTCCCTGTTTGGACAGGGTGCGCATGATCACTACCTGAGGGTATTTTTCCAGCAAGGGTAGCGCCTGCCGATCACTAAACGGCAAATAGGCTTCGTCAATCACCACAAGACCCGGTGCCGCCTGAATGATGGCTTCGACAGTCTCCGGGTCGAAATGGTTACCCGTGGGATTATTGGGTTCCGCAAGAAAAATAATAGCCGGCTGGCAAGTCTGAATCGCCGCGAGCGTTTCATCCCGATGAATCTGGAAATCGGGAGTTAAAGGCACCCCGATGTAATTCATCCCCACAAATCGGGCGATCATTTTATACATGACAAAACAGGGCTCGACCGCCAGCACACACGCCGCCGGTTTGGCCAGTGCCATCAGCAAGATCTGGATGATTTCATCCGAGCCATTGCCCAGCAGTATTTCCATGTCGTGAGGAATCGCCATGGCACGCCGAATGGCCTGCTTCAGTGCAGGCGCATCAGGTGCGGGATAGCGGTTGACCTCAATCGCAGCCAGGGTTTCTGCCCAGGCAGTCTGAACAGGAGCAGGCAAAGGATAGGGATTTTCCATGGCATCCAGCTTCAGCATGCCCGCGGAGGACTGCACATGATAGGCAGCCAGACTCCGAATTTCAGGCCGAAATAACTCCATCAAGCCAGTGATGTCCATAGGCGTATTTTTGGCGTTCTGGTTATTAAGGTTATTTAAGGCCATCGCTTAACGCTCCTGCGCTAACGACACAACACGCGGTTGTTCCACTAAAGGCTCAGGCTCCATAAGGCGAAATTCAGCGGAACGCGCATGGGCCTCCAGACCTTCTTCCCGCGCCAGCACCTGGGCGGCATTGGCAAGAATCTGGCTGCCTTTGGGGCTGCAATGAATCAGGCTGCTGCGTTTTTGAAAATCGTAGACACCCAGCGGTGACGAAAAACGGGCCGTGCCGGACGTGGGCAAGACGTGATTTGGCCCTGCACAGTAATCCCCCAATGCTTCCGGGGTGTGTCGGCCCATAAAAATGGCCCCGGCATGCCGAATCTTTGGCAATAGAACTTCAGGATTGTCCATGCACAGCTCAAGGTGTTCCGGCGCAATCCGATTGATCAGCTCAATCGCCTCCTCCCGCCCCTGCACCCGGATGAGGGCACCACGATGAGTGATCGAACTGCGGGCAATGTCGGATTTCGGCAGAGTGTCCAATGCCTTATAAAGCTCTTTTTCGACTTTTTCCAGCAAGGACTGATCGTCACTAATCAAAATGGACTGGGCCACTTCATCGTGTTCGGCCTGTGACAGGAGATCCATGGCCAGCCAGTCGGGACGATTGGCACCTTCAGCATAGACCAGTATTTCAGACGGCCCGGCAATCATGTCGATGCCCACCTGACCAAACACGGCGCGTTTGGCAGCGGCGACATAGCGATTACCCGGCCCAGTGATTTTATCAACGCGCGGAATGGTTTCGGTACCATAAGCCAGCGCAGCGACCGCCTGCGCACCTCCAATCGTGAATACGCGACTGACACCTGCCAGATGCGCCGCTGCCAGTACCAGCGGGTTCAGCTCACCACGAGGTGCGGGGACGACCATGATGATTTCCTGCACGCCAGCCACATGCGCAGGAATGGCGTTCATCAGTACCGAGGAGGGATAGGACGCTTTGCCACCGGGCACGTAAATACCTACCCGATCAAGCGGCGTGACTTTCTGGCCCAGCACATTGCCCAATGGATCGGTATGCTGCCAGTCCTCCTGCTTTTGCAGGCGATGAAACTGGCGAATCCGCTCAGCAGCCAGAATCAGTGCATCACGCACTTGAGGCTTGAGCGATTGAAATGCCTGCTCCAGCTGGCTGGCAGACAGCTCCAGCTCCTGAAACGTGCCGGCGGGATGCTGGTCAAATTGTTGCGTCAGCCGGAGCACTTCATCGTTTCCATGCGTGCGCACACGATGAATAATCTCGTCTACGGTACGAATCAGCTCTGGATCATTGACGGTTTCAAAGGCCAATAAGCGATCTAGTTCCGTGGGGAAGTCAGGATCGAGGGTGGAGAGCAATCGCATAAACAGTCCTGAGCGGGTCAAAACCCGAACATGAAAAACCAATTCAGGGCTGGCCACATCCTGCGGGGAAATGGCACACCTGAAGCATGATTAGAGTGCTGAGCTGGCGTGAGCCACCGCTTGTTCCAGCTGTTGCAGCAAGGGCTGCAAGAGAGCATGTTTACGCTTGAAACTGGTCTGATTGACGATCAGCCGCGAAGATACCTGAACAATCTCATCGCGCGGCTCAAGCCCATTAGCGCGCAGGGTATTTCCGGTATCCACCACATCGACAATCAGATCGCTCAGTCCCACCAGCGGAGCCAGCTCCATGGAGCCATAGAGCTTGATCACATCAACCTGCTGTCCAAGACTGGCAAAATAATTCCGGGTCAGATTGACGTACTTACTGGCAATACGCAAACGTCGATCGGGAAGCGGCACGCCGACCTTTCCTGCGGTCATCAAACGACAGCGGGCAATCTGCAGGTCAATCAGCTCATAGACGTTATGGGCACCATGCTCCATCAGCACATCTTTTCCTGCCACGCCCAAATCGGCCGCGCCATGTTCAACATAGGGCGGGACATCGCTGGCACGCAGGATCAGTATCTGGACTTGCGGGTGTGTCGTGGGAAAAATCAGCTTGCGGGATTTTTCTGGATCTTCCAGTAATTCAACGCCCGCTGCCTTTAACAGTGGCAGGGTGTCTTTGAGAATACGCCCTTTGGACAATGCCAGTGTCAGCATTTCCGGTGCCGGGGTTTCCAGGCTTTGCGCAGGCAACTCGCTCATCCGGCCACCCGCTGAATGGACGCACCCAGCTGAGTGAGCTTGGCTTCGATACGTTCGTAGCCCCGGTCGATATGATAAATCCGGTCAATACAGGTTTGCCCCTTGGCAGCCAGTGCCGCGAGTACCAGTGACATCGACGCACGCAGATCCGTCGCCATCACCGGAGCAGCCTGTAACTGCTCCACCCCGCTCACAATGGCGGTGTGGCCATCGACCTGAATGTGCGCCCCCATACGGGAAAGTTCAGGAACGTGCATGTAGCGATTTTCAAAAATGGTTTCAATGATGGTGCCGGTGCCTTCCGCAATGGTATTGACGGCCATGAGCTGAGCTTGCATATCCGTCGGAAATGCCGGATGAGGCAAGGTACGAAAGTTCACCGCACGTGGGCGCTTGCCCTGCATGTCCAGCTCAATCCAGTCAGGGCCAGTCGTGACCACTGCACCCATTTCTTCAAATTTTTGCAAGACGGCTTCGAGCAACGAAGGGTCAGTGTGCGTAGTGCGAATTTTACCACCCGTCATGGCGGCGGCTGCGAGATAAGAGCCAGTTTCAATGCGATCTGCAATTACCGGATACTCACAGCCTTGCAACTGTTCAACCCCATGAACCGTCAGTGTGTCACTGCCGATACCCTCAATACGCGCCCCCATTTTCACCAGCATGTGGGCGAGATCAGTAACTTCTGGCTCACGCGCCGCGTTGTCAATGATGGTAGTGCCTTCCGCGAGTACGGCCGCCGTCAGGGCATTCTGGGTGCCGCCCACGGTCACCAGTTCAAACTGGATACGACTGCCTTTGAGTCGTCCGCCAACACTGGCATGGACATAGCCATTTTCGACGGTGACCTCGGCACCCAGCGCGGTCATCGCCTTGAGGTGCAGGTCTACTGGCCGCGAGCCGATGGCACAGCCACCAGGCAGGGAAACTTTGGCATCGTGATAACGTGCTAGCAATGGCCCAAGTACCAGTATGGAGGCCCGCATGGTTTTCACCAGCTCATAGGGCGCAAACTGGCTGTTCAGGGTGGAGGTATCCACAGTCACGGTATCGCCATCGCGAGTGATCGTGACGCCCATACCACGAATCAGCTTGATCAGCGTCGAGACATCCTTCAAATCAGGCACATTGCGCAGGGTTACCGGCGTTGAGGCCAGCAGAGTAGCTGCCAGCAAGGGCAAGGCGGCATTCTTTGCACCAGAAATACGAACTTCACCGTTGAGCGGACGGCCGCCTTCAATCAGAAAACGATCCATTAGCCCGCTCCAAACAGGCTGGCCTTGCGCCATTCTTCGGGCGTCATGGCACGGATGGTGACAGCATGAATGGCACCGCTCAGAATCTGGGGATTTAGCACCGCATAGACTTTTTGCTGGCGCGGTACTGGACGTAGCCCGTCAAATTGCGTATCGACCAGTCGCAGATCAAACTTGCCACCCTCGCCGCTCACAGCAATCTCTGCCTGCGGAAACGCAGCCTGCAGCAGCGCTGTGATGTCAGTTGCATTCATGACGTACCCTATACTTGCCAATTCTGCGCTAAGGTTACTCTTGGTAGCAGAGACAGTCCAGTCATGACCCACGATCACACCGATTTTTAGCGCATCCCGGACAGGGATACCGATCGGGCTAAACGGCATAAACAGGCTTGAATAGGTCCCGTTAAGGCTGCTCCACTTCGAGCGCGCCGTTACCCGCTTCACCCCGAATGGGCCCGCCCTGTGGGCACCCGATATAGCTGTCTACCTCATGAAACACCACCGGCTCCCCAGGCCGATGATCCTGCACCAGTGGTTTCATGTAATTCATGCGTACATTGCCATAAATGGTTGCAAAAGCAACGTCCTTGGCATCCACACCAGTGCCGATACGCACCAGTTTTTCCAGTTTGCCCATTCGTGTCGCGTCAAACAGCATCCATTGACCGCCAACATAGGCTTCAAACAGTGCATGAAAATCCGGCGGCGGATCGTCAAATTCCATATAACCAAAGACAAAGCGTGCAGGAATATTCAGTGCCCGACAAAACGCCACGCCCAAATGCGCAAAATCCCGACAGACGCCTGCGCGATTCATCAGCACATCACGGGCTGTCATCGTGAAATGGGACGAACCCACTTCATAGGCAATATGCTCATGAATCCAGTCGCACATCGCCTCTACCCGCGCTGCCCCTCGTAGCAAATGGCCAAAGGTACGACGCGCCATGGGGCCGATCAGTTCGGACTCGCAATAACGACTGGGCAATAAATAATGCAAATATTCGGAAGGAATGTCGGAAATGTCCATTTCAGGCAGCGATAAATCACGCTGTGGCATCGTCAGGGTAGCCGTTAGCTGATAACGCAATTGCAAATGTCCAGGCTCAACGCTAAAGCGCATTAAGCGATTCATTCCAGTGGCATCCCGGAAATACTCCACCGCCAAATCGCCAGGAATCAGACTGAGCGACTCATTTTCCAGGGTTTGCCAGGGATGTTCAGCCGCCTGCATCTGAACGATCATCTCTGAGGGCTCGATCACCTCATAATCCAGCGTGCAATCTATATCCACCTGATGTGGCTGGAACGAATCGGTGGCGGGCTGATTGGTGCCAGGCTGATTGGAGGCAGAATGATTGGCTGCAGAATTGTGAGTGGATTGAAGTAAGACAGAAGGAGTTCGTGTCATGGTAACTTCCTGGGCAATACAGCGTGCTCACCAGCAATCACCTACCCTGAGAAGGCAGAGAGCACGCTCTGACTACGAAAATCAGATCACGAAAATCAGATCATTAAATAAGAGCATTCATAAAATGAGGATGCCGAACTGCCTAAAATACTAAGAAGTCTAACCGTGCACGTCCTTAGTCCGTGTGTGTCGTCTGTGTGTGCTGGTCTATAGCAAATTGTGCGGGGCAGTGACAGAAAGCAGTTTCTCGTAACGCAATGCATGGCTGAAACGCAAACAGACCCCAATAAAAAAACCGGCCAGTGTGACCAGATTCATGTCGCAGCCTTGGGAAACGGACTGCGGGTATCTGGCACTGTGCCGGTTTTGCTGTCCGGTCAGGGACAGTGGACTACACCAAGGTAGTGGGTCTTACACAGGCTGTTGGTATTACCATCAACGTCATCACACCTCCCTGCTTCCCGTCTGCTCCGCGCAGACCTGCGTTTAACACGTTCAACTACGACAAATTCAGCATCAATACACTTTATTCAGGCAATTAATGATTCAGGCGACGTTCTTTGTGCCGTTTTAACTGGCGATCCAGTTTTTCCGTCAAAAGGGCAATCGACGCATACATATCATCCGCCGCAGCGTGGGCAAACAGCTCGGCTCCCGGCACCCGCAGCGTGGCTTCGGCTTTATGGTTTTTCTGACCTTTATGGCTGCAATCGGTGTGATGATTATCCAGAGACAGTACGACATGCATACTGTTGATGTTTTCAAAATGCTTCTCTACCCGCGACAAACGCTCATGGACGTTTGCTTCCAGTGCAGGGGTCAGGTTGATGTGATGTCCGGTAATTGTAATATGCATGAAACCATCCTCGCTTAAGCTCCAGGGAGTAGCGAAGAACACCTCGGATCGAGGCGGCCAGTCAGCTGGCTGGTCGTCCGGTCACGGGAGGTTGCCCTTCGCCATGCCTGAATTTCGACTAATGTTTCGGCCAAAAAAAGTATAAACAGTTCAATTTGTTAGCTTGGAACAAATCTCGGATACTGTCTTTACGTCCTTTGGTCAGACGGGTCACACTGCCAGAGGCAGCACCTTTAGATCACCACACCGCGGGGATTAAATCAAGCGCTTTCGATCACTGGATGAAGGGATATGTAAGGATTCACGATATTTCGCGATGGTACGGCGGGCAACATCAATTCCTTCGGCCTTGAGTCGCTCGGCAATGGTGTTATCCGACAAGGGTTTACGGGGATCTTCGGCGCTGACCATCTGCTTGATCATCGCACGAATGGCCGTGGATGAACACTCCCCACCCGTACTCGTACTGACATGACTGGAAAAGAAATACTTCAGCTCAAACAGGCCACGCGGTGTCAGCAAAAATTTTTGGGTCGTGATGCGTGAAACCGTGGACTCATGCAGCTCCACTTCGTCAGAAATGTCTCTTAAAATCAAAGGCTTCATGGCCTGAGGCCCATGTTCCAGAAACGCCCGCTGATGCAGGACTATGCAACTGGCAACTTTCAGCAGGGTTTTATGGCGTTCCTCAATACTTTTGATGAAATTCCGCGCTTCCTGCAAATTTTGTTTCAAATATTGGTTATCCGCACTCTGATCGGCGCGGCGGATCATGCCCGCATAAAAATTATTCACTCGCAAACGGGGCAAATGATCCGTGTTCAGTAACACCTCCCAGCGATCGTCCTTGCGGCGAACGACGACATCCGGAGTCTGATAATCCCGCTCACTGGCCTGATAGCGCAAGCCAGGATAGGGCGTAAGTGTTTTAATCAACGTCAGGGCTTCGCGCAACGAACCCTCTGTCAGGCGTGTCATTTTCAGCAGCCTGGCCAGTTCATGATTGACCAGTAACTCATGATGCTCCAGCACCCGACTGGCTTCATCGCGATAAGGCGTATCACTGGGCAACGCCCTGAGCTGTAGGAGCAAACATTCGCGAAGATCCCTGGCAGCGACGCCCGCCGGCTCAAAATGCTGAATCCGCTTCAGCACCACCTCTACTTCTTCAGGGCCAACTTCTTCTTGCCAGTTAATCGCCTGCCCCTGTGTGCTGGCGTTTGTAGTTTCGAGCTGGCTGAGCTGGGCCTGCACGGCATTCAAAATTTCTGCAAGCGATTCGGTCACATAGCCCCGGTCATCAATACTATCGATCAGGCAATAGGCGATCAGGGTATCCACGGGACTAAAGCGGGCCAGACTGAGTTGCCAGCGCAGCACCTCCGCCAGCGTTTCATGGCCACCCAGATTTTGCTCACGCTCTTCGTCATCCGGACTACCGGCAGTGCCCTGCTGACTAAAAACATCATCCCATTGGGTATCGACAGGCAGCTCATCACCAAGCTGGGTGATTTCCATTTGGGCATCCAGGGGGCGCTGATCATCCTCCGCTGGCTGCCCACTCTCTGTGAGCGACGACTGCTCAGTGCTACTGCCATGGCTTTCCAGCGGCTGGCTGTAACTGGTATCGGTGACCTCGCCGGACTGGCTGGGAAATTCCTCATCCATCCGTTCAAGAAGTGGGTTGCTGTCCAGCTGATTCTGGACTTCCTGCTCCAGCTCCAGACTGGACAACTGAAGCAAGCGAATAGCCTGTTGCAACTGGGGCGTCAGTGCAAGACTGGTACCAACTTTTACACCCAGTGACAGTTTCATGGCTGGCCGTCGGCCACTCCCCCCCATTCAGCCACTCCCTGCTGGGTTGGCTTAAATATCTGGTATTAAAATCCAAGTATAACGGGATGCCCGTTTATTTAGATAGAGCGGATTGCAAAGAGACTTTGACTAAGTGATCTGGCCAAGCGATTTGCCGTTGCTGTCCCTCTCCAATCATTTAACGCTGTAATAATTGACTCAACCTATGCCCCAATGACCACGTGTATACCCACGGGGAGACACACTTTAGCTCGACTGAATAACAGTATGTCCATTTTACAGCCAATTAAAATTGGCATAAGCTCACACCAGTACTGACCAGAGAGCAGTTTGCCTCATGAATGCGATGCTCCCCCCGCTTTCGTCACATGCCTAAGTACGACCTCATTTTATGAATCGAATTCTAATGACATCATCCACTTTTCGTGTTCCGCACGCTGCATTTTCTACGGCTCCGCATGTACTCGTTGCTGCTGCGGCAGTACTGATCCCAGCGCTCGCCCTGGTTGTGCCCATGCAATCCCTTGCTGCGGAAGCCATTACTCCTAAAAACACAGCCTCTCCGGCTTCGTTGCAGGCTGCAGAAGCATTTTTTGGCGAAGATGCGCCTGTGGCTAATTCAGCGCATTCAGCAGCTGCAATCTCTGCCACTGCTCCGGCTCCTGATGCCGAACCGAACCCCACCACTCACGACTTCCCAACCTCACGTGCCACGGAAACCGCTAACGAAAGCCCCACGGCCTCTGAACACCCAGAAGCAGATTCCGAGAACAGCAATTCAACCAAAAACAGAGCCTTAAACCGCGATGACTTCAAGGTTGAAGCCACTGCGAGCCAGCCGGATGCGATCAAGGATCCACTCGAAGACCTCAATCGCAAGATTTTCCGTTTTAACGTAAAAATGGACCGTGAAGTTTTGCTTCCTGTCGCCAAGGTGTATCGGGACATCACCCCCAAACCAGTCAATGATGGCATTACCCGCTTTTTCTCGAATTTGCGTGAACCCTGGAGCGCCGCCAACGCACTCCTGCAGCGCGAACCCAGAGAAGCAGGTCGAACCCTGGGGCGTTTTGCCATTAACAGTCTGGTAAGCCTTGGTTTTGCCGATCCCGCCAGCAGTCTGGGGCTGGATCGTAACCGTCGTGACTTTGGCCAGACGCTGGCCAGCTGGGGTATGTGGTCAGGACCCTTTGTGATGCTGCCCTTTATTGGCCCAAGTACGTTTAGGGATACGCTGGGTCAGGTTGCCGATCGGCTGGCTTCCCCCAGTCGACTCGTGGATAACACAGGTGCCTCTCTTGCCCCGGCTGCCACGGAAGGCATTGATACCCGTGCGGATCTGATCGGCGTTGAGGATTTGGTTCAGGGTGATCAGTACACGCTGATCCGGGACGTCTATTTACAGCGGCGGCATTTTCTCATTAGTAATTCTGGTAAACAGGTTGACCAGACGCCCCCTGCGATTGATGAAGGTTTTGGGGATGATGAGGATACCGCGATTCCTTCTGCGTCACCGTCTGCGTCCCCTGCTCCCAGCCCAGAAAGCACGACGAGTGATCGTTCAATACCACCAGTATCAGCAACACCATCAGCCGCGTCCTCATCCCATGCTGACAGCAACCATACACAACCCTAAACTGCCCACTTCTTTGGTAAAGATCACCCATGCTTCTGATCGAAACTGACAGCCGACTTGGCAGCGTCGGACTGGCCCAGCTCAAAACCCGTTTGCATCCGATTGAGGTGATCGACCCTCAGGACATTGGTTTATTTCCTGCCCAGATGATGGTGGTGGCAGACGTCAACCTTTATCTGCAATATGGCTGGTCTAACCCAACGATCGTACTGGCAGATGCCCATCAGGGCGCGGCACTCGCTGCAGCCTGGCAACAGGGGGCCGTCAGTGGCTGGGTGCGCAGTGAAATACCGGACAATCCCAGAGAATTGCTCTATGCCCTGGAATCCCGCCATAAAACGCTGCAGGATTGTCGCGATATGCCCAGTGCTGCGCGTTTGCAACAAAAATTATTGCCTCGCAAAATGGATTTGCCGAATTTCCGCATTGACCAATATTTTCAGGCGGCAACCCATTTGTCCGGAGACTGGCTCGACTACTGGTTGCTGGATGACAATAACTTATTGTTTTATCTGGCCGATGTTTCGGGTCATGGCACCACCAGCAGTTTATTGACGACGTGGCTGGCGGCCTTTCACGGGATGAATACCACGCCAGATGAGCTGCTGAAATTCATGAATAAACAGCTTATTCAGCGCAATGTAGGCAAGCACATTACCGTGCTGGCGGGCATGCTCACGCTGGATACCGCTCAGGTCACGCTGTACAGTGCGGGACATTATCCTCCTGCCATTTATCTGCAACCCGGTGATCCTCCAAGGATTTTGTATTCCAGCAGCCTGTCTCTAGGGCTTACGCAAGATTTTGTACCGGTTTCACACACGGTGTTACTCTCGCCCAACTCACACCTGATTTTGTGTAGTGATGGTGCACTGGAAATGTATCAGGGCGGCCTTACAGAGCAGCTGGAACAATTGGTGAATTACCTTGCTTCGGACTTTTTTGTCCCAGACGTGGGCCTACCAGATGATTTGACTCTTTTCTCCATTGGCTATCTACCTGAATAATAAATTAAATATTTATCCTGTATCCGTTGTGCAAGTCGTCAATAACGTTTATCCCTTTGGCACTACCCCCTGGCAGAGGCTCACTTGCTGGCAGAACAGCCCTGTGCAATAATTCAATTCCCGCTACAGATGATGAAACTGGCATAGTTATGTCAACTGGTCATATTGAATACGCCGCCTTTCAGGGCACTCATGTATTCAAGCTTTTCGGCGAAGTACGCGCCCATTCCTGTATGAGTCTGGACCATCTCCTGGATACCATCGAACGACAAGATGTCGTTACGGGTGCCCTGGTGGATCTGACTGAAGCTACCTTTATTGACAGCACCACACTGGGGATGCTGGCCAAGCTCGGCTTGCAGTTGCACGAACACCGTGGCTTTCAGGTGGTCATGCTTAGCACCAACCCTGACATCACCACACTGGCCAACAGTATGGGTCTGAATCAAATTTTTGTAATGGTGAATTGCAAGGGCTCTGATCAGTGTTTTACCGAAACACTGCCAGAAGAATGTCCCGACCATCTGGCCATGCTGCACACCGTCCTCGAAGCCCATCGCACCCTAATGAATCTAAATGCCAGCAATCGCGCCATGTTTGAGCCGCTGGTCACTCAACTTGAAAAAGAAGAAATCCGTCAGCAACAAGCCGCCTCCTCATTTCTCTCCACCTCTCAGGCCCGCTGAGAAACTCCTCGCATGTCGACAGCCGGCCTTCCCCAACTGGTCGCGTGCCAGCTGAACAGTCAAGAAGATATCGAGCAGAATCTGGACTGCGTGAACCGTCTACTTGCCCAGTATCGCGCGGATGCCACAAAAACCGAACCCGGACATGCGCTGCTGGTTGTTTTGCCAGAGAATGTGGCCTGTTTTGCGGCCAACCAGCAAGCGCGGACAGCAGAACGTTTTGAGGAAATCCAGCAGGCGTTTGCCGACATGGCAAGACGCCACGATTGCTGGCTGATCGCGGGGACGGTTCCCTGCCCCTTCCGGCCGGATGGCTCGCGCATTGCCGATGGACGCGTGCGCTCTGCGTGTATGGCCTACGACCCTTCCGGTAAACTGATCGGTCGCTACGACAAAATTCATTTGTTTGACGCTCAGGTAGCCGACGGCACCGGTGGCTATCAGGAATCCCGCTGGTTTGAACCGGGCGACGCGGTGGTCAGTGTTGCCACGCCGTTTGCTCAAATTGGCCTACAAGTATGCTACGACTTGCGGTTTCCCGAGTTGTCCCTGGCGCTACGCGCTGCCGGAGCGGATGTGCTCACCGCACCCTCGGCATTCACAGAGCTGACGGGTCGTAAACATTGGGAATTGCTCTTGCGGGCACGGGCAGCAGACAGTCAGTGTTATGTCATCGGGGCAGGACAACAGGGAACCCATGGCCAGCGTAAAACCTGGGGACACAGTGCGATCGCCCACCCCGATGGTTACTTGATCGGGCAAACGCAAACTGAGGGTTCCTCTTTGATTACAGCATGGTATGATCCAACTGAGCTGGAGGCAATCCGTCTGGCAATGCCACTCATGGCGCACCGCCGTCTGGATGTGACCTCACCCGTTAGCGCAAAGGATTTCACTCATGGCTGAACAGCTGGCCCAACATTTATCCAACGTGGCAATCTTTTCCTATTTGTCACAAACAGACCTACAAGTTATTGAAAAGTACATGTTTTTTAACACCATTAATCCGGGTGAGTTTGTGTTCAAGGAAGGCGAAAAGGGCGATTACGTCTGCTTTGTGATCCATGGCACTCTCGAAGTCATCAAGATTAATTCCAATGATCAGCCTGTCGTCCTGACCCACCTGAACAAAGGTGCGTCGATCGGTGAAATGGCGCTGATTGACCGGCTGACCCGCTCCGCGTCTGTGCGTGCCAGTGTTCCCACCGGTCTGGTCGTGCTCACTCGCAAGGGATTTGAGATGATTTTGCGTCTGCATCCTGAGATTGGGATCAATATTCTGAAGGGCGTGGCGTCCCTGTTGAGCCTGAATTTGCGTAAAACCTCGGAACAACTGGCGCAATTCATGCCAACGCTGGGCTAAGTGCATTGGCTGGCTAACTGGCTTAAAAGACTCTGTACAGCGATTGGCAAACGGATTCGACACAATGAATTTGGGACAATTGTGTTGGTTGAAGTTCCCTGCCTGTTATGAGCGTGGTAAGGACGCTCGGGAACATGACAAGAATTTGTCGCATTTGCTGATTGTTTCATTCAAATAACAACTCAACTAGTGCCCTTGACGCTTCTGAATTCCATCACCAATTATTAGTTCCTCCCCGCCTGAAAAGCCTGTCAACACGCACAAATCACCACTATGAACGCCCTGCCTCTACGACATGTGGAACTTCCCGAAGCAACTCAACTCGCCGAGCTGCTGGCTCACCCCCTGGTTCAATCCCGGGTGCTGGCGACCATTGACGGGCTTCCACTCTACGAATTGCAACTGGGACCAACCGAAGCGCATTGCCCTACCCTCATGCTGACAGCGGGTGTGCATGGCAACGAAGTCATTGGCAGTCAGATTTTGCTGGCCTGGCTCAGCCACCTGCTGGCTCAGTCTCCTTGGGATAATCATCAGGCACATCTCCTGTCACGGGTGAGGCTAGTGATTTTGCCCATGATTAATGTCACCGGACTGGTCAAAGGCACCCGCGCTACGGCAGCGGGCATCGACCTGATGCGCAATGCACCTGTCGAAGCAGAAGGCTCCTACCGCTGGCCGCTGGCCGGTCAACGACTGTCGCGGCATTTACCCTGGTATCGTGGCACAGCGCTGGCTCCTGAAAATCAGGCATTGATCGAGAGTCTTAACTACTGGCGAGCACGCTCGACGTTTCTATTGGCGATGGATTTGCATTCGGGTTTTGGTATGACAGATCGCCTCTGGTTTCCGTATGCGGCGCACACCCGGCCCTCCCCGCATCTCGCGGAAGCAGTGGCGTTGTGCGACCTATTTAACCGCAGTTATCCGTTGCATGACTTTTACCGGATTGAGCCGCAGAGTCTGAATTACACGACGCATGGCGATATCTGGGATTACATTTACCTGCAATCGCAGCAAACAGCGGGGGCGATGGTATTGCCCTTTACGCTGGAAATGGGCAGCTGGCTGTGGCTACGCAAAAATCCCCGGCAGCTGTTTCGGCCTATGGGATTGTTTCATCCGGTACT
>CAUJHL010000060.1 GCA_963204705.1 Pseudomonadota bacterium | reverse complement strand
TGTGGGGCATTGTGGGTATGGCACTAGGTGTGTTCATTGCCTCCCAGCTGGCGTGGCCAGTCCTCAATTTTGATACACCCTGGCTGTCGTTTGGCCGCCTGCGCCCCCTGCATACCAACGCGGTGATTTTTGCGTTCGGTGGCTGTGGCCTGTTTGCGACCTCCTATTACGTCGTTCAGCGTACCTGCCGAACCCGCCTGTTTGCGCCGACCCTGGCTTGGTTTACCTTCTGGGGCTGGAATCTGGTAATCGTTCTTGCTGTGGTCACACTGCCACTGGGCTATACCACAACCAAGGAATACGCTGAGCTGGAATGGCCGATTGATATCCTGATTGCGCTGGTCTGGGTCGCTTACATGATTGTGTTTTTCGGCACACTCATCAAACGAAAGACCTCCCATATCTATGTAGCGAACTGGTTTTTTGGGGCATTCATTATCACGATTGCGCTGCTCCATCTGGTTAACAGCATGGAAGTACCCATCAGCCTGCTCAAGTCGTATTCGCTGTTCTCTGGTGCTACTGATGCCATGGTGCAGTGGTGGTATGGCCACAATGCGGTGGGCTTCTTCCTTACTGCCGCTTTCCTGGGCATGATGTACTACTTCATTCCCGTTCAGATTGGCCGTCCGGTTTACTCCTATCGCCTGTCGATCCTGCACTTCTGGGCCCTGATATCCCTCTATATGTGGGCGGGTGGTCACCATCTGCATTACTCCGCGCTGCCTGACTGGACCCAATCGCTGGCCATGGTGTTCTCGGTGATCCTGTTTGCACCCAGCTGGGGCGGCATGATCAACGGCGTCATGACCATGTCGGGACACTGGGATCGTTTGCGGACTGACCCTATCATTCGCTTTTTGATTGTTGCGCTGGCTTTCTACGCCATGTCCACGTTTGAAGGCCCCATGATGTCGATCAAAACCGTCAATGCCCTGTCCCATAACACCGACTGGACTGTGGGTCACGTACACTCCGGCGCACTGGGCTGGGTGGGTATGGTCACCATGGGTTCACTGTACGTACTGATTCCACGTCTATGGGGTCGCCAGTCCATGTATTCCGTACAGCTGATCAGTGTCCATTTCTGGCTGGCGACGATTGGTGTTGTTTTCTACATTACATCCATGTGGTTCTCCGGCATTACCCAGGGTCTGATGTGGCGCGCTACCAACCCGGATGGCACGCTGACCTATAGTTTTGTAGAGTCCGTCGTTGCTTCGCACTACCCCTACATCGGCCGTGCCTTTGGTGGACTGTTGTATCTGAGCGGTATGATTGTCATGGCGTATAACCTATACAAAACCATCAAATCCCCAGCGACATCCCCTGCAACGACTATTGCAGTGAAAGGAGTCTGAGCCCATGGCACGTAATGCCCATGAAATCATCGAGCAAAACACTGGCATCCTGATGACACTGATCGTGGTTGCCATCAGCTTTGCCACGCTGGTGGAGATTCCACCGCAGATGCATCAACAAGAAAACAATACTCCTGTGGTCGGGATGAAGCCGTGGTCGGCCCTGGCACTCGAAGGCCGTGATGTCTATATCCGTGAGGGCTGTCACGTTTGCCACACGCAGATGGTTCGTCCTTTGCGTGCTGAAACCGAGCGCTACGGTGCCTATTCACGCGGTGGTGAATCTGTCTGGGACCACCCCTTCCTGTGGGGCTCCAAACGTACCGGACCTGATCTGGCACGGGTGGGTCAGAAGTATTCTGATGACTGGCACCACGATCACTTGATCAACCCACGTAGCGTGGTTCCTGAGTCGGTCATGCCTTCCTATCCCTGGCTGGCAAAAAATACCCTGAACGGCGAAGAAACCCAGAAAAAAATGCGTCTCTTCAAGGATCAGTTTGGCTTGCCCTACACTGAGCAGGATATCGAAGCCGCCCCGGACATGGTCCAGGGTCGCACCGAACTGGAGGCAGTCATTGCGTATCTCCAACAGCTGGGTATTGCCATGAAGGATAAACGCTAATGGGTATTGGAGACTGGCAGGCCATTGCCACCGTATCGGCGTTTGTGGCGTTTATGGCGATTTGCTGGTGGGCCTATTCGCCTGCCAACAAACAGCGTTTTGATGCGGATGCCAAGCTGGTACTGGATGATGAGCCTGCCGTTTCTGATGTACCAGGCGCAACAAGTGAGAAAAGAAAATGAGTGGATTCTGGAGTGCCTACGTTGCGATCCTTTCCATCGGATGCTGGGTGTTTGTTACAGGTGCGCTGATTTTTACGCTACGCCTGCGCCCGGAGCTGGATGAACAGGGAACAACTGGCCACGAATATGACGGGATCTATGAAAACGATAACCCCATGCCTCGCTGGTGGTTGATTGTTTTCTGGGCCACGATTGTCTGGGCTGTCGTGTATTTTGCACTTTACCCTGCTCTGGGTAACTTTAAGGGCTTTGCCACCATTGAACGTCTGGATGGTTCGAAAGTGAACTGGACTTCGGTCAATGAAATGCAAAACCAGTATGACCGCAACAACAAGGTCTTTCTGGATAACTTTGACAAGGAATTTCGTGCCCTGGACGTTGCAGCACTGGCACAAAATCCCAAGGCACTGAAAGCTGGCCAGGGCATCTTCCTGCAGAACTGCTCGATTTGTCATGGTACCAATGCCAAAGGCGCCCTGGGTTATCCCAACCTGACGGATAACGACTGGCTCTATGGTGGTACGCCCGACAAGATCGTCGAAACCATCACCAAAGGCCGTACCGGTGGTATGCCTACTTGGCAGGCAACGCTGGGCGAAGACGGCGTAAAAGCCGCTACTCAATACGTGCTGTCGCTGTCAAAACCGGCAGGCATCACCATTAATCCGGTGCTGGCTGCGCAAGGTGCAGTACTGTTTAAAGAAAACTGTGCGGTGTGTCATGGTCCGGATGGCAAAGGCTCCCAGTCTGTGGGTGCGCCTAATCTGACTGACAACACCTGGCTGTATGGTGGTACGGTTGCGGATGTCGAAAAGACCATCCGTCTTGGTCGTGCCGGTAAAATGCCAGCCTGGGAACACATGCTGGGTGCCGAGCGTATCAAGCTGGTTGCTGCTTATGTGTATTCACAGACGCATTGAGGCGTAGAAAGCCGTTAAAGGCGATCGAGAGTCTCTCCCAAAGGAGCCGCGTTTGCGGCTCTTTTTTATGGGGCGTACCCTTGAGTGTAGGCAACATACTATCGAATAGTAAATTCAAATCACCCACTGCGCTGATGCACGATGATCACCTTGCAATACCTCTATTGCTCTTACTTAACTCCCTTATTTTTTATAGTTCATTTTAAAAATTCTGCTGCTGAATGCATTAAACTAGTCGCTACCCTTTAGTTAGCTAACTCGCTACTAATCTGAGCCACTAGCTACTGGCCCCTCTGTTTTCTTTTCACCCCGTGTTTTTAAATACGTGGTTCCAGACCTGGCAACCCCTGAAAAGGATGCCAGTGTCGTGCTGACTGCCACTGTCCTGCAACTTTCCAGGCAAGGTCTGCAGGCTCTCTGAAATGGTACTCCGTGTATGAGTCAGAAAATCCCTGTCCGCAATGTGCCACCCGAATCCAAATCGGCGTTTTCTGATCTGACCGCCAGCCGGCCTAAAATTCAGCCCAAGCTGATCACGGGCTTTTATCAGAATATTCGCACCCTCACGATGTATTCCGTTTTTGCGCTTTTTTTTCTGATTCCATGGATACGTTGGGATGGCCGCCAAGCCATTTTGTTCGATATACCGGGTCGCCAATTTTTTATTTTTGATCTGGTGTTCAAGCCGGAGGATATGTTTTTTGTCGGCTGGCTACTGATCATGGCGGCCTTTACCCTGTTTACCGTTACGGTGTTTGCAGGACGGGTATTTTGCGGATACTCCTGCCCACAAACGATCTGGGTCAATCTGTTTATGCGGGTGGAAAAGCTATTTGAAGGCGAGCGACACCAGCGTGTTCGCCTGGACAAGGCTCCCCTTTCGGCCAATAAAATCCTTCGCCGTGGCGGCAAGCATCTGGTCTGGCTGATTATTTCGCTCTTTACCGCGCTGGGTTTCATCAGCTATTTCGCTCCAGTAACCGAATTGTACGGCTCCTGGACGACAATCACTCTGGCGGGAGTCGCTGTGCCTTTCCCCATGTTGAACAGCATGGAATGGTTTTTCACCGGATTTTTTACCGTTGCCACCTACATGAACGCCGGCTGGATGCGGGAGATGGTCTGTTTTCAGGTTTGCCCCTATGGCCGTTTTCAGAGTGTGATGTTTGACCATGACACCCTTATTGTCTCCTATGATCGCGAGCGCGGAGAGCCACGTGGTTCCCGTAAGCGCAAAAAGGATAAATCCGCCGACCCTGCTGTTGCTACTGTTGCTACTACACCAGCTGTTGCCGTACATCAGCCGTTGGGCGTTGCCACAACTGAATCCCGCCAGCAAAATCTGGGTGACTGCATCGACTGTGACCTGTGTGTTCAGGTATGCCCCACCGGTATCGATATTCGTGATGGCCTGCAGATGGAGTGCATCCAGTGCGCTGCCTGTCTGGACGCTTGCAATAGCGTGATGGACCGGATGAACTACCCTCGCGGGCTGGTTCGTTACACCACCGAACGTGAGATGATCGATCACCAGAAAACCCACTGGCTGCGTCCTCGCCTGTTTGGCTATGGGGCTGCTCTGTTGCTGATGCTCGGTGTGTTCAGCTACACGCTGGCTAACCGTTTACCGCTCCAGTTTGAATCCATCCGTGATCGCAATCAGCTCTATCGCATCAATAGCGAAGGTCAGGCCGAAAACGCTTTCCTGCTCAAAATCAGCAACAAAACGAAAAAAGAGCAGGAATACGAGATCACCATCGCGTCAGAGCATCATTTGCATCTGGAAAAACCGCACAATCGCGTTGTTCTGGATCCGGGTGAGGTGTATCAGCTGCCCATCACGGTGATTGGTAATCCTCTGGACATCCATACTGGAACGGTTCCACTGACCTTTATCATTCAGAGCGTAGACAATCCCGCCATCAAGGCACAGGTAGTCAATGCTTTCCGCGCCCCCAGTGATCAGGATCGTGAGCGCAGCAGACATGAAGGGGATGAGCGTTGAGCGCCCAGATGAAGACAACTCAGCCACAAGACAGCAACGAACGCAATGGCCCGTGGTATACCCATTTCTATATGTGGCTGGTGGTCGGTATTCCTGTGCTCAGTGTGGTGGTCTGTGCCGCGCTGATTTATACCGCGGTCACGAAATCAGACGATCTGGTGCGTGATGACTGGTATATGGATGGCAAAACGCTCAAGCAGGATTTATCGCGCGACTTGCTATCGACCAAACTGGGACTCAAAGCTACCGCGCAGTTTGGGCCCGGCCAGAGCATTCAGCTTCAGGTTCAGTCCGACCAGCCCTATGCCTTTCCCCGACAATTGCATCTGGACGGGTTTCACCCCATTCATGCCAGTCTGGATGAACAGGCCACCCTGACGCAGATCAGCGACGGGGTCTATCAGGGCAAATGGTCACGTGCACCGCTGAAGGGCAAGTACTATATCGAGCTGACGGATGGCAAATGGCGTTTACGGCAGGCAGCGGAGTTTCCTCTGACCACCCTTGAAATGCTGCCGCCACCGATGGTGCACTAGCCAAGCGTCAGGTTTAGCACGTCCAGACGAGCCGGATCGTCTTCCTTCGGCTCCGTGGCTTTCCGCTGCAAGCCTTCAAAATTAAACAGCTCCCGATCGGCCAATTGCGACGGAGCCACATTCTGCAAGGCTGAAAAAATACTGGCCAGCCGCTTGGGATACTGTTTGTCCCAATCCCGCAGCATGTCGTTGATCTGTGCGCGTTGCAGATTTTCCTGAGAGCCACACAGGTTACAGGGAATGATCGGAAACTGGCGGGCGCGGGCGTATTTAATAATGTCCTTTTCTGCCACATAGGCCAGCGGCCGGATCAGCATATTGCGACCATCATCGGACAGCAGTTTGGGTGGCATCGACTTGATGCTACCGCCGTGGAACAGGTTCAGAAAAAAAGTCGCCATCATGTCATCGCGGTGATGCCCCAGCGCCACTTTGGTCGCTCCAATTTCTTCGGCAAAGCCATAGAGTGAGCCACGGCGCAAACGGGAACAGACCGCACAATAGGTTTTGCCTTCTGGCGTCAGACGCTTGACGATGCTAAAAGTATCTTTTTCCAGAATATAATAGGGAATATTGCGGCTACTCAGGTATTCAGGCAGCACATGCTCAGGGAAACCTGGTTGCTTTTGATCCAGATTGACCGCCACCACGTCAAAGTTTACGGGGGCGATCTTTTGCAAATCCAGCAAAATATCTAGCAGGGTAAAACTGTCCTTGCCACCTGAAATACACACCATGACCTTGTCGCCTTCCTCGATCATGGAAAAATCGCGAATGGCATGACTGACCTGTTTGCGCAGCTTCTTGTGCAGACGAATAAACGGACGACTGGGATTATCGCCAGCGCGCATGGCTTCAGGCTCTGCTGCGGATTCGTCCTCCGTGTCGTCCTCCACTTCCTCCTGTTCCGCCCTCACCGGCGCTGGCTGAAACCATTGCACTGCCTGCTCCTGCTCCTGGCCAGAATCGCCTGTCGTTAGAGCAGTTTCAGTTGGATTGAAAGACGTAGGCATAGTCGCTCCCGTGCAGCGTTTTCCACGGTACAGAGGGCCTGCACGCGGAACAAAAAATGGCCGCAAGTGTACCGGTTTCGCTGCGTGCTCACCAGTCCCAAAGCCATCCAGTCAGCCATCTCACTTGCCACCCAGCCCTGGGCTCTCAAAAGCAGCCTTGCTACTGAGGTTTCTTGCGTTCAGAGTGTTAATCCAAGCATGTTACTGTTCAAAATTAATTTTTCTGCCATCTAGTGTCCGGTCGTAGCTTAAGATTTCATCACATGTTCCACGCGGCCTAAAGAACAGTGGAAATGTGCCGGCGTCAAGTCGAAAAATTTCGCGTAAGCTGTGGCGTACAGCGTAAACGGTCGTTTGTTCGCTGCAATTTTGGGCTTTTTACCTTGACAATCCATGCCAGATTTTTTCAACAATGACCGTCTGAAGTCAGCAACCTTGCAAATCAGTGACTTGTGGATTTTTCCACAAAAAGTGTGGATAACTGTGTGGAAAAGGCCTCTCTTGACAGACGTTGACCCAGCAACAGCAACCCCCCCGCCAAAAACGATCAAAATTTGATCTAATCATTTTATTCATTTTTATCAATTCCTTAAATTAAGCAATAGGCCATCAACTAAATTTTTTTCTGCTTTTTTTTAGTTGAGCACGAATTATCCATTCCTTTGTCATAAAATGCGCGTAAGATAGTTTGTCCTACAAAAACTGATAATAACTTTCGTGAAACCACTTAATGGCTAGCTAATTAGCCTGAGCATCCTGCTGCTTATCAACCAAGCACGCTCACTAAAGACACCCTCACTAAAAAATTGTAACCCTGTGACGCACGTCGGTTGCCATTCACGCTGTGTTTGTTAATATCCGTAATCAAACACGGACGACCTGAAAGCCCATGACCCTGCCTGCCCTGCCGACCACTGTACACTCCGCTCAAACGCACCATTCCGCGCGTCTGGCCAAGGTGTGTACACTGCTGATGGCAGTGGGAATGTCTCTGGCCGTGTTGGTACCGGTATCCAGTCAGGCGGGCAATCTGTATGTGTTTAAAGACAACGACGGCAATGTCCTGCTGACAAATCTGGTGGATGGCAAAAAAAAGCCCCGTGGCGAACAATTCAGTGACTACACCACCAAAGTCAAAGTCACCTGGTATGCCGATACCAACGTCCACAGCTATCGCAACTGGGGCAGCAGCGAATCGGCAGTGCTCCCCAGCTTTAGCAAAAACCGCAATGCCTTTGATGACATCATTCAGCAAGCTGCCAGTGCGTTCAGTGTTGATCGTGGATTGCTCAAGGCAGTCATGCACACCGAATCCGGCTTTAACCCCAACGCCCGCTCACCCGTGGGTGCTCAGGGTCTGATGCAATTGATGCCAGCCACGGCACGTCGTTTTAGCGTTACCGATGCCTATGATCCCCAGCAAAACATTCATGGCGGCGCGCGGTATCTGAATTTCCTGCTCAAGCGCTACAGCAATAATCTGGAGCTAGCTGTTGCCGCGTATAATGCCGGCGAAGGCAATGTGGACAAATACAACGGCATTCCACCTTTCCGTGAAACGCAGGATTATGTGCGCCGGGTGCTGAGTCGCTATCGTAATCTTTACCAGAACAGTGGCTTTGGCTCGACCACTCCTGCCAGTCAAACGGTTGCCTATTCTCGCCCAAGCAGCACCATCCAATTTCAGGGCAGCAGCTACACCGCAGATGCCAGTAGTGATGCCCATTACACTGCTTCTGCAGTAAGCGCCTTGCGCCGCTAGACTTGGGCTCATTTCTAACCCTAAAGATTCATCTTGAGCAATAGGCTTGCCACGTTTGTCTTTTTACTTATTTAGTGTTTAAAATTCAAACTCTTATCCAAAAATTAAACCATTAACCTCTGTTCTGCCGGTGTTTTGCCACTCGTACAACGTGTTGTATTTGCCAAGTGCTGAGGTGAAGTGTTCAGCACCTTGTTACGCGTCACCACTTGAAGCCTCATCCTTGCCACATTAAAACTAAAGTGTTTACAACGAGAGTACTCGTAGAGACAGTTTTAATAGCGTAAAAGCGCACCTTTGGGTCAACAGGGTATTGATATGCTTCGTATTGTGTTGTTTCTGGCAACCAACCTCGCCGTGATGCTGGTGCTGGGTGTTGTCTTGTCGATTTTTGGCGTGACGAATAACCCGAATGATTTAATGGCGTTGCTGGTCATGTGCTTTGTCTATGGCATGGTCGGATCGATGGTGTCGCTCTTTTTGTCCAAACCCATGGCCAAGATGAGTACCGGCACCCAGATTATTGAGCATCCCTCCACGCCCGCCGAACAGTGGCTGGTACAGACCGTGGGCCAGCTCGCTCAGCAAGCGGGGATCAAGACACCAGAAGTCGGTATTTTCCACAACCCTCAATCCAATGCCTTTGCAACCGGCTGGAATAAAAATGCCGCACTGGTGGCAGTATCGACGGGGCTGCTGGAACGCATGGACAAAGACGAGCTAAAAGCCGTGCTGGGCCATGAAATTGGCCACGTCGCCAATGGCGATATGGTGACCATGGCGCTGATTCAGGGCGTACTCAATGCCTTTGTGATGTTCTTTGCCCGTATTATTGGCAATATTGTGGATCGTGCGATTTTTAAAAATGACAGCAATCGCCCTGGCATAGGCTATTTTGTCACCAGTATGGTGATGGATCTCTTGCTGGGCATTGTCGCTTCGATCATTGCCATGTGGTTTTCACGCTGGCGGGAATATCGCGCAGATGCTGCAGGCGCCAGTCTGGCGGGCAAACAGGCGATGATTGATGCCTTGCAGGCGCTAGGTCGGGAGCAGGGTTTACCGGATCAGATGCCGCCTGCCATGAAAAGTTTTGCCATTGCTGCAGGTACCGAATCTGGCTTTAGTCTGGCTACCCTAATGCGCTCCCATCCAACGATTGAACAGCGGGTAGCCGCCCTGCAACGCCTGTAAACGATCCTCGCTTTCACGCTTTATCAGGACGAGACTGCTGCACTGGCGTATACTAGCGCCATGCTTTCTGGATGCTACCAATGCCATGTCCCAGTCTCAGTCCCTGCCCCAATCTCAGTCTCAATCAAAGTCTCAATCAAAGTCTCAGCCTCAACCCCAAGATCATGCCTCCCAGCCTACCGTTCTCCCTGCAGTAATGGATGCCACAGTTGGTGGGCCGCGTAAACCAGCACCTTTGGTCGCGGGTGAAAAATTGCGTGGCGCGGAAAAAATGGCCCGGATACCGGTCAAAATCCTGCCCACGGTAGATGTGCCCAAAAAACCAGACTGGATTCGGGTAAAAATGGCTGCTCCCGCTGAAGTCCAGCGCATCAAGGATGTCTTGCGCGCCCAAAAGCTGCATACGGTGTGCGAAGAAGCTGCCTGTCCAAATCTACCCGAATGTTTTGGTGGGGGGACAGCGACCTTTATGATCATGGGCGATATCTGCACGCGGCGTTGTCCGTTTTGCGATGTGGCGCATGGCCGACCCAATGCACTGGATAGCGATGAACCCCGTCATCTCGCTGAAACCATTGCCGGTCTGGGCCTGAAATACGCCGTCATCACCTCGGTGGATCGTGACGACTTGCTGGACGGTGGTGCGGGTCATTTTGTGGCGTGTATCGAGGCTGCCCGTCAGCACAGCCCCGACACTTTGCTGGAAATTCTGGTGCCGGATTTTCGTGGCCGGATGGATGTAGCGCTTGCTTTGCTGGAAGCAACCCCGCCGGATGTGTTTAACCATAATATCGAAACCGTGCCTCGCCTGTACAAAGCCATGCGGCCGGGATCGGATTATCAGCATTCCCTGAATTTGTTGAAATTATTCAAGCAACATCGGCCGGATATCGCAACCAAATGTGGCCTGATGGTGGGCCTGGGTGAAACCGAAGCCGAAGTCATGGATTTGCTCAGGGATCTGGCCGAACATCAGGTGGATCTGATCACGATTGGCCAGTATTTGCAGCCTTCCCGCTCGCATGCGCCGGTGGAGCGCTTTGTGCATCCCGATGAATTTGAGCGTTACATGGCCTATGGCAAGCAACTGGGTTTCCGCAATATCTGGGCTGGGCCGATGGTTCGGTCGAGCTATTTTGCCGATCGGCAGTATTATGGCGAGGCCGTACCGCCGGTGCGCCGTAAACTGACTGAAACCAAAGTGTCTGAAACGTAAGGTTCTGAGGCCAAACTCACCAAGCTGCAGTGACTATGTAGTGACTATGTTTAGTTTGCGGCGAATTGAGCAGCAGCTGAGTGGAATGCAGCGTCAAACGTATTGACAAGGCGCTGCCATTCAGTAGAATACGCGCACTTCCTCTATGTCCCCATCGTCTAGAGGCCTAGGACATCGCCCTTTCACGGCGGTAACCGGGGTTCGAATCCCCGTGGGGACGCCAAATTCTGTTTCACTGTAGTCTATTACCGTCTATAAGCCCTTAAATCTAATTGGTTTAAGGGTTTTTTGTTGTTCACGTTTTTTGGAAATTGAGCACCCTTTTGGTGTTTTTAAGAGGTCTTGGAAGTCGGTAGTTTTCAAAATAGTCGGCGTCCTTTTTATGTGGCTTTCGCCCTCCCTCGCAACTGTAGGGATTCAATAAAGTGTGATAACTCTCCTGACGCAGGGGGCATACGCCTATGAATCGCAGACACTCCCTTAATCACGTATCCGCGAATTGTGGGTAGGATCGCTCCCATTTTTCACCCCACAAACTCCAGCCTTTCTCCATAAGCCAGTAGCTGGTCAAAATACTCACGTACTGTCTCTATCTGACTGGCCGTGGAGTCTTGCTGATACATAGCCTGCCGGAAGGCATTACTCTCACGCAGTCCCGTGGTGTACCAGGCAATATGCTTACGCGCAATGCGGCAGCCGGAATACTCCCCATAAAACGCGTACAAATCCTCCAGATGCCCCAGCAATACCTCGCGGATTTCACGAATTTCCGGTGGGGCGAGGTTTTCTCCAGTCGTCAGAAAATGTGAAATTTCACGAAACAGCCAGGGTCGACCCTGTGCAGCCCTGCCGATCATAATGCCATCGGCACCCGTTAATGCCAGCACCTCGGCCGCTTTGGCAGGACTATCAATGTCTCCGTTAGCGATTACAGGAATGGATAATTGCCGTTTGACGGCAGCAATCAGCTCGTAGCGAGCATGGCCAGAGTACATGTCCTCACGGGTACGGCCATGGATTGCCAGAGCGGCAATACCCGCCTGCTCAGCCTTTTCTGCAATCCGAAGGATATTTTCCGCACCTCGCGCATAACCTAGCCGCGTTTTGAGTGTTACTGGCACATCCACTGCCGCCACGACGGCATCCAGAATCCTCACCACTAGATCTTCCTGTTGCAGCAAGGCAGAGCCGGCCAGTTTGTTGCAGACTTTTTTAGCAGGACAGCCCATGTTGATATCAACGATCTGGGCACCGTTGGCAACCTGATAGCGTGCGGCCTCGGCCATCATGCCCGGGTCAGAACCGGCTATCTGCACCGATATCGGCGACAATTCACCGGAAAAATCGGCCCGTCGCTGGGTTTTGGCGGTCAAACGCAGGCTTTGATCGGAGGTGATCATTTCGCTGACCGCGTGGCCAGCCCCAAAATGACGGCACAGCTGGCGAAAGGGGCGATCGGTTACCCCAGCCATGGGGGCAACGATCAGGTTATTTCGGAGAGGATACGGGCCGATCTGCATACACTAGCGCCAGCCTGCCCTTCCGGTCAGCACCTGATCCGCGACTTGCAAACTCCGTTGGGTCAGCCACCATAGGCGATAGTCCCCGGTAATGCTGCCTCCCGCGAAATTATGCACATAGGCCATGCTCAACTCGCGCGAGGGGTCGCACCAGGCCGCGGAGCCGTTGTAGCCTATATGGCCAAATCCCAGCGGGACTTTCTTCCCCATGGTGAGTACACGGTGATAGCCCAGTCGCCAGTGCATCGGAATTGGCATGACGCGGTCACGCTGGCGATTTTGGGTGGTGGACAGGGCTTTAAACGTCTCCTCGGACAGGTAGCGCTTGCCTTCCAGCGAACCGCCCTCTGCCAGCATGGCATACATGCGTGCCAGACTGCGTGCGGTAAATACCCCGTTTGCCGCTGGAATGGACGCCTGCAGCGCGCGATCGCCATAAAAATTAAAGCGCCCGATGCCACGCGGTTTCAGGGCATCGTCTGCATCGTAGGGATCGAGTCCGGTATAGGACAGTACCCGCTCAGGGAAAGTCAGCGGGCGGCGGCCACTGGGCGGCGCAGTGACAGGATCGGAGACGGGCCGCACAGTAGGCGGCTCAGGGCGGATAAAAGGACGAGCCACACGAGACAATAATTCGCTGGGCACCCCAAACCAGGCACCGTCCAGTTGCAGGGCTTCTACCACTTCACGGTGAAAGGTGGTTGCCAGACTTTCCTGCATGACCTTTTCAATCAGGCCACCCACTATCCAGCCAAAAGTCAGTGCCTGATAGGCAACATCGGTACCGGGCTCAAACCGTGGGCGTGCCTGCTCAATTGCGGCAAGCATGGCCGGCCAGTCCAGCATTACTGCAGCCGATTGAATAATATGGCGAATATCAAACAGGCCGGATTCATGGGCCAGTACATGGCGCAGTGTGATGCGTTCTTTATGGTTTTGGCCAAAAGCAGGCCAATAATGCGCGATCGGCTGGTCGTATTCCAGAAAACCCAAATCCACCAGCCGGTGAACCAGCGTTGCCAGCGCACCCTTGCCTGTGGAGTAGGACAAAGCCAGTGTGTCCTGCTGCCAGGGGATGCCGGGTTGCTGCCAGCCTGACCAGAGATCCACCACTTTTGTACCGCGAAAATACACGGCCAATGCGGAACCGCCTGCCTGTGGCGAAGGCTGAATCCGCTGAAACTCCCGTTTTAAATCCTCAAACAGAGGCTCACACAGTCCTTGTACGTTTGCGGAAGTCCGCCATGGCAGCATCATGCGCATTTTGCAAAATTCCTTATGGTTGCGTCATCGAGTGGGGTCATCCGGCCACACCGTTTGCGAACGCTATCATATCTGCAGCGATTGCTCCACGTCAGGTCATCGCCCTCATCCCCTTTGCCAGAAAAAAAACCACAGCGCATTCCTGCACTGTGGTTTCGGGATCCTCTCGACTGTGCCGCCTGGTATGAAGCAAAGCCAGATCACAGCCAGGGCACAACTTAACGCTGGGTCAGCGTTCCAGCCAGATGCGGCTTGCCATTGCGGGCATCCGTCAATTCAAACGCCACCTGTTGTCCAGCAGGTTGCGCATGAAATTCAACGCTGGCGGGCAGCAGTACCGGCAATTTGAACTGCACATCAATGTCAAAGGCATCCGGCAATTTGCCGAGCGCCGCCACACAACGTGCCTTGGTCCACATGCCGTGGGCAATCGCTTTGGGAAAGCCAAACAATTTTGCACTGAGCGGATGCAGATGAATTGGATTGATGTCCCCCGAGATCAGGCCATACCGCCGGCCAATATCCCCCGGAACAGTCCAGTTTTCCTGACGATCCCCTTCTTTGCGGGCGACTTTTTCCTGACGAGGCGCAGGGCGGGATTCCGCCGTACTGCTTTTTTGCCGCATCAGATAGGTCGAAGAGCCCGTCCAGACTTCTTCGTCGCCCACTTTGGCGGTGGTCAGAAATTCAAACTGGAGGCCTTTTTCATGCGGCTTCAGGGTGCCAAAACGACAGCTCAGGCGAATGGTTTCCGAGGGTTTCACCGGACGATTCTGACTGACCTGATTATGGATATGCACCAGCCCCAATACCGGAAAGGGAAACTCTGGCTCCGCCATCATCAGCATTTGCAGGGATTGCGACAATACGGCCAGATAGGTCGGCGGCAGGGTTTGCATCGACGCAAACTGGCAAATGGCTGCATAACGCTGCAAATGATCCAGATCAATCGTCAGGCGTTCGACCACATACTCCAGATCCGGCAGTACACGCTGGGGCGTACTGCGGGCCCTAAGCACCATGGATTTGACGATTTTGCGATAGGCTTGCAGTGGCGTTGGCAAACGCTCAATACGGATCGTAGTCATGACCAATTCCTCAGCAAGCGATCATGCGCCCAGCAGGCTCTGGCCACAGACACGCACCACGTTGCCATTCAGGCCGCCCGATGCGGGTGAGGCAAACCAGGCAATGGCTTCTGCCACATCCACTGGCTGGCCGCCCTGACTCATCGAGTTCATGCGGCGACCGGCTTCACGGATACCCAGTGGAATGGCTGCGGTCATTTGCGTTTCAATAAAGCCCGGAGCGACTGCATTGATGGTGACGCCATTGGCCAGCGTCGGCGCTACGGAGTGCACCATGCCAATCACCCCAGCTTTGGAAGTCGCATAGTTAGTTTGGCCCAGATTACCGGCAATGCCGCTGATCGACGACACGCACACAATCCGCGCATTGGCGTTCAGGGCACCTTCGGCCAGCAGCGTATCGTTGATGCGCTCCTCGGAGGACAGATTGATGTTCATCACCAGATTCCACTGCTGGTCTTTCATATTGGCCAGCGTTTTGTCACGAGTAATACCTGCGTTATGCACCACCACATCCAGCCCCTTCGACTGGGATTCGGCGTTGGCAAATTCAGCAATTTTCTGACCGGCATCGCTGGCGGTAATGTCCAGCGGCAGTACCAGCCCGCCAATCTCCCCAGCCACACGCTGCAAATCGGCTTCTTGAGCGGGCACATCCAGACAGATCACCTGAGCGCCATCACGCGCCAGGGTGCGGGCAATGGCCTCGCCGATACCACGGCTCGCGCCAGTGACGAGCGCCGTTTTACCGGCCAGAGGGGCATTCCAGTCAATTTTTTGCGTCGCACCTGCCGACACCCGCACCACCTGACCGGACACATAGGCTGATTTCGCCGATGCAAAGAAACGCAAGGTGGATTCCAGATTGGCTTCAGCGCCTTCTGCCACATAGATCAGCTGAGCTGTCGAGGCTTTTTTGAATTCCTTGCCAACCGATTTGACAAAGCCTTCCAACGCACGCTGAGCCGTCGCCATTTTGGGGTTGGAGCACAATTCAGGCGTGCGGCCAATCACGATAACGCGGCCATTCGGAAGCAATTGGCGGGCCACTGGAGAATAAAAATTAAACAGCTCAACCAGT
The DNA here is from genome assembly GCA_963204705.1 of Pseudomonadota bacterium. GTDB lineage: Bacteria > Pseudomonadota > Gammaproteobacteria > Pseudomonadales > Moraxellaceae > CAUJHL01. The sequence goes on along the minus strand of CAUJHL010000060.1, from coordinate 2,609 downwards.
TGCTCGGAATTCTGAATACCAGACGCATCAAAAATCATCACTTTAAAGCGGGATTCCTTATCGCCACTGTTATAAGGACGCAAGTTCAGACCCACCTTGGCGGCGGCCTGTTGCAGGGCGGCATGATTGCCAGCATAGGTATCGGCATGGACGGTGTTCAGGACATCGCTGATTGGGCCACCCAGCGTGCTACCAGGGGCAGCGCCCAGCAGGACAGCGCCATTGATCAGGGGCTTATTCGGATCGAAACGCTCCAGCTCCAGCGGCATCGGAAGGCCCAGATTTTTGATGACCAGTTTGCCCAGTGCTGAATTGGCAAATTCTTGATAACGATCGCTCATGGGGGATACCTCTGAAAAAATGCTAAAACGATAAAAAACGGATGGTACAAAACAGGTGACGCCAACAGGTGACAACAACTCGCAACGAGTCACAACAAAGTCCAGCGTGATAACCCGATTCCAGGCCCTGTTCAACTACGAATTGCGTCACTCGCACTGGCACAGCTTTTGGCGTTGCTTAAAGTCACTTCCAAATCCCCTTGCCTATCCCATAGCGTCATCAGGGAATTGGCTTGTCAGACATTTTGGATGACTAACCAAGTTCGGGACGCCAGGTTTGCAAATTCAGGACGTGGCGCACATCCTAACAGAAGTTGGAAGCCATTTGGCTTGGCCAAAGTGACGCATTGAACGGCAGCAGCGTCAATACATTCGGTTTTTTCTGTGGTATCTTGGCGTCCCTATAAAATGTCGCTTTCAATGGCAATTTTTTCAATGATTTTTTAAAAAGTTGAAGAATTGAATAGGCGAAGCAGGGTTTGCCCAGACGGTGTATTCCCTGTATCAACGTTCTACCGACCTGTTACCTCAGGAACGATTCCGATTCTGGAGAACTGCCCATGAGTACCTCTGACGATTCATCTGCCAAAAAACCAGCCAAGCCCCGTCAGCAACCAGTCATCGACATGGCCGAGCTAAAACCGAAAGCCCAGCCTGCGCCATCAGCGTCGACTGCTCCCGTGTCATCGGCAAATTCAGCTGCACCTTCCTCGGCAAAACCGGCTTCCAAGTCTGCGGCAAAACCGGCCACCAAAGCCACACCAGTGCAAACTCCCGCTGCGGTAACGGCCCAGACCCAGAACAAGCCACAGGCATCTGTTAGCAATAATTCTAATAGCAACAATTCTGTTAGCAGTAGTGCTAGCAACGCACCTGCACCTAAATCCGCCGCGCCAGCTAAGGCACCTCCTGCCAAAGCAGCAGCGACCAAATCCACCAGCAAAGCACCGACCAAGGAAACCTCCATGACTACTCCTGCTGTCCGTCGCGTCGCCATTATCGGCGGCAACCGCATTCCTTTTGCCCGTTCCAATGGTCCGTACTTTACGGCGTCCAATATGGACATGCTGACCGCTGCCCTGAATGGTCTGGTTGAGCGCTTTAATCTTCAAGGACAGCGTCTGGGCGAAGTGGTCGCTGGCGCCGTGCTCAAGCACAGCCGCGATTTCAACATGACACGTGAGTGCGTACTGAATACCGCGCTGGCACCCGAAACCCCAGCCATGGACATTCAGCAAGCCTGTGGTACTGGCCTGCAGGCTGCCTTTGTGGTCGCAAACAAAATTGCGCTTGGTCAAATTGACGTCGGTATCGCGGGTGGTGTGGATACCACTTCCGACGCCCCCATTGCACTCGGTGATGGCCTGCGCAAAGTATTGCTGGAACTCAACATTGCCAAAACCGGTAAAGACCGCCTGAAAGCCCTGAAAAAGCTGAACCTGAAAGACCTGATGGATGCGCCTAAAAATGGCGAGCCACGTACTGGTCTGTCCATGGGCGATCACGCCGCTATTACCGCGCTGGAATGGGGCATCAGCCGTAAGGATCAGGATGAACTGGCTGCCTCCAGCCACAAAAAACTGGCTGCTGCCTACGAGCGCGGATTCTTTAATGACCTGCTGACTGCCTTTATGGGCGTAAGCAAAGACCAAAACCTGCGTGCCGACAGCTCGGTTGAAAAACTGTCCAAGCTGAAACCCGTTTTTGGCAAAGGCGACCACGCCACCATGACCGCGGGCAACTCCACTCCGCTGACCGATGGCGCGTCAGTCGTCCTGCTGGCTTCTGAAGAATGGGCTAAAGCCAATGGCCACGAAGTTCTGGCTTATCTCACCTTCTCGGAAACCGCAGCTGTTGACTTTGTGGGCAAAAAAGAAGGTCTGCTGATGGCACCGGCCTATGCCATGCCTCGTATGCTGGATCGCGCGGGCCTGACCCTGCAGGATTTTGATTTTTACGAAATCCACGAAGCCTTTGCCTCGCAAGTTCTGGCCACGCTGAAAGCCTGGGAAGATCCTGGTTTCTGCAAAGAGCGTCTTGGCCGTGACAAGGCACTGGGCAGCATTGATCGCAGCAAGCTCAACGTCAATGGCTCCTCGCTGGCAGCCGGACACCCGTTTGCCGCTACCGGTGGCCGGATTCTTGTGACTGCAGCCAAACTGTTGAAAGAAAAAGGTCAGGGCCGCGCGCTGATCTCAATCTGCGCGGCAGGTGGTCAGGGCGTTGTGGCGATCGTCGAGCGTCCATGAGACCTGAAACGACCCTGTG
>CAUJHL010000059.1 GCA_963204705.1 Pseudomonadota bacterium | reverse complement strand
TCTCTGGGCCTTGCGGCGCTCGCTGTTTTTGGTGGGTGGTCTACAGGTCTTGCTGACGGGACTCTTATTGACTGCACTGATCTGGTTTTTGCTGCAACGTCCGGTGGATTCGAGCTTTGTGATTGGCTTTGGTCTGGCCTTTTCCTCGACGGCCTTTGTCATGCAATTACTGGCTGAAAACCAACAACTGGGGAGCCTTCAGGGTCGTCGGGCCTTTGCGGTGTTGCTGTTTCAGGACATAGCGGTGATCCCGCTCCTGGCGATTTTGCCGTTGATCAGTGGTGCCCGACAGGCACATTTCGATCTCCGGTATGTCCTCAGCTTGCTGGCGATATTTACCGGTTTGATTCTGGCCAGCCGGTTTGTGGTACGCCCATTTTTTCGCTTTGTGGCCTCCAGTGGTGCGCGCGAGTTATTAACGGCCATTGCGCTGTTTCTGGTGATTGGCGTATCTGTGCTGATGCAAACCGTCGGGATCAGCATGGCACTGGGCGCGTTTCTGGCAGGGGTTTTGCTGGCGGATTCGGAATTTCGGCACGATCTGGAAGCCAGTATCGAACCCTTTAAGGGCCTGCTGCTGGGGCTATTTTTCATGTCGGTAGGCATGAGTGTACGGCTTGATGTACTAACGACCCAGCCTGTCTTTATCGTGGCTGGAACCTTGGGGTTGATGCTGGTCAAATTTGGCATCATGACCGCCATTGCACGGTTTATCGGCATTCCATGGCTCACCAGCTTGCGCATTGGCGTGCTGCTGTCACAGGGCGGTGAGTTTGCCTTTGTGCTGTTTAGTACGGCGATCCAGCAACAGGTGCTGGCTGAAGCCGTGGTGACGCCGCTCATCCTGATGGTCACGCTGTCCATGGCACTGACGCCACTGGCCTATTGGATACTGGACCGAAAAATCAGCCCGTGGCTGGAACGCAAAACCCCCAGCCGTGAGTACGATCAGATTCCTGAGTCCGAACATCCGGTCATCATCGCCGGATTTGGCCGAGTGGGACAGATTGTAGGTCGTGTTCTGCGCATGCATGGCATTGAATTTACGGCGATTGAAAAAAGCGTCCGTCAGGTCGATTTTGTCCGTAAATACGGCAATACCGTGTATTACGGCGATCCAACCAGTCCGGAATTGCTGCATGCGGCAGGGATTGAGCACACGCGGCTGTTTGTTCTGGCGCTGGATGATGTAGAAGAGTCCATTAAAACAGCAGCCTATCTGCACGCACGTTATCCCAATTTGCCGCTGCTGGTGCGCGCACGCGACCGCCATCATTATTATCGTTTGCGCGACATCGGCATCACTCTGATCTGGCGTGAAACCTACCTCAGTGCCCTTGCGATGGCCGAATCGGCGCTCACCCAGCTAGGGCTGGAAGAAAGCGATGCGCGCGACAGTGTGCGGACGTTTTATCAATACGACCAGCGACTCATGGCCCGCCAACAGGCCATTTATGCCGATGAAACCAGTCTGATCGAATCCAACAAAGCCGCCATGGCGGAGCTGGAAGGCTTGTTTGAAACCGACTTTTCTGCCAATAAAGGCGCTGCGTCTGCGTCAAGTGCTGTTCCAGATTCTGGGGCTACATCAGGGCCAGTTTTTGGTTCAGCGTCTGCGTCGGCGACACTCCCACAAGGCAACGAGTCCGCCACGGTCAAACCTAAAAAATTACCCGTCAGTCTTGCCGGGCCCGCCCTACACCGTATTCCTGATGGACTGGATCTGATTGGACAAAGCCCCACCGTATCCAAAGCTCCAGATACAGACGGGGATTGAAAACACGCCCTAGCGCCCCCAGTTTCGCTGCACAGCCATTGACACCTGCGCCTTGCCCCGCCTGAAGCCTGCGCTTCTGACGATGAGCACGACACGTACCCTGCTGTTTTGACAGAGAGAATTCCCCATGTACGACCAGCGCCAGCGTTTTTTTATTGCCGATACGCCTGTTCGTGGCGATGTGGTGCATCTGGATCATGCCCTGAGGACTATTTTGGCCCAGCGCGACTATCCCGATGCGATTGCCCTGTTACTCGGGGAAATGCTGACTGCGGTATCATTGCTGGCCAGCACCTTGAAGATTGAAGGCCGCCTGACCATTCAGGCACAAGGAAGCGGGCCACTCAAATGGGCTATGGCCGAATGTCATCTGCCCGGCCAGTTGCGCGCCCTTGCCGAATGGGAGGAAGGGACTGAATTTGCGCCCGCCACTAACAGTGAAGTCGCCCTGACCGCCTTGCAGGGCGGGGTGTTGTTTATCACCATAGAACCCGAAAAAGGCGAGCGTTATCAAGGCATTGTTCCGATGGATCAGCCGACGCTGGCAGCTTGCCTCACCCAGTATTATGACCTGAGCGCACAAATCCCCAGTCATTTGACGCTGGCGTGTACCCGCGAACGCTCTGCCGGACTGCTTATGCAGCTGTTGCCACGGCAGGAAGACGAAAAAGCGACCATTGACGACGATTTATGGCCCAGACTGACCACACTGGCAGACACCCTGACGGCTGAAGAATTGCTCAATCTGCCGGCAACTGAAATCCTCTACCGTCTCTACCATGAAGAAACCGTACGGCTGGCGGATGCCGAACCGCTGCATTTTGGCTGTACCTGCTCCCAGCAGCGCTGCGAAGCGGCCCTACAGCAGATCGGGGCGGATGCTGTGCGTGAATTGCTGGAAGAAGAGGATGAAATCCGTATGGATTGCCAGTTTTGCCATGCGCAGTATCGGTTTGGCCCCGAAGCCGCCTTGGCGCTGTTTGGCCTGCACATGAGCTGAGGTGCATCACAGCACTGCTACGGATGACGTGCTGACGGTATACTGCCCTGTAGCACTGTCTGCCGCGACCCTGGTGTGTTTAATGCGTGTTTTGACATTGTTTGTTTTGTCTTTATTTGTTCGAGTATTTGCATGAAGCACTGGCTGGATGATGTCCATTTTGATGCCCAGGGTCTGATTCCCGTTATTGCTCAGGATCATGCCAGTGGCCGCGTCTTGATGGTGGCGTGGATGAATCGGGATACCCTCGCGGAAACCGCACAACTGAACGAAGCCGTGTATTGGTCACGTTCTCGGCAGCAGCGATGGCATAAGGGCGAAAGCTCGGGACACACACAGACGGTACATGAGATACGCCTCGATTGTGATGGCGACGTCATTGTCCTGAATGTGACGCAACAAGGTAGTATTGCCTGTCATACCGGTCGCGAAGCCTGTTTTTACCGCGTGCTGGGGCCAGACGGCTGGCAGACGGTTGATCCGGTGCTCAAAGACCCTGCGACCATTTATGGTCAGGCGACGACTCACACGGGTGAGGCTGAGTCAGGCAAAGCTCCACAGCAGCAAACTCAAGCTCTACAACATCAAGCTCTACAACATCAAGAACAGCAAGTAAACGCCTCAGCCGTTTCCAGTGACAGCCTGTCTGAAGCAGTGCAACTTCCTGCAGCGGACATACTGGATGCTTTGGGCCGGTTGTTGCACAGCCGAAAGCAGGCCGACCCGGCTTCGTCATACGTCGCTAGTCTGTACCACAAGGGACTGAACAAAATATTGGAAAAAGTGGGCGAAGAGGCCATCGAAACCGTTCTTGCTGCCAAGGATGCCACGATCGGTGCGACCGACGATCTGGTGTATGAGACAGCCGACCTGTGGTTTCATACCCTTGTCATGCTAGGGCAGTTTAATATCCCGCCGTCGCACATCCTGTCCGAGCTGTCACGCCGTTTTGGCTTGTCTGGGCTGGAGGAAAAAGCCTCACGCACTGCCTGAAAATGTATGACACTCGCGCTACAACCCTAACTGGTCAATCTTTCGGGGCCATGGCATGATGCAGACAGTGCTGTGGTACGGGCGCGTTGAGACTAAAAACTGAACTAAACTGTTGTATTAAACCGTTGCATTGAACCCTTGTATTGAACTGTATAGCTAAAGGATACCTACCATGGGCAGCTTCTCGATTACCCACTGGATCATTTTACTGGTCGTGGTGGTGCTGGTTTTTGGTACCCAAAAACTGAAAAACGCCGGCAAGGATCTTGGTGGCGCGGTCAAAGGCTTTAAAGACGCCATGAAAGAAGGTGAGTCTGCTAACGGTACCGACCCCAAACTCCGTGATGATCGTGCTCAGGATCGCGTGGTACAGGGCAGTGCCCAGCCAGTCGAGCGCAAGGATCAGGTTTAAGCGACTGATACCAGCGACTGAGCCGCTCAGGAACTTCCTGGGCCCTGACGGGATACCGCGTGCATGTTTGACATAGGTTTTAGTGAATTAATTTTATTGGGCGTAGTCGCTCTGATCGTGCTTGGCCCTGAAAAATTGCCTCATGCCGCACGTATGGCCGGTGCCTGGTATGGCCGTATTAAACGCACTATTGCCACAGTTCAGCAGGAAATCGCCCAGGAAGTCGATGCGCTGGAAATTCGTCAGCAGATGGAAGCCGAGCTGAAAAAAGTACGTGAAGCCGAGTTACAGCTGCATGAGGAAATGAACCGGCTGCGCGCCAGTGTGGAATCGCTGAGTGTGGGCTCAACACAGCCAGTCAAACCTGCGCGTGGCCATTATTATTTCCTGCTCCGTGGTGAGGAACTGAGCCTACGCAGGCCTCCGGCACCGTTTCTGGGCCAGCTGGCCGTTCCTCATCTGATCGATACCAGCGGGATCGTCTTGCCGGAGCTGGCCCAGTTTCCAGAACTATTGCCAGAACCGTTGCCAGCCCTTTTGCCAGAGCTCCCACCAGTTGAACGGCCATTGGTCGAAAGTACGGTTTCTGTGCCTAAGCCAACTGCCTCACTCGCTGACGTGCCTTCCAAAACCGTGCCTGCTTCTCCCCCCATCGCGATGCCTTCCGCAGGAAATACCCCGTGAGCGCCACCCCCCCACTTGGCCCGGAAGAGCTCAAGGAAATGCCGATTACGGCGCATCTGATTGAGTTGCGTAGCCATCTGGTGCGCATCGTCTCGCTAATTCTGGGACTGTTTCTGGTTCTGGTATATTTTTCCGGCAATCTGTACGAACTGCTCTCTGCCCCCCTGCGTGCCCAGCTGCCCGCCAATGCCAGCATGATCGCCACCGATATTACCTCCAATTTTATGGTGCCGATCAAACTCACCCTGTTTGTCTGTGTATTTCTGGCGATGCCCTACATCCTGCATCAGCTGTGGCAATTTATTGCGCCAGGCCTTTACAAGCATGAGAAAAAAATCGCAGTACCACTGCTCATTAGCAGTGTGTTGCTGTTTTACGCCGGGGTGGCTTTTGCCTACTTTGTGACGCTGCCCGGCGTACTGCATTTTTTTATTCTGTTTTCGCCGGATTCGGTCATCCCGATGACGGACATCAACAGTTATTTGTCCTTTGCCTTGAAGCTGTTTCTGGTGTTTGGCATCACCTTTGAAATTCCCGTGGCCACCTTGTTGCTTATCCTTGCCGGTTTTGTCACCACGCAGTCGCTGTCCGAAAAACGTCGCTACATCATTGTGGGCTGTTTTGCGGTAGCCATGGTGTTTACCCCGCCCGACGCCTTGTCCATGCTGATGCTGGCCATTCCCATGTGGCTGCTGTTTGAGCTTGGTTTGTTCTTTGGCCGCTTTGTTGAGGGACAGCGTGCAAGCGACTGACGAACAGAAGCTGGCACTGGAACGCGCCACTTCCGGCGAATCCTTCAAGATTCTGGCCTATGCTGGCTCCGGCAAGACCACCACGCTGCGCCTCATCAGCGAGGCCATGCCCCAGCGCAAAGGGCTGTATCTGGCGTTTAATAAAGCCATTGCCACCGAAGCCGCGCAAAAATTTCATCGTGGCGTCGATTGCCGTACCTTTCACTCGCTGGCTTTTCGGCAGGTTCCCCGTGCCCTGACCGACAAGCTGAGTGCACCCCGTTTGACACCCCAGCGCCTTGCCGAGCAGCATCACCTAACGCCGATTGACGTTCGCCGCAAAATGGATGGGCGCTATGAATTTTTTCGGCTGACTGCCGTTCGACAGGCAACGCTGATCCTGAATGCCCTGACGCGATTTTGTGCTACCGCCAGCCAGCATCCCCACCCAAGGCATTTCCAGATGCCCGACTGGCTCCACGAATCCGATGCCGAGCAAGTGGCAACCCGCTTGTATCCTGCCCTAGAACAGACCTGGCACCAAGCCCTGTCTCCCAGTCATCCAGCGGGTATTTCCCATGATATTTACCTGAAATACTGGGCCTTATCGCGCCCAGTGATTCCGGCGGACTATATCCTTTTTGATGAGGCACAGGATTCCGATCCGTTGATGCTGGGTGTGCTGATGCAGCAGTCGCAGTCACAGGTGATTTATGTCGGCGATCCCTATCAGCAAATTTATCAATGGCGTGGTGCCGTCAATGCCATGCAGCGGCTACCGCTCCCCGAAAGCCGCCTGACCCGTTCGTTTCGCTTTGGCGATACCATTGCCGGGGTGGCCAATACCCTGCTTCGTGAATTAAAGGAAACCGTTCCCTTGGAGGGACAGCCAAACCTTCAGTCGGCTATTGACCTCACGGCACGGATGAAGCAGCCCGACGCCATTTTATGCCGTACCAATGCCCGGGCCATGGGCTTGCTGATTGGTGGCTTGCAGCAAGGTCATAACGTCGCTCTACAGGCCGATACTGATCGGCTGGGGCGGTTTGTGGATGCCGCAGCACAGCTCAAACTGGGACGCCGGGTAGAACTGATGGAGCTTTCCGGTTTTCAGCGCTGGCAGGATGTTCAGGAATACTGTGACAGCGTGGATGGAACCGATCTGAAGCCACTGGTCAAACTGGTGGATGAGCACGGCACCGAGGCATTGCGCCGCTCGCTAAAAGCACTCAAGCCCATTGCAGAGGCCGACTACGTCATCTCCACAGCGCATAAGGCCAAAGGCCTGGAGTGGAACCGCGTGCAGATCGAAAACGATTATAATTTTAAACTGGTCAAGGGAGAGCCCGTGATACAGGACGATGAGATTCGGCTGCTCTATGTGGCGGCGACTCGTGCGCGCACCTTGCTGAATGGGTATGCCGTCTGGCCACTGATTCAAACGCTGGCCGCGCGCCAAGGACATCGATTTAATGCCGACAATACCCTGCTGCCGGTACCCAAATCCAATTCCAACTCCAATTCCAACTCCAAAATCGCCTAAATTCCGATAACTTTCTAATTAGGTTTTTAACGTAATTCGATTCAGCCTAAATGGGCGAAAAAAAAGAGCAGCTGATGCTCTTTTATAAAACCGGCCCTTTTGCGAAACCGGCCTTTGTGAGAAATCGCTACTTTTAAGAGAGTTCCGAGCGCCCGATAAGGCGCTCTTTCCCCATTCGCATTAGGCAATTAAGCCTTAGGGCGAAGCTCTTTACGCAGGATTTTCCCGACAGGAGATTTCGGCAGTTCATCGATGAATTCGATGTAGCGAGGCTGTTTATAGCCCGTCAGGTTTTCACGGCAAAACGCTTGCACTTCTTCTTTGGTCAGGCTCGGATCGCTCTTGACGATGAACAGCTTGGGCACTTCACCGCTTTTTTCATCCGGCACACCAATTGCTGCAGCTTCCAGCACTTTGGGATGTTTGGTAATGACTTCTTCGATTTCGTTGGGGTAGACGTTAAAGCCGGATACCAGAATCATGTCTTTCTTGCGATCGACGATTTTGGTATAGCCCTTCTCGTCCATTACCCCGATATCACCCGTACGGAAAAAACCATCCGCCGTCATGACGTTGGCAGTTTCTTCAGGACGCTGCCAGTAACCCCGCATCACCTGTGGGCCACGGATCGAAATTTCGCCGCGCTCGCCCAGCGCTACATGATTGCCGTCATCGTCCAGGATTGCGATGTCAGTCGAGGGCATCGGAATTCCGATGGTGCCGGTGAAATGATCAATGTTCGGTGGGTTCGCAGTGGCCACGGGAGAAGTCTCTGACAGACCATAGCCTTCAACAATCGGTTTTCCAGTGATTTTTTCCCATGCTTCTGCAGTGGAGGGCAGTACGGACATACCGCCCCCCATGGACACTTTCAGCTTGGAGAAATCAAGCTGTTTAAAGTCGGGATGATGCACCAGCGCATTAAAGAGCGTATTAACCGCAGGCAGGAATGAAGGCTGGTACTTGCCAATTTCCTTGATCAAACCCGGAATATCGCGCGGGTTTGGCACCAGCAGGTTGGTATTGCCTTTGTACATGCCAAACAGGGCGCACACCATAAACGCAAAAATATGATACAGCGGCAACGCACACAAAACGACTTCGCCCGCTGGCAGGTCACCACTGCCAAAGACGCTGGCAAACATGGCATCGGTTTGCAGCAGGTTGGCTACCAGATTGCGATGGGTCAGCTCTGCACCCTTGGACACGCCAGTGGTACCGCCGGTGTATTGCAGAACCGCGGTATCGTTCAGGGCCAATTGGGGACGCTGATAGCTGGAGGCATTGCCACTGGACAGGGCTTTGTTAAAGCCAACATGGCCTGGAATGGACCAGGCTGGAATTTCCTTGCGGACATGGCGCAGTACAATATTGACAATCAGGCCCTTGAAGCCCAGCAGATCACCTACCGTCGCCACCACAACATGTTTAACAGGGGTATGGCTGGCCACCTGCTGATACACATTGGCAAATTTATCCAGAATAATCAGGACTTCGGAGCCAGAATCCTTGAGCTGGTGCTCCAGTTCACGCGGGGTGTACAAGGGATTGACGTTAACAAGTACATAGCCTGCACGAAGAATCGCCAACGCAGAAATCGGGTATTGCAGGACGTTGGGCAGCATGACGGCCACCCGCGCTCCGCGCTTGAGTCCCAGACCTTGCAGATAGCTGGCAAACTGGCGGCTCATCTGATCCAGCTGGGCAAAGCTGATCGCCTTGTCCATACAGACAAAGGCCTTGCGTGAGCCGAATTTCTGAAAATTACGCTCAAAAATATCAACCAGCGACGTATTGTCTGCTGGAAGTACGATTTCTGATGCGATGTGCTGCGCCTTATAAGTTTCCAGCCATGGTTTTGCCATCGGTCCGACTCCTGTGATTATGTGATGAAAATGCCTTTAAAGACATTATGTTAATAAAAATGACCCCGGTCGTAACCCATTCATATCCCCGAGAGACCACTCGTCTTTCAACGAATACATAGAACCCTCACCGAACATGCCTTCAGGGCTTGCACAGTTGATGCTAAACCTGAGCTGCATTCAGCAGGTATTTCTGGTGCCTTCCCTGTTGTTTGGCGCGGGCCAAAGCCTGCTCTGCCCGCCTGACCAAATCCCACTGACTGTCGTCTTCAGGCGTCGTCAGGGCAATGCCGACACTCACCGTCAGATAACCCGCCACTTGCGACCATCGGTGCTCAATGGCCAGGGCATCGACTGCCTGTATCATGCGCCTTGCCACCTGTTCGGCACCTTCCGGATCGGTGTTTGGCAACAATATCATAAATTCGTCACCTCCATAGCGTCCAACCTGATCTGCGGGGCGCCAAAGCGTTTGCACCATGAGCTGAGCCAACTGATACAAGGCCCGATCTGCGGCAATCGAGCCATAGTGATCATTGAACTGCCGGAAGTAATCAATATCCAGATAGAGCAATGCCAGTGTTTGCTGCTCACGACGGCTACGCTCCCATTCGCGCAGCAACAATTCATCACAGGCCCGCCGGTTAGGAATCCGGCATAGCATATCCTCGCTGGTCAGCCGGTTCAGTCGCCGCTCCAGCTGCTGATAGCCGTGTTCACGCGACAGCATCAGCACATTGCCCAAAAAGGCATGCCGGTCACGCGACTCCACCATGGCCGATAACAGCAACATGGCAATGGAGAAAATGCCCACATAATGGCCTAGCTTCAGCCAGCCCAGATGATAATCGCCCATCAGAGCCAATACCATGACTGCCGTGATGGCTATGCTCAGGGTGATGAATTGGGCTAAAAGCCGGAGCCGTGTACCAAAACCGAGAATCATGATGACCAGCTGCACATTAATCAGGCTGTGCATTTCAAAGTCGCGACTGTGCGCTTCCAGTACCGCCCTGACCAGTAAAGTGAGCACCAGAATACAGGCAAATCCCACCAGCCATTCAAAATAGCGATGAAAACGCCGCAGCCAGGTCATCCCTGCCGTGAGGGAAATAATCACCACGCAGGGCAACCAGATCGTCAGGATAAAATGATAGCCCGGATCGAGCATATCCGCCGGATAGAATTGCGAACCCAGTCCCAGCAACATCACAAACAAAATCAGGATCAGAGGCCACAGCACCCGCATGATTCCGGCAAATTCATACGCACGTAATTGCAGATAGCTTTGCTCAAGGGCATTGTCCTGAAAGCGCAGGCTCAGGCTACGGGTTTCCAGCAACTGGGAAATCAGGGTGAGGCGAGTGACTGAAAGATCGGGCAACTCTACTGCTTCTGGAATACCCACGTGCACCTGAGCGGCCCGCAACTGGCTTAGCGCCTGAGTCAGCTCAGGATCAACCTCCGGGTTCAAAGCCGGCGTGCTGGAATAGCTTGGTGACGAAGCAGGGACATTTGCCGCACGTGCTGATTCATGTATTGAGCCATGTGCTGTCTCACCTTCCGGCGGTGCAGTCGTGTCTTTCTCGGCAGAGCTGTCGGGTGGGGACATGCGCTGTCCTCTCCTTGCTGATTTTATCGATGGGCAAGCCATTGCCTGCCACATCCCACGATCCGGGTCGCTGGAGACCCTAGCGATTGGCCCGTCGTTATCTTCCTATGCCCTGAATCTTTCACATTCTGTGCATTTACGCAAGCCGCGCCATGCAATTGGACTAATCCTGCGCGGGCTCTGTCACCCGGCGCAGCTCGGTGGCTTTCTGCAAACCCTTGGGCAACAGATGTCCGCGCTGGCCACGACTGCCCTGATAGTGGGCGAGCTGATCGGGACGGAACCGCTGGCGCTTGCTGGGCGTGCCGATTTCCAGACTCTGAGATGGCCCAACAATCACCATGCCACGGATGGTTTCCTGAGCAGTAAGATCGAGCTGAATCAGCTTGTTACCCTTGCCTTTTGCCAAAATGGGCAACTCAGACAAGGGATACATCAACAGGCGGCCTGTGCTCGATAAAATGACCAGGTGTTCACCGCCTGCAGGTACCGGGATGGCAGGCAGCAATTCCGCCGTTTCCGGCAAACTGACGACCGCCTTGCCCGCCTTGGTGTGGCTGTCGAGCTGACCCAAAGTGGTCAAAAAGCCATAGCCCTGACTATTCGCCAAGAGTAGCTGTTCCTCGTCCCGTCCCATGAGCAACTGAGTAAAGCGGTGGCCTGGCGGCGGGCTCAGGCGACTGGTGACTGGCTCGCCCTGTCCCCGAGCCGAAGGCAGTGATTGCGCGCTCAGGGCATAGCTACGACCGGCATTGTCCAGCAAATACACCCGCTGGTTGCTTTTGCCCACCGCGTGACTCAGGTAAGCATCCCCCGATTTGTAGGCCAGTTGCTGTACGTCAACTTCCGCCCCTTTGGCCGATCGGATCCAGCCCGCTTGCGAGAGAATAACCGTCACACTTTCAGCCGGTGCCATGTCGCTTTCTTTGAGCTCAATGGCTTCTTCACGCTGTTCGATGGGCGATCGACGGGCGTCGCCGTACTTTTTGGCATCCGCTTGCAGTTCTTCAGCAATCAGTGTCGTCAGTGATTCCGGATTATTGAGTTGCTCCCGAATCACCGCGGCCTGCGCCGCCAGTTCGTCCTGTTCACGGCGAATTTCCATTTCTTCCAGCTTGGCAAGATGGCGCAGCTTGAGCTCCAAAATGGCTTCAGCCTGAATCGCATCAATGCCAAAATGCGACATCAGCACCGGCTTGGGCTGATCCTCCGTGCGAATGATGCGAATCACTTCATCAATATTCAGGTAGGCAATCAGCAGGCCCGCCAGGATATGCAGGCGTTTTTCAATCCGGTCCAGTTGCCAGCTCAGGCGGTCACGCACGGTTTGCCGGCGATGCACCAGCCATTCCAGCAGGATCTGGCGAATGGATTTCACCTGTGGCCGGCCATCCAGCCCGATCATGTTCAGATTGACCCGGTAGCTGGTTTCCAGATCCGTGGTGGCAAACAGGTGGCTCATGACGGCAGCGGCATCGACGCGATTGGAGCGAAGTTCGATGACTAAGCGCGTGGGATGCTCGTGGTCGGATTCGTCGCGTACATTGGTAACGAGGGGCAGTTTTTTGGCCTGAATCTGATCGGCAATCTGCTGGATAATCTTGTTGCCCGACACCTGATAGGGCAAGGCCGTGATGATGATTTCCCCTTTTTCCATGCGGTAAATGGCGCGCATCCGGTAACTGCCACGTCCACTGGTCTGGATTTTCAGCAAATCGTCTGGACTGGAAATAATTTCTGCCGCCGTGGGCAAATCCGGCCCGGGGATCAGTGTGGCCAGTTTTGCATCAGTCAAATCGGGATTTTTGAGCAGGGCAATGGTGCCTTTCACCACTTCACGCAGATTATGCGGCGGAATATCCGTCGCCATGCCCACCGCGATGCCCGTGGTACCATTCAGCAAAATGTTGGGCAAACGGGCAGGCAGTGTGACCGGCTCCTGAAGGGTACCGTCAAAATTGTCCTGCCAGCGGGTGGTGCCCTGACCCAGTTCGCTGAGCAAAACTTCACTGTAAGCCGATAATTTGGCCTCGGTGTAACGCATCGCAGCAAAGGACTTTGGATCGTCTGGCGAGCCCCAGTTGCCCTGCCCTTCCACTAGCGGATAGCGATAACTAAAGGGCTGTGCCATCAGCACCATCGCCTCATAACAGGCAGTGTCGCCATGCGGATGGTATTTGCCCAGCACATCACCAACTGTCCGTGCGGACTTTTTGGGCTTTGCGCTGGATTTTAATCCCAGCTCACTCATTGCATAGACAATGCGCCGCTGCACTGGCTTAAGGCCATCCGAAATATGCGGCAATGCCCGATCCATGATCACGTACATGGCGTAGTTGAGATAAGCAAGCTCTGTGAACTCAGCGACGGAACGACTCTCGGTCGCTGCGTGGTGCAATTCGGTCATGGACTACCGCCTGAATAACGCATCGGAAAAAAAGCCCCATGCAACTCCTGCCATCCTGCAGGTGCGGGCAAAGGGAGGATCATAGGCGTTTTGGCCCAGAATCCCAAGCCTGTACAGCAACAGTGGGACAAGTACTGTCGTTCTGAGAGCCGTACTGATTTTCTGGAATTGGTGAACTATGCAAAACTGGGCACACTCTGAGCCGTCCACCCCAGCGATACGGTAAGCAAGGAAATTTTGCGTGAAGCCGGATTGACTGCCATGGACTGCCAGTGTTTTACTGACTGAGAACCCTATACGCTCATCAGCGGCACGCTTTACGGCAAACCGCAGCAAAGGATTGTTGGCATGACGGCGAAAAGTATTAATGTAATCGACCGGGTATTTTTAGCGGGAGAATCCCGTGAATCCATGATGCACGTCGGTGCGCTCATGCAGTTCAGCCCCCAGCGGCCTGCTCCTGAAAATTTTTTGCGCGAGTTGATGGACGAAGTCAAAGCCTCGCTGGACGTCAAGGTTCCGTGGAATCTCAAGCTGCGCTATCCCTTTTTTCTGAATCATCCCCTGCAATGCTGGATCGAAGATGAGCACTTTGATGTGGAATACCACGTCCGGCGCTCTGCGTTGCCCCATCCCGGCGATGAAAAAGAACTGGGGATTCTGGTGTCACGTCTCCACAGCCATCACATCGACCAGCATCGTCCACCTTGGGAAGTACATTTTATTGAAGGCCTGGAAAATGATCGTTTTGCGATTTATTTCAAGGTACATCATTCCCTGGTTGACGGCTATACCGGCATCAAACTGCTGACTCATACCATGTCAAAGTCCGTGGACGAGCTGGACACACCGCTGTTTTATTTGCAGGAACCCTTTAAGCGTCCACCCCGCGAAGATGGCATGCCTGCCCGGCAGGAAACACCCTCACTCGATGGCCTGTTTGCGGTATTACAGGAGCAACTACACGCTAGCCGCGATGCCGGCCATGCTTTTATGAATGTGGTGCGCTCCTTCAAGGCGCGGGACGATCTGCTGATTGCGCCGATGCAGGCACCAAAATCCATTATCAATCAGGCTATTAGCCGCAACCGGCGCTTTGCCACCCAGATCATGTCGATTGAACGGCTGAAAAAGGTCGCCTCGCAGTATCACGGCACCCTGAACGATGTGGTGCTGGCCGTCTGCGCGTCTGCCTTGCGCCAGTTGATGCTGGAACAAAATGCCCTGCCCGATGAACCGCTAGTGGCGATGCTACCGGTTAATATCCGGCCCAAGGACGACATCGGCGGCGGTAATGCAATTGGCACCATTCTGGCCTCGCTGGGGACGCATCTGGCCGATCCCGTCGAGCGAATCCGCCACATCATTGCCTCGACGACGCATGCCAAGGAACAGCTGTCTACGCTTTCCCGTGCGGCGATTGTTCAGTTCAGCGCAATGCTGATGAGTCCGATGCTGTTGTCTCAGGTTCCCGGCCTGCCTGGCAAGGTACGTCCAGCGTTTAACGTGGTGATTTCCAACGTCCCTGGGCCCACTATGCCGCTGTATTTCCGGGGCTACAAAATGGACTCCTATTTTCCCTTGTCCATCCCGATGCACGGCTACGGACTCAATATCACGGTGATGAGTTATCTCGACACGCTGAACTTTGGGTTTATTGGCTGCCGTGACAGTATTCCGCATTTGCAGCGCCTCGCAGTGTACAGTCTGGAAGCACTGGAAGATCTGGAGCAACGAGCCGCTTCAACCTGAGAACTTCCCCAAAGGCGAGAGACTGACCTTGAGCAAACTGAACCTGAGTAACCTGACCCTGAGCAATCAGGGTCTTTTTTTGATTCTATGTTTGATGCGGAGCGGATAAGGTGGGAGAGCAGTGGTCGTGTTATATGCCACGAAGCTCATGATGAGGGCGCACCAGCTGCCACAGCGCAATCACTGCCAATCCCAGAAAAAACAACAACGACCAGTGGGGCAGCGACCAGCCCAGAAAAGTCCAGTCCACTTTGGCGCATTCGCCGGAGCCATGCAGTACCTTGCGCACGACTTCATTCATGGGAAAGGTATCCATCCAATAGTCCAGCCCTGGCCCACAGGCTGGTACATCTTCAGGCGGCAAATGCTGCAACCAGACATGGCGACTGGCGACGCCGACCGACCAGCTAATGCCCAGAAAGGCCAGTAAAGAATACATCCGGCGCAGCCAGATATGGCGGGGATGATGCACAAAGGCAATCAGTGCAAATACCCCCATCGAGATCAGGCCCACCCGCTGGAAAATGCACAGCGGACACGGATCAAGATGTTGATATTCCTGTAAATACCACGCAAACCCCATACCTACGACCGCCCCTGCAACCAGTAGCAGGTTAAAAAAACGGTAGCCCAGCAGCCAGGCCATCGGTTTGTGTGTCGTCGTGTTCGTGGTTGTGCTCATCGTGTTGTTCCTTTTTTCATCACGGCAGTTTCATGACAGCGGTTTCTTGACAGTGGAGTTTCGCAACAGTGCAGTTTGGAAACAGTGCAGTCTGGCCTCAGCGCAGCCAGACCTAACCTATTGACGATAAGGCGCCAAAAATGCCTCAAACGGCAGGCTATCCTGTTCCAGCGCTGCCTGCTGACTGAGAGAATGTTTTGCCAGTGCCTCGAACTGAGCAACACGTTCCGGGGGGAGCTCCTGCTGTTGAAACGACTGCTGATAAGTCTCTGCCAGTTGCTTGCCAAGTGTCGCCATGCCACCCGCATCCCGGATGCGATCAAGCAACTGGGCCGAAAGCGTGATGTCCGAATGAGAGAGTCGCTGCTGCATCGCGCTCAGTGCGTGCTGATAACAATTCGAAGTCGCGCCAGACGCCGCCTGCGCTTGCTGATCCAGGAGTGCAGCAAGTGGCTGCATGGCGTTCAGATGCTGGCCAGCCCAGTCCTGAAATGAGACCTCATCACCCTGAATGTGCAGCGTAATGCCGGATTGACGACCCCGTTCCACCATCCGGTTCTGATTGAGGTGGCACTCATCCTCTTCACTCGCCGACATCTCCGGACTCGGCAACAGCATGGCGTACAGCGCCAGCGTTTCCAGAAAACAGGCGGTTTCAAGGCTAATGCCAATGGGACTAAACGGATCCAGATCCACCGCCCGCAGCTCCACATACTGAATACCGCGATTGGCGAGTGCCTGAGCGGGTGTTTCTCCCGACTGGGCAATCTGTTTGGGCCGGATCAGGCTGTAGTATTCGTTTTCGATTTGCAGAACGTGGTCATTAATCTGCAGCGGCTCATTCTGCTCATCTTCCAGACCGAGTTGGGCAAATGCCTCAAACGGCGTTGCGGTAGCGGCCCGCAGCCCACTCACATATTCATTCAAGTCATTGTAATGAATGCCTAATTCACGCTGGGCACTGTTTTGATACCCCAGTTTCCCCATGCGGAGTGCGGTCGCTTCCGGTAAATACCAGTTACCCGGCATCAAGGGCTGCAAGTCATGCGCCCTGCCTTTCAGGAAACAGCCGCAGACGACAGGGCTAGCGCCTAATAGATAGATGACGAGCGGCAACAATCGCTGAAAATTTCGAATCAGACCCAAATAGCGCGCACTGGTAAATGCCTGTAATGAGCCCTGTGCATCTGCAACAGACGACTGCCATTGCTGAAAAAACCCTTCCGGAAACGACACATTGTAGTGAATTCCCGCAATCGTCTGCATACGACGACCATAACGAACGCCCAGCCCGCGCCGATAGAGGGTTTTGAATTTCCCCAGATTGGAGCTGCCGTACTGGGCCAGTGGAATTTCCTCATCTTCCATGGAGAGCATGCAGGGCATCGACATCGGCCACAACCGCTCGCCTTCCGGCAGGGAGCGGGCAACCACCGCATGCAGCAGTGTCATCTGTTCCAATGCGGCCGTCGGACTGTCACAAGGAGGCGTAATCAGCTCCATCAGGGCTTCGGAATAATCCGTGGTAATCTGGGGATGCGTCAGTGCCGACCCCAACGCTTGCGGATGGGGCTGTTGCGACAAATGACCATCGGGTTGCATGCGCAGGGATTCTTTTTCAATACCGCGCAACATGCCCTGTAAGAGCTGGGGGTTTAGCCACTGGGGAAGCTGAAAAGTTGCGGTGTCTGGTGCAGACATAATGACTCACTTGAGTGAAAACGGGCTTGCGCCAGCGCGATTTTATAACACAAAAAACACGACCACGAAAAAACACTACGCTGGAGCGCATTCAACTACTGGAGTCCAGCGTTTGCAGGGGTTAAGCTGGCAGCATAGTCTGGACGGAAAGGATCGCCATCATGCCGAGGACGCACATACCCGCGGTACAACCTCAACAGTTATCTCCCCTGCCAAAGACCGCCGGTTTAGCGGCCAGTCGTTTAAAAACCAGTCTGGCATTGATACTGATCGGTTTACTTTCGGCCTGTGCCAGCCAGCCGACACGCTTTTCATCGCCGCCGCCACTCGGTACCGCAGAAGAATACCAGCTCAATACCGATGTGTTTCGGGTGAGCTTTCAACCGGGGCCGGATACGACACAGGCTCAAGCAGATGAGCTGGCGTTATTGCATGCGGCTCGCCTCACCCTGAATCGGGGCTTTCGGTATTTTGTCATACTGGGCCAGCTGGAACGGCCCCGCACCACCCGCGTGATACAGCAGCCTGTCTATATTTCCACAGGACACCGGTCAGACTGGGCCTATCCTGGCAGACCATATTTCCCTGGATATGGGCCTTTTGGTGGTTTTTCCAGTTTTCCTTACGATGGCTGGGGGGAAACCATCATCGTGCATGAAATCGTTGAGCCGGTTGTCTATACCATTCGTTGCTCACAGAATGCCACTATAGCCGTTACAGACGGTCAATTAGCCACCAATTCCACGTCCCCTGCCTTAGCTCCTGCAGCCGCCGCTTTTGACGCAAAAATGATTCTGAACTCGCTTGGCCCCAAATACGGCATGGCTGGCGTACTGCCCACGATCAGCTCTGGCCCCAGCCCGATTCCTACTATTACAGGTGCACACCCGGCCCCAGAATCCCCCGCGCCAGCCCAGCGAACATACCCCTGAGAGAGGAATGATTGAACGGGCGTAGCTTTAGCAGACTGATGGCATAAATCATGGGGAGTCGTCGACTCATCTGCCGATAAATGGCGGAAGGCTCTGGACTTTTCGTGACGCGTGTCTGACTCTGTCGAAAAATACTATGGCACAATGACTGAAATGACATCATGCAAAAAAAGCAGGAGCTGCACCCGTTTCATGGGTCGTGGATGGTGAGTTGTGGAGTGAGCCTTAAAGTGAGTCACGTCATATTCCCCAACTCCAGTCAGCATGTTTTCTGGCCCATTGGAAAGCGGCTTTTCGGAAAATGTGCGTTGGCCATTTTCAGGGTTGTCCAGTTTTCATGACTGTACTGACCACTCTGACCACACCGCTCGCCGCTTTTGACGTGATTAATGAATACACTAAGCAATCATCACTTTAAGATAACCACAACCCGTTAGGAACTCCTCGATTCATGACTGCTGGCAATCACGACAGTTTTAGCCCGGTGCCGTCGCCCTCTCCACAGGACGAGGACACTGACGCGGGCATGTCTGTGAATTTTCCAGTGGTGAATGTCGTCCAGTTTTCCGATCCGCATTTATTTACCGATAAAGCGCATTGTCTGCTCGGGATGAATACCGAAGACAGTTTTCAGCAAGTACTGGCCCTATTGACCGAAGAACAGCCGGATCGCGAATTACTCCTGATTACTGGCGACATCGCGCAGGCACCCTCACCCCAAACCTATCAGCGCTTTTATGAAGCAGTCAGCGCGCTGGAGACGCCCCATTACTGGTTGCAGGGCAATCATGATCTGGACGCCATGTTCAATGATAGCCGGCACACGCCTTCCTGCATCACGCCGTGCGTCATCGAGCGCAGTAACTGGACGATTCTGATGCTGAATTCCAGTGTCGATCACGAGGTCGCTGGGCGTTTCAGCCGGTCCGAACTGGAATGGCTCGAAAACCAGCTGCAGTTGAGCCATGGGCGGCATGTCATGGTCACCATGCACCACCATCCGCTGCCGGTTGGCTCGGCCTGGCTGGATCACCATATGCTGGCCGAAACACGCAAGTTCTGGGCGGTGATTGACCGTTTTCCCAATGTACGCGCCATTGTGCATGGTCATGTCCATCAGGCCGTCGATAAACTGTATGGCCGGGTGCGCATTCTGGGTTGCCCTTCTACCTGCATCCAGTTCAAGCCGGGCAGTCGTGAATTTGCCCTCGACAAGCGACCACCAGGCTATCGCTGGCTGAATTTAATGCCAGACGGTCGTATTGAAACAGCCGTTTCCCGGCTGGACGAAATTCCTCCCGGCGTGGATTTCGAGTCGCTCGGGTATTAGGCATGTTTTGCTTTAGGCACTCGATGTCGCCGAAGTATGCCGTTTCAGAAGCAACACTACTGAAGACAATTCAACCAATTCAGCGAATTCTGACCCAACCCACGCCAGCCGTTGCACACTGGTATACTGCATTCGCCTTGTGGATTCACATACCTTCCATACCGCACAACCTGGTATACATGGCCGGTGTTTGCAGCAAAGTGTGACAGGTTAGGCGCTCATCGCTACGTTTTGTTACTGTTTTAAGTAGGCACTGACCATTAATCTCTTTATGATGCCTGCGCTCAAAATAGGCTGTGTCACTGTGAGATGAAAGGTGATACTGGTGTTATTTTGAACACAACAGACTTTGCCGTAGGTGATTGAGAGGGTGCCAGCATGGCAGTGGATAAACAGCAGAAAACTGCTCAGGAAGCGAAGGATTCGCCCATGATAGATTCCATTGGATCAACTGAGAAAACGACCAAGGCCCGAACCAAGCGCGCCACCCCAGCCAAAAGCCGGGCGAACGCCGCACTCGGAACCGCTGCTGGTTTGTATGGCATTGAGCCCTATCAGCCGGCCAAAAATGAAGAATACATGTCTGATGGTCAGCTCGCCCATTTTCGCAAAATTCTGGAAGCCTGGCGTGCCGAGCTGATGGAAGAAGTGGATCGCACCGTCAACCACATGCAGGATGAATCCGCTGCTTTGCCTGACATTAACGATCGGGCTACCCAAGAAGAAGAGTTCGCCATTGAACTGCGCACGCGTGATCGTGAACGCAAGCTGATTCGTAAAATTGAGCAATCCCTGCAAGCCATTGATAATGTTGACTATGGCTACTGTGAGACGTGTGGTATCGAAATTGGTCTGAGACGGCTGGAAGCACGCCCGACCGCTACCCAGTGCATCGACTGCAAGACCCTGTCGGAAATCAAGGAAAAGCAAAACAACGGTTAAGGGCAATGTACCACCGCCCAATTGCTCCTGTGCCTGACGTCTGCCCATGTCACTGATGCCAGCGCCTGCTGCCTATACGGGCCGGTTTGCACCTTCGCCAACCGGCCCCTTGCATTTTGGGTCGCTGATTACTGCCGTGGGAAGCTATTGCATGGCTCGCGCAGTTCAAGGACGTTGGCTGGTCAGGATTGAAGACACGGATCTGCCGCGAAACCAGCCAGGTGCCACTGAATCCATCCTGAATACCCTCACTGTTTTTGGCCTGATACCCGATGGCCCTATTCTTCGGCAGCAGGATCGCACCTCCCTCTATGAAGCAGCGATTCAATCACTTGCAGAAAGGGATCTGGTGTATGGCTGTGCCTGTACCCGTAGTCAGCTGGCCGGCCGCGCAGTTTATCCCGGCACCTGTGCCCATAAAAAACTGCCGCTCGACGGCCATGTGGTACGCTTGCGGGTACCGGATCAAACGCTGGCGTTTGTGGATCGCATACAGGGCTTACAGACTGAAAATCTGGCGCAATCGCGGGGGGATCTGGTACTTCGGCGGCGCGATGGCATTATCAGTTATCAGCTGGCTGTGGTGTGTGATGATGCCGCGCAGGGCGTGACAGAAGTCGTCCGTGGGGCTGACCTGCTGGATCAGACGCTGGGGCAGCGCTGGCTGGGACGCTGTTTGAACTTTCCTGAAATGCAGTATGCCCATTTACCCCTGGCAATGAATGCACAAGGCCAAAAACTGTCGAAACAGAACCTGGCACAGCCCCTGGATGACGGACAGGCGGCCGTTTTGCTTGGGCGAGCACTTGAGGCACTGGGGCAAGGCGTTCCGGTAACGAATGACCTGAGCACGATGCTGGATTATGCGGTCAGCCACTGGCAAACTGGAAATATCCCGCATAAGGTCTGCCTACCCAATACATATCGATAAAAAAGGAGCTGAGGCATGTATTTCAGCAAGTCCAACCTACTGACATTATTACTATTATTTATCAGCACTCCGCTACTGGTCTATGCCAGCCAACACACCATCTATGCCTGGCTCTGCCCGGCACTGTTCTGGGTGGGATTATGTGTAATCGCCCTGATTGAGTCACGGTCCAGCCCTCACATTCCGCAGGATTAACCGGGTATGGATTCCCTACAGGCATCCATGACGTTCAACTGGCCTCTCCTGTTGTCGGTAGTGTATACCGCATTGCTGGGGCTACTGGCGGTCTGGGCATCACGCGGTAATTTCCTCCGGCGTCTGTTACATGGCCCAATTATTTATGTGCTGGGATGTACCGCCGGGCTGGGTGGCTGGATGCTGGTCATTATGCCCAACTATGCCTATCACTACGGTTTTAATTTTACCAAGCTGTATTTGGGTCTGGGCCTGTTGTTTTTAATTGCCCCGATTTTGATCGCTCCCATGCTGCGGTTGGTAAAAACCCATCAGCTGCACTCACTGGCCGATCTAATGGCATTCCGATTTCAGAGCCGCCTACTGGGGGGCGTGGTTACGCTGATACTCCTGCTGGTGACGATTCTGATTCTGGCCTTGCAATTAATGGCGCTGGAGCAGGTTCTGGCGCTCTTTGGCGGTGGCAGGTTTGAAACCCTGCTGATCTATAGTACGGTGATTTGCCTTCTCATGTTTCTCCATCATGATATTGGCCTGTTCGAATACTCCAGCAATAAACCGCTGATGCTGGTGGTGGCATTTCAGTGTTTAGTGAAAATGGCCTTTCTTTTTGTCTTGGCGGGTTTTTGCCTATGGGGCATCTTTGGCGGCTGGTCCCACTTTCACCAATGGCTGGCGCATCACCCCGAGATGACACACGCGCTGTTTCAACCCTTACAGAGTGGGGTATGGGAATTTAACGTGCTGATTTTTGGCTTGGCCACACTAGTCATGCCTCACATTTTTCAAAGCGTCTTTGTTGAAAATACCCGGCCTACCGAACTGAACACAGCCCAATGGGGGGTTCCCCTGCTGTTTACGCCACTGCTGGTGGTGATTCCATTGATCCTGTGGAGTGCTCTGGCCAGTGGATTCTCGCCGGATAGAGTGCCCATTTTGCCTGCGATCACCACCTATTTTCATCAGGGATGGCTCAATCTCTTTTATTTTCTGGCGGTTTTATCAGCGATTTCAAGTGTGTTAATGCTTAGCCTGCACAATGTATCCGGTATGACCTTTAGTCATTTGCTGGTGGGATTTTATAAACCCAGCCATCAGCGTGAACAGCTGACCGATTACGTCAAACGGCGCAAATATGGCCTGATGCTGTTGCTGTCTGTACTGGTGGCGGGAGTGTATTTTCTCATCCGTGAACAGCCTGCCGATCGGATCAGCAAGCTGCTGTTTACCGGATTGATGGTGATTTTGCCTAACTTTGTGGGTGCCTTGTTTTGGTCCAGAGCCAATGCCAAGGGAGCTATTTTTAGCCTGATGCTGGGGCTGACCTGCTGGATACTACTGCAGATGCTCCCCTTTGCCATCATGGATGAGCAGTCGCTTAATCAATGGTTTGAGAACGATCACCATAATCAGCTGCTGGTACTGACTGTGCTGCTTTCCATTCTGGGGCTGATTGCTGGCTCGCTGGCCTGGCCGCAGTCCTTGCAGGAAATCGCCCGGGCACGGGAATGCAGCCTGTTCAATGCACTGCAGCCTGGGCCGACCACTCATTGGTCATTGACCATCACCTCCATAGAGGAACTGGAGCGCGCTCTGACCCAACAACTGGGGCGGCGGATTGCGCTACAGCAAGTGACTCGCGCTTTGCAGGAGCTGGAATTTAGCCGTGAAGAACAAAGTGGTCCCAAGCTGATCCAGTTGCGTGAGCGGATTCTGTTTAATTTATCTGCAGTGCTTGGGCCGGCCCTGGCACAGCACCTGATGGATCGCGCCCTGCCCTATCAGGCAACCGCCAATCTGCCGGACAGCATGTTACGCCACAGCCGTGAACAGGAACTGGATAAAGAAACCGCACGCTATCCGCTCGTCGGTACCGCTGCGGAACTGGATGAACTCCGGCGCTTTCATCGTCAGACGTTGTATGAATTGCCGATTGGGGTGTGCTCCGTGGATGCCAGTCTGGCCGTCATAGGCTGGAACCGTGCAATGACGGAACTGACTGGGTTTAACGAAGATGTCATAGGATGGTATCTTGGCAACCTGCCAGCGCCCTGGGGCCCCCTCCTGTTGGGATTTGCCACACAGGAAAAACCTCAATGGTACCGGCAACATGCGGAGGTCAACCATAAAACCCGTCTGTTTAATCTGCAAAAGTCCACGGTAGGAAATGTCGAAGGCCAGTCTCAGGCTCAACAAGTCCTGATTCTGGAAGACATTACTCAGGTAACAGAGCTGGAATCCCAGTTACGGCATCAGGAACGACTAGCGGATATTGGGCGACTGGTTGCCGGCGTGGCGCATGAAATCGGCAACCCCGTGACCGGTATCGCGGGAATCGCCCAAAATCTGGAAGCCGACTTTGCTGACCCAGAAATCCAGGATTCTTCGCAGCAAATCTTGCAGCAAACCGATCGCATCCGGCGTATCGTCAGCGCACTCGTCGGCTATGCTCGCACTGATAAAACCGATCAGGATT
Organism: Pseudomonadota bacterium; assembly: GCA_963204705.1. GTDB lineage: Bacteria > Pseudomonadota > Gammaproteobacteria > Pseudomonadales > Moraxellaceae > CAUJHL01. The sequence continues at coordinate 13,991 of CAUJHL010000059.1, read as the reverse complement.
TCCGGCAGGCCCTGAATCTGCATCAGGTCGTCGCAGAATCCTTTCAGCTGATCCGGCTCGGACGCCGATTGCCCCTGCAACTGATCAATGCCGTAGATCGTGACCTGTATGTCTTTGGCTATGTCCACCAGCTGAACCAGGTGTTTGTCAATTTGCTCAGTAATGCGATAGATGCCACTGAGTCCCGCGAGGACTTGCCCAATCTTCATCCTGTTCGCATTCACGTCAGCGCCTCGACTCAGGAGGATATGGTGCACGTGGAAGTCGAAGATGATGGTATCGGCTTGCCCAACAATGCCAAAAAAGACACTTTGTTTGACCCCTTTGTCACCACCAAACCAGTAGGCCAGGGTACCGGACTGGGCTTGTCACTGGTGCAGGGGATTATTCGCAGTCACGGCGGGGATATACAACTTATCGATAAACAAGCTTACAATCAGGGGCAAGGCGTCGTGGTGCACTTTAGTATTCCGCGAGCACCCATGCCATAGGAGACCCCATGACGGCGCAATTACTTGTCGTAGAAGACGAGCCGCTCATTCGCCAAAATTTGCTGAAACTGCTGAATCGGCATGGCTACAACGTTACCGAAGCCGACTCTGTGGCGGCTGCCGAAGCCCTTGGCCTGCACAGGTTTGACCTGATCGTTTCCGATGTCCGCCTCCCTGGCGAGCTGGGGACAGTGCTGATCGATCGGGCCCGGCCCGTTCCTGTACTCATCATGACCAGTTACAGTGACACGCGTGATGCCGTTGAAGCCATGCGCAATGGCGCTGTTCATTATTTGATCAAACCCTTTGATCATCAGGAATTATTGCTGGCGATCGAGAGTGCCCTGTCGCGCCTGAATCCCTTGCCCAATTTTTCTAATGAATCAGCTCCTCAACACCACATGGGCATGATCAGCAACTCACCCAGTATGTTGAAACTTTTCGACGACATGCGGACCGTCGCGCCTCTGGACGCCACCGTACTGGTCCTGGGTGAGTCGGGTACCGGCAAGGAACTGGTTGCCAGAGCCCTGCATCAGCTCAGTCCCCGTGCCACACAGCCGTGGATTGCCGTCAATTGTGCTGCCATTCCAGACAGCCTGATGGAAGATGAACTCTTTGGCCATGAAAAAGGCGCCTTTACCGGTGCTAATACCTTACGTAAAGGGCTGGTGGAAGCAGCCGATCAGGGGACGCTTTTTCTGGATGAAATCGGCGAGCTGCCTCTGGAAGCACAGGCACGCTTATTGCGCTTGCTTCAGGAACGTGAAATCCGCCGTCTGGGTACCCATGAAACCCGCCGGGTCGATATCCGACTGATTGCGGCAACGCACCGCAATCTGGAACAAATGGTACGTGAAGGCAAGTTCCGGGCGGATTTGTATTTTCGCCTGCATGTGGTCTCCCTACTGCTCCCGCCCTTGCGCCAGCGGGGAGATGATCTGCTGCTGCTGGCCAATCAGCTCATTCAGCAATTTTGTGAGAAGCACCGGAAAAGCTGCCCAGGGCTGTCCATTGAAGCCTCGCAGCGCCTCAGTCGCCATAGCTGGCCCGGTAATGTGCGCGAACTGCAAAACGTGCTGGAATATGCCGTGATCATGTGCAAAGGTGGCCGCATAGGTCCAGAACTGATCCGCATTCCGGATACCGTGGAGGAGCATCCCCGACAGACCTATGCCATGCTGACCGATGGACAGACCTTTCTATCCTCCACTCACAGCCCAACAGGCATTTCGACTCCTGCATCACCTACCCCGGCTCCGAATGGTCATCACAACACTCCACCCCCAGCCTTGTTGCCGGACTCGCTGGCGGATTTGCCCGCCGGCAGTAATTTGCTGGAACAACAATTTATCCAGACGGTACGCCAATTAGAAACCGGTATGACCGAAACCCAACTGGCCGAAGCACTAGGCATCAGTCGTAAAACCCTCTGGGAGAAGCGTCAACGGCTGAACATTCCCCGTATGGCACGCCGTAAAAGCTGAACTTTACCCACGCTAAACGCCTGTGTAAGCCAAAACGTACAGTAACTGAGGTGTTTGCCGTCTGTATCTGCTCGGTAAAAAATGTGATTATTCTTTCACGGCACAAGGAAGTCGGTCAGGATGACCCGAAGGAAGGACTGCCGTAGGAAGACAAAGCGAATTATTCGGATGGATAATGAGCTGTAAGGATGCATCAACAGGACGTTGAACTGAGACCCGCTCTATCTGGATGATAATGGGCGGGTTTTCTCTTTTTGGCCCGTGTTTCAGCAGAATTTTTCTGCTTCAGTTTGCCACGTGCCAACTGTATACAGCAGCTTGATAGTACAGCCTGCCAAACACCCCGATAATATTCCCGTTCCTGCCAATGCTTACCAATTCCTATGCCAGCTTGACCATAAGCATGGCATCCGTAGCCAAACTGCATTAGGCTAAGCACTGGTTTTATTGGCAGTGTGTGTCATGCAGATTCAGGATCGCCCCCCGTCATTACCCACCGATGCCAGTCGCTGGCACTGGCTGATGAGCTACCCCTTCCGGATTTTTTTCCTGTCGCTGGGGGTTATGGCCATCGCCATTATCCCCTTGTGGTGGTCGATCCTCTTTCACTGGATTCAGCCTGCGCTCGCGGTGACGCCAGTGGTCTGGCATGCCCATGAAATGCTGTTTGGCTGGGTGCCTGCGGCCATTGCGGGCTTTTTGTTAACGGCGGTGTGTGTCTGGACAGGCACCATTCGCCTCCACGGCTGGCCTTTGGTGGGGCTATGGAGTGTGTGGCTGGCAGGCCGGATCGTGCTCCTCTGTGGCAGCAGCCTCCCCTTCTGGCTGGTGGCTGGGATAGAGCTGGCCTTTTTGCCGCTGGTGGCCTGGGATGCCGGCCGGCGCATTTATGCCAAAAAGCAAAGCCGGCATCTGATCATCCTGGTTGTGTTGACCGTGTACTGGCTCTTTCAGGCAGGCTTGTTAGTCACCCAGCAACTGCGGTTTGCCCATGCAGCGCTGACCCTGCTCTGCGTCCTGATGCTGGTGATCGGGGGGCGGATTACTCCATCATTTTCATACAACTGGCTGCGCATGAAGCAGCAACTGGCTCCCAATGAAGCCCAGATCCAGCCGATTCCAGCGCTGGAGAAAGCCCTCATTGCAGGCGGTATGGCGCTGGCAGCCAGTATGCTCATGCCTATGCTGGTGTCTGTGCCCTTGCTCAGTGCTGGTCTTGCGGCAGTGCTGGGCGTCCTCAGTGGTGTGCGGGTGATTCGCTGGCAAGGCTGGCGCATCCGGCAAGAGCCCTTGCTGTGGATACTGCACCTGCCCCAGCTTATGATCAGCGCGGGCTGGCTGGTCATGGCCGGTGGCTTGCTGGGCTGGTGGTCTCCGCTGATCTGGATTCACCTGATTGCCATCGGTGCCGCGGCTGCGCTGATTCTGGGGGTGATTAGCCGGGTAAGCCTTGGTCATACCGGCAGAACACTGCAGTTACCTGCAGGGATGGCGCTGGCGTTTTTCCTGATCGTGCTGTGTGCGGTGATTCGGGTACTAACGGCGGCGAGTGGGCTGCCCTGGACTGTTGGGATTGCCCTGAGTATGGGCCTGTGGGTTATGGCGTTTGGGCTCTACTGCTGGCGCTATGCCGGTATCCTGAGCTCGCCCAGACCGGACGGTTTAGCCTGAGGATCGTTTAAACAGCAATCATTTAAGAACGAATCGGTGATGGACGAATCGCTGAAGAAACGAACCGCTTAAGCGCTTAGCGGTGAGAGATCAGCAGCCTGCTGCGCGCGCAGGCTATCAATGCACTCATTTAATACCCGGCTCACCCGGGTGGTTTCCCGAATCATCGCGAGTTGCGGCCAAGTCGCCTGTTCTCCCCAGCGAATATACTGTTTCAGACCTTCTGGCGTAGGGTTCGACAAGACCCTCCGATACGCCAGTGGGTGAAAAGGAAACTGAATCGTAATGTCGCCCAGATAACTCTGGCTGGCCATGGCATGCACGTGCCGCAGGGCAGACCGGAGCGGCGTCCAGCCGAGTGCCTGCCGGCTAATGTCCAGTATCTGTTCGGTATTTGCCTGAAGCAGGTTCACCGCCACCCGCTGGCCCGTTGCGCGCATGCCCCGGTGCTGGCGGTTATGAATAAACGGAATCACATGGGGATTGGCCTGACTCACGATGGTCTGATTGACGTTGAACAGGCGTGCCAATCGTTCACGCGGCAAATCACCATGCACCGAACCATCGATCCAGCGTTCGGTGGAAAAATAGGGTTTTTCTTCACCATCAGCACGGCGTGCTTTCAATAACACGGGCGGAAACAGTCCGGGCACCGCGCACGAAGCCTGTGCGGCGGTTTCAATCAGCACGTCCGGCGCGCTGAGGTAATTAAGCAGCCGTGGTTTTTGATGGGTACGGGTGGGCGACACCGTGATATTCAGCACACGTCCTGAACGCTCAAAGGCTTCTTTAAAGGTATGGCTCCCCGCATTGGCCACGATGTGCTGCATCACCTGACGTTCATCCAGCAGACTGCGATGCTGCCGTATGCCCTGCCAGTCCCGCCATTTCAGTGCGATGCGATCGACCGACTCCAGTTGCTCCCGAAAAAACACCGTCAGCTCGTCATCACTGCGGCTACAAATGGCCGTTGCCATGATGGCACCCATGCTCGAACCCGCCAGAATCCGTGGCATCAAGCCCGCCTGCCACAGCGATTTGACCACGCCCAGATGATAAATGCCAAAAGCAGCGCCACCGCTCAGGATCAATGCAGGCTTGCCAAACACCCGCTCTGCCTGTTCCAGCAGGGCCAGTTTATGCGCAGGAGAAATCCCCGGGACGGATTCCGCAGTGATACCGCGCAGGCAGCGTTCGATGGTATCCAGATAATCCACCACGATCTGCTTGGGCCCACTCCAGGCGCCCTGATACAGCTCAGGGTTATTCAGCTCACTCAAATGCCGATAGAGGCTTTCCGTCAGCAAAGCTGCCAGCTCTTGCCAGTCGCCCTGTTCATACAAGCGATTCAACCGCTGTTGATGGTCGCGAATCAATCGCGAATGCAGCAGCTCCGTCCGATCCTCCGCCCGCCACTCATCGGCACCGGTACGCTGATCCAGCTGCTGGGCAAAATCCAGCCATTCCTCATAGGTGGTGGCCTCCGCCATGGCGTGACGCAAGCAGGACTGCGAAATAGTCATTAGGACTTACCGGGAAAAATGGGTGAACGAGTGTACCATTTTTCGCCCTACTCGCCTCTAACAACTGCCCGCGCAGCTAATAAGAAAACACGCATCGGGCTGCGGGTCAAAAAGGGGGCTTATTGCTGATACAGCTCAGGGTGCTGTGCTTTAAGTTGATCCTTCATTTCCTGAATGCGGCGAACTTTTTCCTCGACTTCTTTGAGTTGTTCCTTACTGAAACCCGCTTTGCGTGCGCGGTCGATATCTGCCTGTAATTCCGGAATTTTTTCGTCCGCCGCTGCGACATAGGCCTTGTAGAGCCTGGCATTTTGGCGGGCTTCATAACGCTGATAGGCTTTGGGATCCGCCAGCTCCTCAGGCGTGGGCGGTTCACGCTGATCTTTCACCTGATCCAGCGGTGGCATTCGGGCATCACCGTGCTCGCGAGCATTGGCCATGGTGGTGGTGGCATCCACCGGCGGAAACAGCACGGGATCTGGAATCGGCAGGATGGGACTGTCGGTACTGCCCACGCCGATATTATCGGGAATGGCCGGTGCAGGCGGTGCTTCTGCGACCACGATGGGAGGAAGTGCCTGCGGGGGGCGACTCGGCGCTGAAACCACTACGGGTGCTTGTGGAGCCGGTTTAAGCCAGTACACCAGCCCACCGACCACGGCAATCAGCAGTATGAGACCGATCCAGATCAATGAGGTTTTCATGGTGCCAGTGGCTCCGCCAGCGGTGCATCGGACAATTTTAGCGTAGGTTGTACATGAATGGCAGCCTGTTGCCAGCCATTGAGGCGAGTCTGGGCGTATTCCTGACGGACTTTTTGACGGGCAATCGCCTGACTGGCCACATACCGCACCGAGCTGCTTTCCATCGGCTGATGACCGATTTCCTTTTGCTCCACCAATACCAGCTCCCAGCTCACCGCCTGATCGGGGCGGCCAGGCATCCGCACCGGGGCCGAGACTTTATTGACCGGTTGAAAAAACAATAAGCTTTCCAGCCAGTTGGCGCTATTTGGCTGATGCACCACCCATCCCATGTCACCGCCGGAGCCTTTGTCCTCAGCCTGTGAATACTGCTGGGCGAGCTCAGCGAAGGCTCGGCCCTTTTTCAGTTCGGCTTGTACCTGCCTGGCGGTGGCCTCATCGGGCACCTGAATGTGACGGGCCTTTACCCGCTCTACCCGCTCAAACATATCCAGATGGGTTTTATAAAACGCATTGACTTCCTCCTGACTCACCTCACTGGCGACCTGTTTCAGGTAAGGTACATCGTCATGAATGTCCGCTGCGACGCCAATGTGCGCCAGATAGCCCTGCACCTGCAGATGATCCAGCACGATCTGCCGAAACGTTGCTACCTCGGTTGCAGAGAGGCCGGAGTGGTGCTCCAGCCAGCCCACCGCAAAACGCCCTTCCAGAATATTCTGCGCCTGCTGATCCACATAGGCAGCGTCCTTTTGATGTATCTGGTTGCGTCCCTGTACATGCTGGGCATCGTAGACCTCAGCCAGCGTCACCACGCCCGTGCGCTGCGACCCAAAACGATAGCGCCGCAACACCAGACCCTCGGCCGCCTTTCTGCCTGCAGGCGTCAATTGATAGTACAGGCTCATTTTGGGCTGATCGGCAAAGACAGCCTTCCAGTCATCGTCAGTCATCTGATGCGCCTGTGTCTGGCCAAAGGCTGCAGTTTTACCCTTTCCAGTAGAGCCAGCAGGGCCAGAAGGTGTGGATGGGCGCATGGCATCGCCATAGGCCGCGATAATATTGGATACCAGCGATTGCTGAATCTGAACGTCCGGGTGATAGGCCGCCGGACTGTCCTCAATCAGGTCTTCTGGTTTGAAATGGGCACGTGCGTAGCTGGCCAGCAGATGATTATCAATGATTCGCTTTAACACCAGCTGGGGGGAGACCCTGTCTTCTTTGCGCTGGGCAATCTGGGTAAAGCGCTGCAAAATGGACTGGCTAACCTGCCATTGATCGACTGTAGCAGCCAGTGTCGGCGAGTGCAGATCATACTGAACCGTGGCACTCGCGGAGCTAGCCGCAGAGAGTCCAAACATGAGTGCCAGCAATGACTTTCGGAAGGGAAGAGCTCTGGTCAACACCAAGCCCCTCGACACCATTGGGAGCACGCTTAACCCTGATTTCAGACTCGCGCTGAATCGTGCTTTGAATGTCATCCGGTTTTGCATGCTGGTTTGCATGGTATTCATCCTGTCTTTTTCAAAACTCTGGGAGCGATCATTGTCTGTCGCCTCGCCTTCCCTGATGCGTGTGATATGTCTGATTTCGACAGTCAGGTTCTGGTCGGCTCTGAACAGGCCCGAGAATCCGTCGTCTTGTGTGCAGTCATTCATTGCCTGACAGACTCATTCAACCACAGACTTATTCAATCACAGACTACGTCATTTCCCATGGCACCTACACTAAAAAAAATGTCACCCGAAGGTGACACTTTTTAAGACGCAGTTTTAAAGTGAACGGCTTAGAAACGCTCTGCTGCACGATTCAGCACACGCACTGCCATGGCAATCGCATGAGGAATCACCACATTGGCCACGCGGGTACGGTCGGCATCATCCGTACTGGACAGCACGATACCACCCTGGGTGTAGGCAATCGTTCCGCCCTGGGTCAGCAGTGGGCGAATGTCTGTAGCAGTCGCGGTGAGTGGAGTCAGGTCATTCAGAGCGGCAGTGACTTTGCTCTGGTCATTCAGCGCAAGGCTATCGTAATGATCGGTTACCCAGCCTTCCCAGCCAGCGTGGTTCAGGGCCGAAGTGGTCCAGACGTGGTGAGGCTGCAGCAGATCCGTCGTGTGCAGCACAAAGCCCAGTGTCTGAACGGTTGGGGCACTCAGGAATTGCTGAAACCAGTATTGACCCAGGTTATCGATGGGCTGAAATGGCATGGCTTCAAAGTCAGCGTACATGCTGCGGGTGGAGTAGCCACCCAGGCGATAATGGGCTTCGGTCAGGTCATAAGCATTGTATTTGGTGCTGTCACCGAACCAGCCTTTCATATTGCCTTTGCCGTCATCGAGATAATCGCCATACAGCCAGGAAGCGGCCATATTGTCGATATCGCCCCAGACGGTCAGCTTGGCATAGTTATAGCCACCAAAGTCGTTGCCGTGTACGTCGGCACCCTGAGTCTGGTTCTGAAAATGCCAGTACGAGGTGTATTTCACGATGCCTGAACCGGCACCCCATACTGGAGCCAGTACGCAGCTACCGGTAGAAGCACCGCAGAAATAGGTATCGGCAAAGTCATCCACATCGTAGGCACCCTGACCCAGCGCAGTAGCGAACTGATTAATGCTATAACCCGCTGCGGTCGCACCTGCCAGCAGTTTGGCGTAATTAGTGGTCGATGGATTGGCTTTCATATAATTCACGGCATCCATCGCAATACGGCGGTGGGTTTCCTGACTGAACGCATTCGCATCCATCGCACCCATCAACAGGGTGGTTGCAGTCATCAGGCCATACGCAATTTTTTTCATAGTCGGTTCCTGCCAAAAGGCATTAGGGATCAGGGAAATCCATAAAATAAACGCTTTTTTCTGTCAGTCAGATGTCCTGCAAACTTCTGCTGATCTGGCCGCGTGCAATCGGTAAGCGTCTACGATGAAGAGACACTAACACGCCCATATTTCATAATAAATACACGATTAGACGAATTAATTACGGCTAGACTACAGTCCCAGCCAATCACCTCCACAATTATTATTGACAAATTCCGACTTTATTATTTAAGTTATTGTTTTATAATGTCAATTATTATCAATATCCCCAAATAAAATTGTGAATTCAGGCCATTTTTACAGGTTTAAATACGCTCGTTGTTTAAATACCATTCCGACCAATGGTATTTTATACAGGCGTTCATTTTTTTGTTTATTAATTGATCAACTGTAATAGCGCAAGGATTAGTCATTAAAAAAACGCTGCTATTGCTTTACCCAGCGCACGATGTAGCGATCCCAATCCTCCTCATCGACTCCAACTTCCGTCCGGCAGCGTCCCGCGACAGACTTACCGGCATGGCGAACCGACTCCCGATGTCCTGAGATCAAGGGATGCCAGCTCGCAAGACCCCGGCCTTCATGAATCCGTCGATAGGCACAACTGGCAGGTAACCAGGTCAACTGTGAGACCATGTGTGGAGCAAGCTGTATGCAATCGGGAACAAATTCCTGACGCTGACCATAGTTACTGCATAAACCCGTTCCGCAATCAAGCAATTTACACGCCAGCTGCGTGTAAGCTATCCGGCCTGTATCCTCATCCTCCAGTTTAATCAGGCAGCATTGCCCACAGCCGTCACAAAGCCCCTCCCATTCCTCTTTTGTGAGTTCATCCAGCGGGTAATGGTCCCAGAAGTGGGGTCGCAACATGACAGCGTCCAAAGCGTCGAAGTGGGATTCAGTATAAATCAGTCCCCTGGAATTCGTCAGGTTTCACTAAGACGCTCTCAACATGTCGACTGACCGCTTTCAACAGTCTTGTTTGCAAGAATTCGCGTAACAGACTGTCCCATCACGTTAAGCCGTGTATAAGATGTTACTTCTAAAAATGACGTCGCAAGCTAAGACTTAACGAACAATTTACACTAAAAATTATTATAGAACATAAGCTTAAAACCAATTACCGCATCATTTTACAAAAGACACTGTCTGTATCCTCCATGCCCTAAAATAAACCAAGTGGCATAATCCGTAACTCAAGCCTCACAGCAGAAAAAGTTGAATTCGGTATTCTGAACTCATCGGCAGACGTTGAATGATTCAACACCGGATAGGATTTAATGCTACTCATTAAAAACTATTCATAGTGAATTATCTATCGACTGTTTTTTAAACTACCTTACCCTAAGTCTTTATGGCTAACCAGTGTCACAGTTGAAATCTATTGTTAAGTAAAATCTTCGGATTGAGCAAAAGAATAGCCCAACTGATTTAGTACACTTTTTAGTCCCAATATCTGGAGAATTATCATGTTTCGCTGGGCTATCATTTTTGCCGTTATCGCTCTGGTTGCTTCGCTGCTTGGTTTTGGTGGCGTGGCTGGACTGTCACAAGACTTTGCCGTCATTTTCCTCGTGATTGCTGTGATTCTAGCTGTGGTTGCTTTTATTTCCCGTGGCTCACTGCCTAAGGTTTAACGGTTAGATAGACCCGGCATCCTGCCCGGGTCATGCTAAACCAACCTTATTAGTTATAAGGTTAGCCGCAAAAGTTCCCATCGTCGGTTACTCGTGGAGTGGTCGTTCGATGGGAATTTTTTAGCGATTATTTCTTAATAAGTTTTTAATTTCTCGATTCAATTTATTGATTTCTCATTTTATTTTTAATCGAACACGTTTCATGACAGTTAGTTTTATTTCACAATACTTAAAACAGCAGTGGCAAAATAATTCCATAAAGATTGCTCTCACCCCACAAATACGCATACCGCGTTCTAATCGTGCTGGCTTTCCATAGTGTCAATTAATGTAAATTCATGTCAATTAATTTGACCGCAACTGTCAGTCCTTTCACAGCATAGCGCCTGCATATTCATTATGGACCAGTTATGGTACGCTCCACGCTTGAGTACACACCGTTTCAAGGGATTATTATGCTGTCAAAGGCGATGCCGTCTATGGCGATCAGCGATTTTTGGCCAGCTATGGTACGCCTATGCACGCGTCCTACATCTGGGAAAAACAAATTTAATGTTTTGTTTTTATTTAAATTATTTTTAAGCGCATTGTTTTCAAGTACATTGTTTTCAAGTACATTGCTTTTAAGTGCATCGCTTTTAAGTGCATTGCTTTTAAGTAGCGCCGTGTTTGCCGAAGTGATAGCGCGTGAATTGCCTTATAAAGCGCCAGATGGCACTCAATTGATGGCTTATTACGCCTACGACGACAGTCAACCCGAAAAAAAACGTCCTGGTATTCTCGTGGTGCACGAATGGTGGGGTCAAAATGACTATGCGCGCCAGAGGGCCCGCGAACTTGCCGCGCTGGGCTATGCCGCATTGGCACTGGATATGTACGGTGAGGGCAAATCTACCGATGATGCCAAACAGGCAGCCCTGTGGATGCATGGCGTAATGAATGATCCTATTAAGTCGCTGAACCGTGCGCAATTGGGATTGGGGCTGCTGGTCGCCCAGCCAGAAGTGGATTCAGCGAAGCTGGGTGCTGTAGGCTATTGTTTTGGCGGTAAAGTGGTGCTGGATATGGCGCGCAGTGGGATGCCGCTTCAGGGTGTCGTCAGTGTGCATGGCAATCTGACACCGACGATTCCCGCCCAGCCGGATACCGTCAAAGCCCGCATACTGGTACTCCACGGTGGTGCGGACTCCATGGTCAGCTACGCTGATGTGGGGGCGTTTCGCAAGGAAATGGCTGCTGCCAAAGTGCCCTATAAACTGATTGTGTACCCCAATGCCAAACACGCCTTTAGTAATCCGGATGCCGACCGGCTTGCTGAAGAAAATCACATCGATATTGGCTATAACGCTGCCGCAGACCGGCGTTCCTGGGCACATTTGCGGACGTTTTTTAGCCGGATTTTTGAGGAATAATCCGCTTGGCTGACACCCTGACGCCTGACTATATTGCCTCTTTTCAGCAACGTCTGCTGGAGTGGTTTGCAGTCTCGGGACGGCATGGTCTGCCCTGGCAGGTGCCGGACGATCCCTGGAAAGTCTGGGTCTCAGAAATCATGCTGCAACAGACCCAAGTGACTACGGTGATTCCGTATTTTGAACGTTTTTTGCAGCGCTTTCCTGAGGTACAGGCACTCGCAGAGGCGAGCTGGGAAGAGGTTGCGCCGTATTGGGCAGGACTGGGCTATTACGCCCGCGCGCGCAATCTGCATCGTGCCGCGCAACTGGTACACGGACTGGGTACATTTCCTCAGGATCTTGAGGACTGGATGGCTCTGCCAGGCATTGGTCGCTCGACGGCAGGAGCGATTCTGTCGCTGGGACAGGGGCGGTATGGCGTCATTCAGGACGGCAATGTGCGGCGAGTATTGGCCAGACACCGTGCCATTACCGGAGATGCCCTGAGCCCCGCTACCCAGCATTGCCTCTGGTCACTGGCAACCCAATTGACGCCTGAGCCCGCTATTCAGGGACCTCACCCTGTTGCAGATACTACGGATAGTCGTTCAGCATTTAGCCCTACCAGTAACTACAATCAGGCCATGATGGATTTGGGCGCAACCCTCTGTACGCGGACAAAACCGGCCTGTTTACTGTGTCCGCTGAATACCGATTGTCTGGCCTTTACACAAAATGCCGTCGAGCGGTTTCCCGAAAAAAGACCTAAAGCTCAAAAGCCCATTTACCCAGCGACCGTTTGGCTTATTCATGCCGAAGACGCTGGCGCACTATCCCAACAACAGACACGACATGAACAAAAGCTCTGGTGGCTACAACGGCCTGAACAGGGATTATGGAATGGCCTCTGGTGCCTGCCGCTTAGTGTGGCCCAAGACTTGCCCATTCATGAGCGACTGCACACCTTTGACGCTGGCACACCTCCTGTCACCTCAGCCAGCGTAGAAACATCTCCGTCCCCTTTTCGACATGTATTTAGCCATTTTACGCTGATTCTCAGCCCCCGCTGGATATCGTTGTCTGATAGCAAACAACCTGGCCTCCATTCCAATTCCAATCCCAATCCCAATCCTACTTACAGCCAGCCAGCCACCGGCCGCTGGATGACAGGCACTGAGGCCTTGCAGGCGGGTATCCCAGCTGCCATGCAAAAGCTCTTGCAAACACAGGGCTATTTGCCTTAAAGAGAGTGAATCACACGGCGGAACCGACCCATCATGAATGGCCATTTTTCCTCAGCCCAAAGCACCCCCCTGTTTACTCAAGGCCGATCCTTGCTGCTGGGCGCGCTGTGCCTCGTTGTGCTGAATGGTTGTGCCAGCCTCACACTGGAAGAATGCCGGACTGCCGACTGGCGTGCATTGGGCGAACGGGACGCGAGCCGGGGCTCCCCTGACCGGATTGCTGAGCATCTGAAAAGTTGCCAAAGCCATGGCCTGCCGGTCAATGTGGCACTCTATCGACAAGGCTATCAAACAGGCTTAAAGGGCTATTGCACCAAAAGCCGCATACTGAGCGAGTCGATAGATGGGCGGGGTGAGATCAGCCAGTGCCCCAGTGCGCTTCAGCCTGCTCTCCAGCCCTATCGCGATGCCGGCAGAACCCTGTACCGCGCACAATCGGCACTGGAAGAACTGGACAACAAGCAGCAGTCACTGAGTCTGGAGCTTGAGAAAAAAGACACCACAGAATCCCGGCGGCGAGAGATTCGGCGAGAAATGCGCCAAAACGACGACCGTATGGGCTACCAGCGGGAACAGGTATTGATAGCCAATGATATGGTCAACCGGTTACGCCTGACACTGGCCTACTTTTAAACCCAACTTTTAAACCCAACTATTAATCCCAACTATTAATGCCAACTTTTAATCACGGTCTGAACAGACTCAGGAAACTCCGCTCAGCCGATACTTTCCTATTAGTTATCCACAGATTTTTCACCGTTATGCACAGATCATACCCAAAGTTATCCACAGCAAACTCCTGTCAAAGAATAGGGCTTTTCTGGCCGCTCTCAGGGCGAATCCAGAACGCCCTTATGGGGATAATGGTTACAGGGCTAATAATTACTGGTCTCGTAAGCTGTGCTAGCCACCCCCCATCTCCAACGGGTGCATTACCCGCTGCTAAACTTCGGCAGCTCTCGCAAATGCCATTGCCCGCCCATTTACCCGTTCCGGTCAAAGGAGTGGCG